>JAFQKV010000100.1 GCA_017414715.1 Clostridia bacterium
CTTAGTTCGTACATGTCTTTAAGTTTACACACCTTACTGCGTAAGATGTGCTAAAACTCATCAGGTGCTGTCTTTGTCTTCGTTGTTTAATTTACAAGGTACCGTCCGCTCTTTTCGACTCTGTCTGCCTTTCGGCCCGCCGGGTCTCTCGCGCGGTGCCTGAATAGTATACCACCTCCTCACCCCTTTTGTCAACACCTTTTTTTATATTTTTTTAGGTTTTTTTCTTTTTTGCTCTTCTCTGTGAAATGCGCACAAAAACGGCGGCGGACACCCCTGTGCCCGCCGCCGTTATTACCATAGGTTTACAGCTTTTCGACGCCGATATCGGCCTTCATACCGTTGATATTCCAGTTCTTGACAAAGCCATCGGCCTTTTCAAGCACCACTTCGTCTGCCAGCACCTGTCCGCAGATTTCCTTTTCATTCTCGCGGACCACGCGGTAGAGCTCCTCTCCTCCGCTGATGCTGAGGCGAATATGGTCGGTCACGTTGAAGCCGGCATCCTTGCGCATGGTCTGGACCTTGCTGATGACCTCGCGCACGTTGCCTTCATCCACAAGCGCCTGCGTCAGCGTCGTGCTGACGGCAACCTTTACCTCCGCATCGGAGGCAGAGGCATAGCCCTCGGCACGGCTCTTCTCGATCAGAAGATCCGACTCCGCCAGAGAAATTGTAACGTCGCCGAGGTCGAGCTTCAGCTCACCCGCCGCGCTGAGCTCCTGCATGGCGACAGAGCCGTCCAGCGCAGCAAGCTTCTCCCGGATCTCGCCAAGGCGCTTGCCAAAGCGGGGACCGAGGGTCTTCATCTGGGGTTTGAAGGAATAGGACATGAAGCCGCTCATATCCTCCGCCCAGGTAACCTTCTTTACGTTCATCTCCTCGCGGATGATATCGACATAGAATTCAGGCAACTCTGCCTCACGGTTGATGAACATCTCCGCGAGAGGCTGGCGGGTCTTGACCGCGCCCTCGTTACGGGCCGCGCGGCCGAGAGAAACGATGCGCAGAAGCTTTTCCATATTGGCTTCGAGCTCCGCATCGATAAGTGCATCATCCGCCACGGGGAAGTCGCAGAGATGGATGCTCTCGGGTGCCGCGGAATCAATGGAACAAACGAGGTTGCGATAGATCGACTCGGTCATGAAGGGGGTCATGGGCGCAGCAAGCTTTGCCACGGTGACCAGTGCCGTGTAGAGAGTCATATAGGCATTGATTTTGTCCTGGGTCATATCCTTACCCCAGAAGCGCTCACGGCTGCGGCGGACGTACCAGTTGGACATGCTGTCCACAAAGTCCTGCAGGGCGCGGGCGGTCTCGGGGATCATATAATTGCCAAGACAGCTGTCGACATCCTTGATCAGGGTGTTCAGGCGGGAAAGCAGCCACTTGTCCATGACAGAAAGCTTGTCATATTCAAGGGTATACTTGGTGGCATCAAAGCCATCGATATTGGCATAGAGAACGAAGAAAGCATAGGTATTCCAAAGGGTGCCCATGAACTTGCGCTGACCCTCGGTCACCGCGCCGCCGTAGAACTTATTGGGCAGCCAGGGTGCACTGTTCTCGTAGAAGTACCAGCGAATGGCATCCGCGCCGTAGGTATTGAGAGCCTCGAAGGGATCGACGGCGTTGCCCTTGGACTTGGACATCTTCTGGCCGTTCTCATCCTGCACAAGGCCAAGAACGATAACGTTCTTATAGGGAGCCTTATCAAAGAGCAGGGTGGAAATGGCAAGCAGAGAATAGAACCAGCCTCGGGTCTGGTCGACAGCTTCGGAGATAAAGTCCGCGGGGAAATTCTCCTCGAACTTATCCTTATTCTCAAAGGGATAATGCCACTGGGCAAAGGGCATGGAGCCGGAGTCAAACCAGCAGTCAATGACCTCTTCCACGCGCTTCATCTCGCCGCCGCACTTCTCGCAGCGCAGGGTGACGGCATCGATATACGGGCGGTGCAGCTCGATATCCTCAGGGCAATTGTCGGACATTGCCTTCAGCTCCTCGATGGAACCGATGGCATGCAGATGTCCGCAGGAACACTGCCAGATGTTGAGCGGAGTTCCCCAGTAGCGGTTACGGCTGATACCCCAGTCCTGCACATTCTCCAGCCAGTCGCCGAAGCGGCCGCGGCCGATGGACTCGGGGATCCAGTTGATGGTCTTGTTGTTCTCGATGAGGCGGTCACGGACAGCGGTCATCTTAACAAACCAGGACTCGCGGGCATAGTAGATGAGGGGCGTGTCGCAGCGCCAGCAATGGGGGTAGCTGTGCTCAAACTCCAGCACGCGGTAAAGCAGTCCCTTTTCCTTCAGCTCCTTGAGCACCAGGGGATCGGCCTGCTTGCAGAAGGTGCCGTCCCAAGGGGTGCCGCCGGTCATCTCGCCGCGGCCGTCGACCATCTGCACAAAGGGCAGATCGTAGGAGCGGCCGACCTGGGAGTCATCCTCACCGAAGGCAGGCGCAATGTGAACGACACCGGTACCGTCGGTCAGGGTGACGTAATCGGCACAGGTAACGTAGAAGGCCTTGCGGTCGGTCTTCGCATAATCAAAGAGGGGCTCGTATTCCTTATACTCCAGATCTTTGCCCACGTACCGCTCCAGCACCTCCGCCTCACCCACGACGGTGGAAACCAGTGCCTCGGCAAGATAATAGATGCTGCCGTCCTCAGCCTTGACCTTTACATAGCTCTCGCGGGGATTGACGCAGAGGGCAACGTTGGAGGGCAGAGTCCAGGGCGTGGTGGTCCAGGCAAGAATAAAGGCATCCTCACCCTTTGCCTTGAAGCGGACGATGCAGGATTTCTCCTTGACATCCTTATAGCCCTGTGCCACCTCGTGGGAGGACAGAGGGGTTCCGCAGCGGGGGCAGTAGGGCACGATCTTATAGCCCTTGTAGAGCAGGCCCTTTTCCCAGATCTGCTTAAGTGCCCACCATTCAGACTCAATAAAGTCGTTGTGATAGGTGACGTAAGGATCATCCATATCCGCCCAGAAGCCGACGGTGGAGGAAAAGTCCTCCCACATGCCCTTATACTTCCAAACGCTTTCCTTGCACTTGGTGATAAAGGGCTCGAGGCCGTACTCCTCGATCTGCTCCTTGCCGTCAAGGCCGAGAAGCTTTTCGACCTCCAGCTCAACCGGCAGGCCGTGGGTATCCCAGCCGGCCTTACGGGTGACCTTGCAGCCCTTCATGGCATGGTAGCGGGGGATCATATCCTTAATAACACGGGTCAGAACGTGACCGATGTGGGGCTTGCCGTTGGCCGTGGGAGGTCCGTCATAGAAGGAATAGACCTCTCCCCCCTCGCGTTGCTCGATGGAACGCTCAAAAATACGGTTTTCTTTCCAGAAGCGCTCAACTTCCTTTTCCCGATCTTTAAAATTCAGATCGGTCGATACTTCCTTATAAAGCATAATACCTCCAAATATAAAAAATGCCCCGTCCGAACAGGACGAGGCATTTTATGCTCGTATAAACCACCCATTCTGCATACTACAGAAGATCCGTATAACGGCGGACAGCCGCCCGTGCTTACTGTACGATTTCGGCCCGGGGCTCGGGAGTGATCTTCACACCGCCGGAAGCCGCAGGCTTGCACCGACCGCCTGTTCTCTGCATGGCTTCACCCCTGCGGGCTACTCTCTCCGTCAACGCTTTCGCGTGTATTTCTTGTTATTGAAAAAAGCTTATTTGTTGAAAAGACCCATGATGTCGCCCCAGGGATCATCGGCGGCAGCTTCCTTCTTCGCGGAAGGATCGGCCTGAGGTGCGCCCTGGTTGTCAAAGCCGGTGGCGACGATGGTGATGCGGACCTCGTCCTCCATGTTATCATCCACAGCAAAGCCGAAGATAACGTTGGCCTCGGGATTAGCGTTCTTGGTGATGAAGGAGATGGCATCGTCAACCTCGTCAAGTCCGAGATCGCCGGAGCCGATAACGTTGATCAGAATACCCTTCGCGCCGTCGATAGAGGTCTCCAGCAGGGGGCTGTAGACAGCGAGCTCAGCTGCGATCTTTGCCTTATCCTTGCCCTGCGCCTTACCAAGACCCATGTGGGCATAGCCCGCATCCTTCATGATGGCGCAGACATCTGCAAAGTCGAGGTTAATGATACCGTCGATGGTGATCAGATCGGAGATGGAGCTGATGGCCTGACGGAGGACATCATCGGCGATCTCAAAGGCGTTCTTGAAGGTGATCTTCTGATCGGTAACGTTCTTCAGACGCTCGTTGGGGATAACAACGAGGGAGTCAACCTTGTCGCTGAGCTCCTCAATGCCGGCAAGGGCATTGTTCATTCTGCGGGAACCCTCAAAGGCAAAGGGCTTGGTGACAACGCCAACCACGAGGGCACCGTTCTTGCGGGAGATATCCGCAACGATGGGAGCCGCACCGGTGCCGGTTCCGCCGCCCATACCGGCAGCGAGGAAGACCATGTCGGTATCCTTGGCAATGGCTTCGATCTGCTCGACGTTCTCTTCGGCAGACTTTCTGCCCTTCTCGGGATCTGCACCGGCACCGCGGCCGGCGGTCTGCTTGATGCCGATCTGGACCTTGGTCTCAGCCTTGGACTTGTCCAGCACCTGAATATCCGTATTGACGGCGACAAATTCCGCGCCCTGCATACCGCTGTCGATCATGCGGTTGACAGCATTGTTACCGGCACCGCCGACACCGATTACCTTAATTCTAACATCGCTCATTATGAAGTCCTGCCTTCCTTAAAATGCTTGTTTTTTCCGTGATATGCGCATTACATTTCATTATAATACTTACATTATAAACTATAGTTTTTGATTTTTCAACAGAAAAAGCAAAAAATATTTCTATTTTTCTGCGTTTTCCCCATCCGGAAAGGAATTTTCTGTCTCCAATTACTCTTCCGTTCCTGTTTCTCCTGCCTCCGGCAGCACGGTCGGTGTCGGGCTCGGTTCCGGCCGGGAGGGTACAAACCGATAGTCCTCCCCCGTCATGTCGAGCACACCGGCAGTATCCCCCGGAAGATTTGCGAGAACTTCGCCGAGCGCGCGGATCTTGCGTTCCGTCTTTCCGTTGTCCATGCCAAGGCGCACCTCGATCTTTTCCATATATGTCAGCGTCACCGAATAAGCCCCCTCCATGGTCACGGCGCTCACACGCTCGATGAGCCCATGGGATGCAAGGACGGAAAGAAGCTCCGACAGCGTTTTCCCCTGTCGCGGAAGTACAGTAGTCATGGGATCGCCAGGGCGGACATCCGCAAGCTCCACCCCGGTGACCACCGCCGCCGAGCCGGGCTCGGCGGTACGCTCCAGCACCTTTCCCGCCGCGTCCACGAGGACATAACAACCGCCGTCCTGAATGGCCACCGCCGCGCCGGTTTCCTTGATGGTGATGACCAGCGTCTTCGGGAGCTTGCGTGTCAGACGGATTTCTCCGATATAGGGAAGCTTTGACAGCATATCCTTCTGAACGGAAAACTTGTTGAAGAAATAAAGATTGTCTCCCTTTTCAAGCCCGGTGGCGACGATAATATCCGTGCGCCCGTATCGGGTCGAACCTACGATCTCGTAGTTTTCCAGCCGAAAGATTACCGTGATCCCGGCAAGCGCAACGCCAATGACCGCAAGCGTGGAAACGACGGCGTAAACAAACCCGAACCCGCGGCGGCGTGCGCCGGAGGCTTTGGGCTGCGCTCTCCTTTTTATAATTCTTTTCGGCATATCATTTATACTTCCCGGTCAGCAATTATTCGCAGCCTGTGCTCCCGTCCTGCGGATAGAGGCACCTGCGTTAGATAATAATTGTACCATATTCTCATAGCCTCTGTCTATATGGTCAAGGCGAAAGATGCTGCTTTTCCCCTCTGCGGCCAGAGCCGCCACCACAAGCGCCGCCCCCGCGCGCAGATCGCAGGCGCAGACCTCGCAGCCGCAAAGGCGCCGAACGCCGCAGACCACAGCGGTCCGGCCTTCCGTACGGATATGCGCACCCATGCGCACAAGCTCCGACACGTGCCGGAAGCGGCTGTCAAAAATATTCTCCACAAAAATGGTGACCCCGTCACCCGGACACATGGCTGCCATGAGAATGGCCTGTGCATCGGTGGGAAATCCGGGATAGGGTTGCGTGCGGATGACCTCTCCGCCCCGCAGACGTCCTTCCGAACGGATACGGATACCGCTGCGCTCCGTCTCCAGCCTTGCGCCCGCACGCCGCAAAGACGCACATACCGTGGCAATCGTATCCTCCGTCGCTTCTTCCACCAGCAGATCACCGCCCGCAGCCGCCGCGGCGCACAGCCACGTAGCCGCTACGATACGGTCCGGCATGATGCGAATCTGCGCGGAGTGCAGCGGCCGCCCGCCCTCGATCTCGATTACCGACGTACCGGCTCCGTGGATCCGGGCACCGGCGGCGGTCAGAAATTCCTGCAAATTGACGATCTCCGGCTCCCGCGCCGCGTTGCAGATGCGCGTAAGCCCCGGAACGGCGCAGGCAGCGAGCATTACATTTTCCGTTGCACCGACGCTCGGGAAGGCAAGATGTACCGTTCCTGCATGCATCCCCTCTGAGGATGCCGTCAGGCGGCCGCCTTCATCCATGATATCCGCACCCAGTTCCCGCAAAGCTGCAAGATGCAGATCGATAGGTCTCGGTCCCAGCTCACAGCCACCGGGATAGCTCATCTCGCATTTCCCGCAGGCGGCAAGGATCGCTCCGAGAAAAAATACAGATGACCGCATCTCCCGCATGAGACCGTCGGGAATATCCCACGCCGAAAGACAGGAGGCATCCACCAGAAGGGTGCTCCCCTCGCGGGAGACCTTTGCCCCGAGATGCCGCAGAATGGAGATTGCCGTTTCAACGTCCGAAAGTGCCGGAACGTTGTCAATGCGGCTCTCCCCGCGGCACATGACCGTGGCCGCCATAATGGGCAAAACACTGTTCTTTGCACCCTGTACCCGTATGCGTCCCCCAAGTCGCCGTCCGCCTTCGATGATGAGCCGATCCGTAGTCATATACACAATCCTCCTCCGGCAGCTCCCCTGCCGGGAACGCCGCGCACCTTATTCTATGCCGGCGCGGAGGCCCGTGTGTTTATTTTTTGTCTTTCAGTCAGCAACTTTTTTGTTTTTTTCGCGAAGCAAGCCGCAAAGTTCGTTCCAGATGCGCTCCTCCGCATCCCACACGGCCATGCCGAGACCGGCGCGGTGCATTCGCTCCCGAACGTCGGGGGAATCCAGCAGCTCACGCACCCGCGCATAGAGCAGCGCACCGCTGCAGTCCTTCTCCAGAATGACCTCAGCAGCGCCCTGTGCCTCCAACGCCCGGGCATTTTTCTCCTGATGGTTTTCCGCCACATTGGGAGAGGGCACGATAACCGCCGGAAGTCCGGCGCAGCACACCTCCGTCATGGTCATGGCACCGGCGCGGCACAAAATCAGATCCGCGCCCTGCATGATTTCCGCAAGATTCCTGATATATTCCCGTACATCGGTATTGGGTCGATCGATGCCGCGCTCCTTAAGAAGCTCCGGAAACCATTTGTATCCAAAGGATCCGGTGGCATGGATGTGCAGGAAGGTGTCATCCTTCTCCGCACAGGCAAAATAATCGGCCATGTGCCGGTTCATTTCCCGCGCACCGAGAGATCCCCAGGCCGAGAGCACCACCGGCATATCCTTTGGCAATCCGTACTTTTCCCGAACTGCATCGCGGCGGAGCGTCATATCCGCCGTGATCGGGTTGCCCGTCCAAACGGGCTTAGCCGGATCCTTAAAACACTTTCTTGCCGCATCAAAGCCGATCAGGATGCGATCGCAGCTGTTTTGCAGGAGTTTTGTGGTTTTCCCCACCAGTGCATTGGATTCGTGGATCATCGTCGGAATCCCGAGGGAATGTGCGGCATGCAAAAAGGGGAAACAGGCAAAGCCGCCGGTACCAATGACGGCATCCGGCGCATGCTCCCGAAGTATCTTCTTTGCAGAAGGGATCGCACGGGTCAGATAGAAGATCGTCCTGGCATTGTACCAGATGTCCCTGGGCGTAATCCGGCGGGAAAGGCCCTGCACGGGAATGGTGACGATCTCGTAACCCGCAGATCGCACCAGCCGTTCCTCCATCCCTCCGCGGGAACCGCCGAATACGATCTCCGCCTCAGGTCTGCGTTTCCGGATGCCTGCGGCAATGGCCAGCGCAGGGTTGATATGACCTGCGGTGCCGCCGCAGGAAAAGAAGATCTTCATATCGCTCACCCCTCCTTCTTCATCGGGATCTGTCTGGAGACCGACAGCATCAGTCCCATCTCACACAGGAGAACGACAAGAGACGTGCCTCCGTAGCTGAAGAAGGGCAGGGACATGCCGGTGACCGGCATGGCGTTGGTGACAACGGCGATATTGATGATGATCTGCAGCGACAGCATGGTCATGATGCCCACGGCAAGCATCGTTCCGAAGCGATCACGTGCATGGAAGGCGATCCAGAAGCCGCGGATCATAAAGGCTGCAAATACGAGAATAATGAGCATCGCGCCGACAAAGCCGAGCTCCTCTGCAGCGATGGAAAAGACATAGTCGTTATGGGATTCCGGCAGAAAGAGCTGCTTCTGGCGACCGTTTCCGAGGCCAAGGCCGAAAAGGCCGCCGGAGCCGACCGCATACAGGCTTTGAATGGTCTGATAGCCGGAGCCGAGGGGGTCCGCATACGGATTCTGCCATGCCTCGATGCGGCGCTGGATGTATCCGAGAAAGTCCGTAAACAGCATAAGATACAAACCGACCGCGCCCACCAGCGCGCCGCCGGATATGATCCACTTCCAGGCAAGACCGCCCACAAAAATCATCACAAAACAGGTCATCGCAATGAGGATCAGGGCGGACATATGCGGCTGCCGGTACAGAAGAAGTCCCACAACGGCCATAACGCCGATATAGGGTACGAGGCCGTAGCGCAGGGTCTTCATTTTCTCGTGATATTTGTCGATAAAGGCGGCAAAGAAAACGATAAGGCCGATCTACGTCAGCTCGGAGGGCTGGAACTGAATACCGGCCACGATGATCCAGCGCTTGGAGAAATTTCGCACAACACCGAAAAGCTCCACCGCCACAAGCGCAAGCACCGAAAAAGCAAGGATCACAAGCCAGTATTTTTTCAGCCACCGGTAGTCAAAACGGGAAATGACCAGCATCAATCCAAAGCCGACAACGGCATAGGCCGTCTGGTGAAGAATGTAATAGGACGTAGTGTCATGGTCCCGCAGAGAGAGAGAGTAGCTTGCGGAATAAACGATGACGAGACCAAAAAAGAGCAGCGTGCACACAAGCATGAAGAAAGGCGCGTCCATGCCGATAAAACGAACTCTCTTTTTTTCTTTCCGCGGCATGACCGTCACGTTCTGCGCCGCCGTATTGTGGTTTGTCTCCGTCATTTCGTTCTCCCGATCCAAATCAAATCAACGATTCATAATGCCCAGATATCCGGCCGCGCAAAGTACCGCCGTCAGGGTTACCGCAACAAAGAAAATTTTCTTCTCGCCCCAGCCGCACATTTCAAAATGGTGATGAATCGGCGCCATTTTGAAGATACGCTTTCCGTGGCTGATCTTAAACCAGCCCACCTGCAGAATAACGCTGGCCATCTCAAGGATATACACAAAACCCGCAAGAATAAGAACCGCCGGGGCTTCGATACCGAAGGCCAGCGCACAGACCATGCCGCCAAGGAAAAGGGATCCCGTATCTCCCATAAAGACCCGTGCCGGGTTGAAATTGTGATACAGAAAACCCAGCATGCCGCCAAGCAGTGCCGCAGCGGGGATGGCAACGGAGGTGTATCTTCCGCCCGCGGTAAAGAGCGCTGCCGCAAGGAAAAGCACGGACACCGGCACGGTAACGCCGGCACAGAGGCCGTCAATACCGTCGGTGAGATTGACCGCGTTATCCATTCCCACGATAAAGACGGCTGCAATCACGGCATATACATACCAGTTCATGGGGATGCTTATATTGACAAAGGGGATATACAGCTCACCCGCATCATAGCCCCACACGCGCAGCAGTGTCAGAAAGACTGCGGCAGCCGCTGTCTGTAAAAGCAGCTTCTGCAGGGGTGTCAGGCCCTCGTTCTGCTTTTTGCGAATCTTGGTCATATCGTCCACAAAACCTGCGCCGCCGAAGATCACAGCCGGAACCAGCACCGCAAGAGGACGAAAATCCCCCTTCAGATAATAAGGCGCGCCAAAAATCAGCACCGCCGCCACGATGGCACCGATAAACAGGATGCCGCCCATTGTGGGGGTTCCCTGCTTGGCTCTGTGCCAGCGGGGACCGATCTCCAGAATATGCTGACCGAATTTCAGCTTATGCAGAAAGGATATTACAGCTCTGCCCGGCAAAATTGTCAGCAGAAGGGACAGGCCAAAGGCCCCCAGGACAAACCAGCGATCCATTTTTCTTTTTCCGATCCTTTGTTTTTATTCAAAGATGGCGCGGATGGCTTCCTCCATCTTCTCACCGCGACTGCCTTTGAAGAGCAGCACGTCGCCCGCACGGCGCAGCGCCTTCGCCGCCGCTCCGGCCTCGGCCGCGTCCCCGCACACATGGATGCGGGCACGGTCACACCCGGCGGCCCGGGCTCCGCGGGCATAATCCTCTGCGTTTTTGCCGCAGAAGATGAGCTCATCCGCAACCTCCGCAGCCATGCTTCCGATCTCGCAATGCTCGCAGGGGGCAATAGCACCAAGCTCACGCATGGTTCCGAGCACCGCCACCCTGCGCAGGCCTTTGCTTTCGCCAAGCACAGAAAGTGCCGCCCGCATGGACTGGGGATTTGCATTGTAGCAGTCCTCGATAACGGTCACCCCGTCACGGGAATAAATATTCTGCCGCATACCGGTATTGGTAAAGGCGGCGATGCCTTTTGCAATTTTCTCGGGAGATATGCCCGCCGCAAGGCCGGCGGCGAAAGCCGCGAGGGCATTTGAAACATTGTGCCGTCCGGCGGCAGGAACGAAGATCTCCGTCTCTCCCTCCGGATGCCGCACAACAGCACGGCTGCCGCCCTCCGTGCTTTCGCAGGAAAGACAGAATACGTCCGCCTCCTGCCTTTCCATGCCAAAGGTCACGGCTCGGGAACCGATCTCACAAAGCTTTTGCATAAGCAGCGGTTCATCAGCATTGAGGATGATATGTCCGTCGGCATCGAGCCCCTGGAGGATCTCAAGCTTTGCATCCCGGATAGCCTCCCTGCTGCCAAGGTTTTCAATATGCGCAACACCGACGTTGTTGACCACGGCGATGTGAGGTCTCGCAACGCGGACAAGCCGGGATATCTCTCCCGCATTGGACATGCCCATCTCCAGTACGCAGGCCTGGGTATCGCGCTCCAGCCGCAGCACCGTCAGGGGAAGTCCGATCTCGTTATTGAAATTGCCCGCTGTCTTGAGCGTCTGATAGGTCGTTCCGTAGACCGAGGCGATCATCTCTTTCAGCGTAGTTTTTCCGACGCTGCCCGTCACGGCACACATTAGGGGAGAAAACTCTCTGCGATAGCCCTCTGCCAGCTGCAGAAGCGCGCGGCGGGTATCCCTGACAACCACCACGGGCTGGTTGGGAATGGCATGCTCGGACAGAGAAGCCGTGCAGCCGGAATAGAGTGCGGTTTCGATATAATCGTGACCGTCCACCCTCTGCCCGCGGAAGGGGATAAACAGTTCCCCCCGTTCCACCCGACGTGTATCGGTACAGATCCCGGTGACGATGGAATCCTTTACCTGCGGAGGGCAGCCATCGTTTTCAAACAACGTGCATAGATGTGCAAGCGTACGTTTCTCCACGGACTACTCCCCCTTTCTGAAAAGTTCCAGCGCGGCAAGGACCTCTTCCCTGTCGTCAAAATGGTGCTTCACACCCATAATCTCCTGATAATCCTCATGACCCTTGCCGGCGATGACGACGGTATCCCCCGCCTTTGCCTCGGCAATGGCGGCACGGATAGCGCTCCGGCGGTCGGGCTCCGCCGCCCGGGGCTGCCGCTTGCCTTTGACGCCGGCAAGTATCTCCTCAATAATGGCTTCCGGCACTTCGGTACGGGGATTGTCGGAGGTAACATAGTATACATCCGAAAGCTCGGCGGCGATGGCACCCATGATGGGGCGTTTGGTGCGGTCCCGGTCTCCGCCGCACCCAAAGACTGCAATCACGCGCCCGGCGGTAAAGCCGCGAACGGTGCGGAGAATGTTGGATAAGCTGTCGGGAGTGTGCGCATAATCGATGATCACGCCGAAATCGCTGCCGGTCTCCACCGCCTCACAGCGGCCGCGCACATTTCCGGCACCGGCAAGGCTCTCCGCCGCGGCAGACAGAGAGATGCCCAGATCCCGGGCCAGCCCCAGTACCGCGAGGGCATTATATACAGAAAACATACCCGGAATGGGCAGCCGGACACGGTGGAGTTCCCCGGGGGCAACAGCCTCAAAAACGCAGCCGCTCTGCTGCAGCCGGATATCCTTCGCCACCAGTCCCACATCGTTGCGGCGGGTGGAAAAGAGGGTGGTGGGAATATCCTTTGCCGCAGATATCATCATTTCACTGAAGTCTGCATCGGCAGATATGACTGCCGTGTCGCTCATGCCGAAGATAAGAGCCTTTGCGGCGGCATAGTTTTCCATGGTTTTATGGTAATCCAGATGGTCAAGGGTCAAATTCAGGAAGGCAGCCGCGGCAAAATGAAGCTCCTTGACCCGGGAAAGAGCGAGCGAATGGGACGAGACCTCCATCACTGCGTATCCGCAGCCGGCATCCGCCATTTCCCGCAGATAACGGGAAAGCTCGTGTGCCTCCGGCGTGGTGTTCGCACTGGGAAGCTCACGGTCACCGATCAGAATATGATTGGTTCCGATGAGACCGACCTTAGCCCCGAGACAATCCTCAAGAACGTGCTTCAGAAGATGCGTTACCGTGGTCTTCCCCTTGGTTCCGGTAACGCCGACGATCTTCATCTCGCGTTCGGGATGGCCGTAATACTCCGCCGCGCATTCCGCAAGCGCCTTGCGGACATCACGAACGAGTATATACGCCTCCGGTGCAGGATCGGGCAGAGCATCCAGCACGGGGAGCGCCCCCGCCGCAGCAGCAGAAAGAGCGAAATCCCTGCCGTGGCGGGCTCCGTCGGCAACGCCGGGCAGTCCGAAGAAAAGCATCCCCTCTCCCGCCGTGCGGGAGGAGGTGCACAGTCCCGTGATCTCTTGCCCCATATCACACCGTGCTTCGATCACTTCGGTATTTGCAAAAACAACAGTTCTGTTCATGATTGTTACTCGCTTCCGTAAAAAGCCAAAAGGGATGTATCAGTGGTCTGCCGTGTTTTCCAGGTCGGCAAACTGCACGTTGACAACGGTACCGACCTGCACGCTGTCACCCGCACGGACCGACTGAGAGGTCGCACGCGTTGCGGAATCGCCGGAGCTTTGCAGGGCACCCTGGGCATGGAGATAAAGACCCATGCTGTCCAGTTTCAGGCGGACCTGATCGTAGCTCATTCCCGTAAGGGAGGGCATCGTAAGTGCTTCTGTGTCAGCGGCCTCGCCGCAGTAGAGAAGAATCGTGGAATCCTTTGCAATATCCGCTCCGGCCGCAGGCATCTGTGTGGTGACCGTAGTTCCCTGACCGATCACGCGGACGCGGAAGCCCGCACGCTTGAGCTTATTCTCGGCAACGGAAACGGAATTTCCCGTTACCGCGGGCACAGAGACCTGCGCCTTGGCAAGCTCCTCCTCGGTGTACACGGGATCGATGCCCCAGTAAGGCAGGACCTCGGAAAGGATATTTCCCACCACGGGCGCTGCAATCTGTCCGCCCTGACGAAGGCTTCCTCGGGGCTCGTCGATGAGCACCAGCACGGCGATCTCCGGATCATCCATCGGAGCAACGCCGCAGAAGGAGGCAATGCGCTTGTCGCTTTCCGTCTCCCCTTCCTCCAGCACGGCATCCAGTTTTTCGGATGTGCCGGTCTTGCCGCCGACGCGGTAACCGGCAACATACGCATTCTTACCGGTACCCGTGGATACGACCTGCTCCATCATGTAGCAGAGCGTCTCGGAGGTGGAGGCAGAAACGATCTGGGAGATCATGGTGGGTTCCACCGTCTCAATAATATTTCCGTCCTTGTCGGCAATGGCCTTGACAAGGTGGGGCTGCATCATTTTGCCGCCGTTGACCAGACCGCAGATCGTGGTCAGAAGGCGGATCGGCGTGACCTTGAAGCGCTGACCGAAGGAGGCAATGGCAAGCTCCAGCTCACGGAAGTTGGACTTGCTGTGAAGAATACCCGTCTGTTCACCCTGCAGATCGATATCCGTTTTGTCGGCAAGACCCATGGTGTGCAGATATTCATAGTATTTCTCGGTACCTACCCGCAGCGCCGTTTCCATAAAGACAGGGTTGCAGGAGTTTTTCAGACCGTCCAGAAAGTTCTCGCCGCCGTGGCCGCCCGCCTTCCAACAGGCAACACGCTGCGTTCCGATGTATTTATAGCCGGGGCAGGAGAAGGTATCCGAAAGACTTACCGCTCCCTCTTCCAGAGCAATGGCGGTGGTCACAAGCTTGAAAACGGAGCCTGGCTCGTAGGTCAAGGAAACCGGGCGGGTACTCCACTGCTCGAATAAGGCGGCACTCTCTGCCGTCTCTCGCTCTTCCTCGTCGGTGATAGTCTCGAGCTCCGCAAGCACCTTTTCATCCCAGACGGAACGGGGATCGTTTAGATCGTAGGTGGGATACTGTCCCATGCCAAGGACCTCGCCGGTCTTGACGTTCATAACGATGCCGATGGTGCCAACGGCACATTTGTTGTCCTCATAAGCCTTTTTGAGGTACTTTTCCAGAATCTGCTGGATGGGGATATCGATCGTCGTTACGGGAGAAATGCCGTCCTCGGCATCAAAATACTGCTCGTAGGCGGAGGAAAGTGCTGTTCCCGCGCCGTTTTTGGAGGTGGTGATGCGTCCGGGCGTGCCGGAAAGCATATCCTCATAGGCTGCCTCAAGACCGTAGGCACCCACATTATCCACCGTTGTGAACCCGATAACATTGGCAGCGAGCGTTCCGTAGGGGTAATAACGCTCTGTATCCTCAAAAAGATGGATCCCCTTGATCTTTTCCGTGCTGATGAAGGTGCGGATAAGCTCGCAGGTCTCGGTATCCACTTTTTTCTTGATGACCTGATAATAGCTCTTCTTGTTCTGCGTCTTCTGCAGGATCCATTCCCGGTCCAGATCCAGAATTACCGCAAGCTCGGAAGCAACTCTTTCCACCTGTTCATCCTTCATCGTCGCCGGAGAAAGCACCACCGTATAGCAGGGCACACTGTAGGCGAGCTTCTGCATGTCGGAGGCATAGATGGTTCCGCGTGCCGGAGTAATGATCTGGTCCAGCGTCTGCTGCTCCAGGGCACGGGTCTCATAAAAGTCATGCTTGATGATCTGGTGATAAAAAAGCATACCTCCCATGCCCACCACCAGAAGCACGCAGAACACAGCCGCCACAAGAACAGAACGGCCGATCATGGATTTTGTGGGTGTTGGGGCATTCATTTCGGGTATTTTCCTTTCCGTACGGCGATGTTCATGACGCTTCATAAAGACAGAGACAGGGAAATGCGATTTTCACATTTCCCATCATCTCATTCCGGGGCGGATCCCGCAGATCTGCCCTATCATATTATCATGCTGTCAGCGAAAATATTCTACAAAGGTGTCGAAGGCGTTCCTCAGTTTTGCTCCGGCTGTTCCGGTCTTCGCCGCCGTTCCGTCGGCAAGACGGATCTCATCGGCTTCACCAAGATCAATATAAATGACGTTTTCCGCCGTGGCCCGGGTCATACCGAGATGGTTCTCGGCATATTCCGCAAGCTCGGAGAGATTGTATTCCCGATCCTGCGCGGCGAGGATCGCAGTGTACTCCTTCTGAAGTGCCGTCATCTCTCTCTGCAGGGCGCCAGAGCGGATATTGAGCTCCGAGAGCTTTGCATAGCTCATGACCACCATGGCAAACATGACTGCCACAGCCAGTGCGGCAAAAATGTATCCGTAGCTGATGCGGGGAGCCGCCGCCTTCGAGGCCGTCTTCTCAGGCTCACGCAGAATGCGGGTTTCTTCGCGGATCTCGCTCCGCATTTCACGGGTATACATATCGTGAGCGAGGTTTGACTGACGCGGGACCGTTCTGTACTTCTGCTCCATTCCCGGACTTCCTTTCCTTTTATCTTCCCTGCCGCGCTGTGCGCGGCCTTGATTATTCCTGTTCCAGCACCTCGCAGATGCGAAGCTTTGCACTGCGGGCGCGGGGGTTGCGTTCCAGCTCCTCCGCCGAGGGGAGGATGGGTTTTTTGGAGATCAGCCGGACCTTGGGCTTTCCGCCGCATACACACACGGGGAACTGCGGCGGACAGGTACAGCCCTTTGCCATATCTGCGAATGCTTCCTTCGTTATACGGTCTTCCAGCGAATGAAAGGTGATAACGCAGATACGTCCGCCGGGGTTCATGTGCTTCCAGAGGTCCTTCAGCGCCTCCTCCACCGCAGCAAGCTCACCGTTGACCGCGATGCGCAGCGCCTGAAAGCTTCGTTTTGCCGGATGCTGTTTTTCCCGCAGTGCCTGCGGCGGCATGGCCGATCTGATGATCCCGCACAGCCGTCCGGTCGTTGCGATCGGCATCTCAGCACGGGCTTTTATGACGGCCCGGGCAATCTGGCGGCTGTAGCGTTCTTCTCCGTAGCGCCAGAGAATATCCGCAATGGCAAACTCGTCATAGGTGTTGACAAGATCTGCCGCCGTCATCCCGGCACTTCTGTCCATTCTCATGTCCAGCGGCGCATCCTGCATGTAGGAGAAGCCGCGTTCCGGCTCATCCAGCTGGAAGGAGGAAACGCCAAGATCAAAGAGGATACCGTCTGCCCTGAGACCAAGATCGGAAAGCACGTTCTTAACATCGGAAAAGTTCGATTTTACCGGGGTGAACCTGTCAGCCCAGGGGCTGAGCCTTTCCCCCGCCGCGCGGAGCGCATCATCATCCCGATCGATGCCGATCAGCCGTCCGCCGGCGCAAAGCCGTTCCGCGATACGGCAGGAATGTCCGCCGCCGCCGAGGGTGCAGTCAACGTAGACGCCGTCGGGCCGGATGTTCAGCCCGTTCAGGCACTCCTGCAGGAGCACCGACTCATGCACGAATTCTTTCATCAGAAATGGAATTCACTCATGCGCTGTTCCATGCGCTCATTGGTCAGTTCTTCCTGTGCGCGGTCGTATTCCGCATCGCTCCAGATCTCCAGATGGGTGATGGAGCCGGCCAGCACGCAAACTCCCTTGCCTTCGATACCGGCATGATTGCGCAAAAACTGCGGAATGAGCATGCGGCCCTGATTGTCCTTGCCGCAAAGCTCGGATTTATTGATAAAGAACCGTTTAAAATCCTGGGCATCGGAGAAGCTCATGCTGCCGATCTTCGCAGTAAAGCTCTCCCAGCCTTCCATCGTAAACGCCCACAGGCAGCGGCCGTTTCCTCGGGCGACACCGCGGCAAAGCACAAATTCCTCGCCCAGTTCTTCCTTGAACCGTGCGGGGATCTGGAGACGACCCTTATCGTCAATATTGTGCCTGTACTCACCCTGCAGCATTTACAACTCCTTGCGGCGATCTTAGGGACTGTATCACCACTGCATCCCCACTTCGTTACCACTTGACTATTATTATACACCTTTTTCGCAAATAATCAATAGGCATTTTAAAATTTATTACCGGTTGAAAGCCTTTTTTTCGATGCTCTTTCGTTGATTCCCGAACTTTCGAACAGTTGTTCGTGTTTTGCGAAAAAGTTATGTCCTTCGCCCGCAAAAGCGCGCAAAAAAAGAGCCTCGAACAGTTCAAATCTGTCCGGGGCTCCTGTGGTCCGTATTTTATTCTGTGGTCTTGACCGCTTTGACAATGCGGCTGGTGCCAAGGCGGTCAGCACCGAGGGAAAGCATCCGTTCTGCATCCGCAAGGCTGGAAATACCGCCCGCCGCCTTGACCCGCACACCGGGGCCGACGTTTTTCACCATCAGCTCCACATCCGCAAAGGTCGCGCCGCCGGTGGAAAATCCGGTGGATGTCTTGATGTAGTCGGCGCCTGCTTCAGTAACGATGCCGCACATGCGGATCTTCTCCGCTTCCGTCAGGAGGCAGGTCTCGATGATAACCTTGAGGATCCTGTCCCCGCAGGCCGCTTTGACCGCCGCAATTTCCTCGCGAAGCTCCTCATCCCGTCCATCCTTGAGCCAGCCGATATTGATGACCATATCGATCTCGTCGGCACCGCGGGCGATGGCATCCTTCGCCTCAAAGCATTTAGCCTCCGTGGTGGAGTATCCGTTGGGAAATCCGATCACGGTGCATACGGCGACCCGACCGGCAAGATACTCCGCCGCATCGCGGACATACGCGGCAGGGATACAGACGGAAGCCGTGCGGTACTTCAGCGCATCCTCGCAAAGGGCGAGGATCTCCGCACGGGTCGCTGCCGGGGACAGCAGCGTATGGTCAACGTGGGAAAGAATTTCCCCGACAGTATAGGACATATAATACCTTCTCCTTTTCTTTTTTGCACGGCGTCAAACAAACCGCCGCAGGTTTGCGGATTTCCGCACCTCTTCGGCAAAATAGCTTTCCATCGCGCAGTAAAGCACGTTGTAGATATGCGGACGGTTGATATCGTCATCCGCCAGATCGCCGTTGTATACACGGTTTGCAAAATCCAGCAGCAATGTCAGGACGCTGTGCATAATGGCGACCACGTCGGCCTCGTCCTTGAAAAGAGGTCGAAAGCAGTTCACAATTTTGGAAAACCGCTGATTGTGTCCGGCAAGGGATTGGCCCTTGAAACAGATCGAATAATAATAGCGGATATAAAAGCGGCACTGCGTCTCGTTGTTGATCGCAAATCTCCAGACCCGCAGAAACACCTCGTAGAGCCGTTCCCGGACGCATCCGCTTGCATCCCGGTAGTATTCCACGCATCTTTGCAGATCCTCGGCAAATTCCTCGGCAAGGCACTCAAAGGCCGCCTCATACAGATGCTCCTTGTTGCCGAAAATACGGTAGATGTAGACCTCGTTCATCCGCATATCCGGCAGCGTCTCACCGTCAAAGGTGATTGCCTTGGTCGTCGCCTTCTCAAATCCACCCTCCGCAACAAGCCGGACGGTGTTATGGATGAGGATTTCCCGAAGCTCCTGTTCCCTTTTCAAAACGAACTCCCCATTTCCCGTTTTGTCAAAGCAGCGGGCGTATCCTTCCGCCTGATACTGACATTATAGCACCCTCCCGAACGGAAATCAACATTCCGCCGCACCAAAAAGTCCCTTTGCGGTTGACAGCATTTTTCTCTTTTGCTATACTCAAAAAAAACGGTTACAATGGCAAGGAGGCCCTCCATGGATTACGGCATCTTCGATCAGAACCAATGGATGTTTCCCGACATCGTCCGCGAGGACGGCCGCAGGGATGCGGATTTTTCTCTGCTGAAGGGACAATGCAGGGCCTTTCAGGTACAGTTCACCGGCCTGACGCCGGGAGCCGCCGTCGCGTGGTCCGCCGAGGAGGCGGAGGGAATCCGCCTGCAGTATTTCCGCGAGATTGAGGTCTGCGTAAACCGAAACACCAACGCACTGCAAAACGGCCTTCTCACCACCGATCACTGGGAAGACATCTCGCAGGATCGCGTACGCAGAGCCCCTTACCGCACCTACGATCCTCTTCTGCCGGCGGACGGTCTCTGCGCAGAAAAGGAGACGGAGGTCTACTGCGTTTTTCTGACCCCCGACAAAGAAACGGCTGCGGGTGTACGTTCCCTCCGGATCCGCTTTTGCTGCGGAGGAGATGAGCTTATCCTCCCCGTCCGTATTCGCGTACTGGACAAGCAGCTGCCCGAGCGCACATTACAGCTCACCAACTGGTACAGCGAGGCCCTTGTCGCCCACTGGCACGGCCTTGAATACGGCTCAGAGGCTCACATCGATATGCTCCGGCGCTATCTCGGCACCATGCGTGACTGTCATCAGAACATCTGCCGCGTCACCTTCGGCGATATGAAGGTGACCAAAGCCGACGGAGAATACATCTTCGACTTTTCCGCCATGAAACGCTGGGCAGAACTCGGGCTCGAATGTGGCTTTGACACGCTGGAGTGGGAGCCCATCATCAGCCGTCCGACATGGCGGGATCCTCCCTTCACCGTTTTTGATATCGCCGACTCGGGCAAGCCACTGGAATGTCTTTCCACCCCGGGCCGCAAATATCTGACCTCCTTTTTAACGCAGTTCAATGCCTTTCTCACCGAAAACGGCTGGCGTGAGATTTCCCTTGTGCACATCAGCGATGAGCCCAAGGAACGCTGCGCCGACGATTTCCGGATCCTTGCGGGCATATTTCGGAAATATCTGCCGGGCATCCGGCTCATGGATGCCATCGAGATCTATTTCATCGAAGAAGCGCTGGATATCTACGTGCCGAAAAATCATTATTACCAGCTTAACCGGAACGATTTTGAAGCCCTGCGCAGCGACCGCAACGAGCTTTGGTTCTATACCTGCAATATACCGGGCGGCAAATTCCTCAACCGTTTTCTGGACTCGCCTCTGCTCAACACGCGCCTGCTCCACTGGGGCAATTACAGATATAACCTGACCGGCTATCTGCACTGGGGCTATTTCTACTGCAGCGAAACCCAGGACCCCTTCGAGCAGACCAGCCGGAGCCCCGGTCTCCCCGCCGGAGATACCCACATCGTTTATCCCGGCAAGGACGGCCCCCTGCTCTCCCTTCGCTGGCTGCAGATGAAATGCGGAACGGAGGATTATGAGATCCTGCGTGCCCTGAGCCTGCATGACAGGGGTCGGGCCGACGCCCTATGCAGAAGAGTCCTGCGGAGCTTTGACGACTACGTCACGGATACCGCAGACTTTGATGCGGTTCTATGCGAGCTCACGGAGGCATACGCCGCAATATAAAAGAACACGGGGACGGTTTTTCCGTTCCCGTGTCCTCTTTCGGTATATTCATTCTGTTTTTGAAAAAACTACAGAGATCAAACCGCTTCTCCCCGCGATTTCAGAGTCAGCCGATCGGCGATCATGGCAATAAACTCACTGTTTGTCGGTTTTCCTTTGGCATTGGATACGGTATATCCGAAAATGGACTGCAGCACCTCCAGATCTCCCCGTTCCCACGCCACCTCGATGGCATGGCGAATGGCGCGTTCCACCCGGCTTGCGGTGGTCGAAAACTGTTTTGCCACAGTGGGATAGAGGATCTTCGTCACGGCATTGATAGCTTCGGGATCGTTGACTGCGAGGATAACGCCCTCCCGCAGATACTGGTATCCCTTGATGTGCGCCGGGACACCCACAGTATGCAAAAGGCCGGTGACTTCCGCATAGAGGGAAAAGGGTCTGTCCTTCCGCGGCCGCATGGGCAGCACGTTTCCGCCCGCAAGCTCCTCCACCCGCTCAGAGAGAACCGTCGCCTCAAAGGGCTTGAGCAGCAGATAGTCCGCGCCAAGGGCCGATGCCTCCGCCGAGATACGGTCATTGATAAAGGAGGTCATCAGAATGACTTTGGGCTGTTTTGTCAGTTTTCCGGACATGACCTCCCGCAGCACGGCAAGACCGTCCAGCCGGGTAAGCATCATATCCAGCAGAAGGATATCGGGGCGTTTGTCCCGCACCGCCGCAAGTATTGCCGGCCCGTCTCCGGAAAGGGTGATGCAGCGGATATCCCGCTTATCGGAAAGCACGCTTCGCAGTTGTTCACCGTACTCTGCGGTTTCCGCGCCGATCAGAACCAATGTGCTCATATTGTGTCGCTTCCTTTCTTTTTCTTTGCAGTCAAAATATATCATCCCCCGCCACAAACTGCAATACTTTTTATAAAATCCGGCACTTTTCTCATCGGGAAAATCTCCGGTTTTTCTATAGGTTTCGTCCCCCTTCTCCTCTTCGGGACAAAAGGTTGCACATTACGCCTTTTTCTGCCGGAAATCGCGCACCTGCTTTACATCTGCCGGAATTTGATTTATAATGTCTAAAACAACATACAAGGAAGGAGGTTCTGCCTCTTGTCAGAAAGCACGGCAAAAAGCGTAGCCCGCGGGGCATTCGTCCTGCTGCTGTCCAATTTCATTGTTAAGATCATCGGCATCTGCTATAAGATCCCGCTGACCGATATGATCGGCCCGCTGGGTATGTCCTATTTTCACTCTGCCTTTGAGGTACAGCAGATCCTGCTGACCTTTTCCCTGTCCCTGCCCGTGGCGGTATCCAAGCTCGTGGCAGAATCCGCCTCCCTCGGCCGCGGAACAGAGGTTCGGCGTATTTTCCGCGTTACGCTCCTTTCCTTCTCTCTGATCGGCATTTTAGGCACAGCCATCCTGATTCTCGGCGCGCCGGTCTTTGCCGCCGCCACCGTTTCCGTCAAGGCGCAGTATTCCATCATCGCCCTTGCGCCTTCCCTGTTTCTGTATGCCATCGCCGCCACCTTCCGCGGCATGTATCAGGGCCTTGGCAACATGATCCCCACCGCCGCGACCCAGATCACCGAGGCTGTCGCCAAGCTCTTCTTCGGCGTTCTGATCGCTGATCGTTGTATCAAGGCCGGGCTTTCGGATGAGTTCGTCGCCGCCGGTGCCATTTCCGGCACCACCATCGGCATCGTCTTTTCCGTGCTGATCCTCATTCCCCTTTACTTCCTGCCCATATCACGCCGCCGCATGACGGCCATTCCGGCAGGCGGCGAAAGTGCTCCGGCCGGCAAACTGCTCCGGCGGCTGCTCGGCGTTGCCATCCCGGTCACCGCATCCTCCTTTATCGTTAATTTGACCAGCTTCCTCGACCTGTTCTGCATTTCCAACCGTCTGCAGTTCATCGGCATGAGCGAGGATGCCGCCGCTACCGTTTACGGCGGTTATAAGTCCTATGCGCAGCTGCTTTTCAACCTGCCGCCCTCCCTCATCGCCTCCATCGGCCTCGGCATTCTGCCCGCCATCGCCGCCGCACACGTCACCGGCAAGGCGGAAAAGCGCTCCGGCATCATCAATTCCGCCCTGCGCGTCACGATCCTCTTCGCCATGCCCTGCGCCGTCGGTCTCGCTGTGCTGGCAGATCCCATTCTTCACATGCTCTTCACCGCAAATCCTGCGGAGGTCTCCGCCGCCGTGCCGCTGATGCGCACCCTCGGCATCGCCTCCCTGTTTGCCTGCATCGCATCGGTCACGACCTCCTGCCTGCAGGGCATCAACCGTCTGCGCCTGCCCCTGGTCTCTCTGGCCATCGGCGCATCCGTCAAGCTCATCTGCAACTTTATTCTCGTCGGCATCCCCGCCATCGGCATTCACGGTGCCCCCATCGGAACCAATCTCTGCTATATCACCATCATCGCCATCAACGGCACGGTGCTCATCCGCAAGGCGGGGCTTCACCTGCAGCTGATTCAAACGGTATTGAAGCCCCTCGGTGCCGGCATTGCCATGGGTGCCTTCTGCCACTGTTTCTACCGCGCGATCGTCGGCCCTTTGGGTTCCTCCGCTGCCTGCCTCGTGACCATTTTCTGCGCCGCTCTCTTTTATCTTGCAGTGCTTCTTCTTCTCCGGGCCTTCACCGAGGAGGATCTTGCCCTGCTTCCCAAGGGGCGGCGGCTCGCAGCCCTTCTGCGGCGCGCAAAGCTTTTGAAATAGCAGCCCCGCACATGTAAAAAGGACTTCCCGATCTTCTTCCGGGAAGTCCTTTTGTGTTTTTGTTTTTACAGGATGAATCCGCCATCCACGCCGAGCACCTGCCCGGTAATGAATGATGCCCGCTCCGAGCACAGAAAGGCCGCCGCCTCTGCAACATCCTCCGGGCGGCCGATTCGGCCAAGGGGCGTTTCCTCGGCAAGGGCCTGCATATCCGACGGTGTCAGATCAGCGTTCATCGCGGTGTCGATCACGCCGGGGGCTACGGCATTGACCCGGATGCCCGAGGGGGCAAGCTCCTTTGCCAGCGCTTTGGTAAGGCCGATAAGCCCCGCCTTTGCCGCCGAGTAAACGGCCTCGCAGGAAGCCCCGGCCACGCCCCACATGGAGGTAACAAGGAGAATATTTCCGCATTTTCTCCGGATCATTTCCGGCGCGGCTGCGCGCACGGCAAAAACCGATGCGCCGAGATTGACATCCATCAGCTCCCGATAACCGGCCGCCGTTGTGTCCGTAACAAGTTCCCGTCGGGCAATACCCTGGGCACAGACAAGGCAGTCGATATGACCAAAGCGCGCCTTTGCCGCCGCAACAAGCTCCTCTGCCGCCGCAATATCAGACAGATCTGCCGCAAAGGTTTCGGCATCGCATCCATCGGCCCGCAGTTCATCCCGCAGGGCCGCTGCGCGCGCTTCTCCGCGGTGATACTGAATGGCCACGGCATACCCCTCCGCCGCAAAGCGGCGACAGACCGCGGCACCGATGCCGCCGGAGCCGCCAAGCACCAGTATAGCAGGCATATTCTACACCTCCGGGCAGCCGCGCTTTTGCGCAGCCGTGATCTCTGCCCACACCGTATTGCAAAGCTCCGCGATGAGCTCCGCCGCAGGACGGTCGGCAACACCGGCTACGTACAGCCCGCAGCGGTTCATGGGCAGGATATACTTTTTTGCGGGGCTCCGCGCCACAGCCGCGGCCGCCTCCGCCGAGAGTTCCCCCTTCAGCGCACCGGCATTGAGGATCCCCGCCGTTCCCAGCAGGATATCCGCATCTGCAAGTGCCGCAAGCACCTCATCCGGCGCAGACACGGCGACCCCGCCCGAGGCTTCTGCCATGCGCTGTGCCGCAAAAGGATTGGTGCCGAGACAGAGCAGGCGGCAGCCTTCGGGCAATCCGCGCAGACGCTCCGCCATGGCGGCACCCATACCGCCGCCGCGGCCGTCCAGTATACAGACCGTCATTTCGCCTCCGGCTTAAAGGCGACCAGAAGGCCGCCGGAGTATTCCAGCAGTCCTTCTCCCGCTTCGGGAAGCTTTTCCCACTCGCCGCTCACCGTTTCCAGAACGAGAGGACGGCGGGAACCCTTGACGGCAAAGGCCACGCGGTAATGGTTCTCCGAGGTACGCGTATCGGGCGCAAGACCGTCATTTGCATCCTCATCCGTGCTCTTTTCCACATATTTGCGGATCAGCCGCGCGCGGGTCCGGTGAAGGCCGGTGTCAAATACGGTGGTGCTGTACTTTCGCAGATCCCGCACAGCGGCAACACCGACAATGATGAGGAACGTGACCACGATCGCCGCTATGGCGATGACCTTTGTGGTATCGTCAAGAGAGATCTTCAAAAGCTCGTTGAGCGTGTGCTCACCCACGGCAAATACTGCTGTCATAGGGCAACATCCTTTCCGGCTGCAGTTATTGGATATTCCATAGAAATATTATACCATGTTCCGGCAGGCGGTGCAAGAGAATCACACGATAACCAGCACATCCGCCTCGCCGCACATTTCAGAGGGTCGGAATTGATTGTCCGTCCGGTCTCCATTCAGATACACCCCGGGAGCGCCGCCGCGCCGTACCTGTACCCGCAGACGGACGGCATACAGATCCAGTTCGAAGGAATACCCCTCCCAATCCTTGGGCAAATAGGGAAAAAGGCTCAGGATCCCGTCGGAAAAACGAAGGCCGAAGAGGCAGTACATCACCGCCTGCATATACCAGCCCGCCGCCCCGGTGTACCAGCTCCAGCCGCCCCGACCCCGATGCAGCGGGTGGTCGTAAACGTCACCTGTAAGAACAAAATCCTCCGTCCTGCGGATCTCCTCACGCCGTTTTGCAGGCAGTAAGGACATAAGCATATCAAAGCCCAGCTCCTCTTCCCCCGCCGCAAAGCATGCCATACACAGCCATACCGCCGCATGGGTATACTGTCCGCCGTTTTCACGGATACCCGGCGGATAATCGGAAATATACCCGGGATCTTTCCCCTTACCCGTAAAGGGCGGTGCAAGAAGACGGATCAGCCCATGCTCCCGATCCCACAGCCGTTCCGCAGCAAGCCGAACTGCAGCCCGTTTTTCTGCCGGATCCCCTTCAGGCACCCAAAGGGAAAAGCTTTGCGCAATGGAATCCAGCGCGCACTCCCCCTCTCCGTTTCCAAGAGGTGTTCCGTCATCCCACCAGGCTCGGATAAAGGCGCCGTTTTCTCTTGCCTGCAGGGCAGATACCGCCATGCTTTTGGCAAAAAAGGTTAACTCCTCCGCCTTTTGACGCATCTCCGCCCGGCGGCAGAGGTACGCCGTCCTGCGGAACACGTTGGCCGCAAAGAAACCGAGCCAGACGCTTTCGCCACGTCCCTCCGCGCCCACAAGATCCATGCCGTCATTCCAGTCACCGCCCAGCATCAGCGGAAGTCCGTGTACACCGACACCTCGCTCCGCCACCATCTCGCAGGCCCGGACACAGTGGGCCAGGACGCTCTCCCGCCGTGCCGAAAGAGGCGGCTGCTCACAGCGGCTCTTTTCGCCATCCTCCAGAGGCGGCGAGGACAGATAAGGAACCTTTGCCGAAAGAAGACTGCGGTCCCCCGTCACGTTGACATATTCAAACACCGCATAGGGAAGCCACAGCAGATCATCGCTGTACCGGGTCCGCACACCCATGCAGCCACCGGGTAAATCATGCCACCAGTGCATGACATCGCCCTCCTCGTACTGCCGGGCGCAGGCAGTGAGAATGGTCTGCCGGGCCAGAGGCGCATCAAAGGGGAGTATCGCACAGATATCCTGCAATTGGTCACGGAAACCGTTTCCTCCGCCGCACTGCCAGAGAGATGCGCGGGCATAAAGCCGGCTTGCCAGCACCTGATAGAGACAGGGGGCCGAAACATAGGCGTTGAGTGCTGCATCCGGTGTCTCAGGACGCAGGGCACATACCCGTTTTGCGAAATGTGCCCGGGTCTCCTCCAGTGCACGCTCCGCAGAACATACATCCAGAAGTGCCCGGAGGGCATTGTCATTCTCATCCTCCCGCGCGCCTGCCACGAGTACAAGAGAAAACTTTCCCTGTACGGGAGCAGACCGCAGGTACAGCAGTGCATCGCCGCCATAGCCCGCCCTCCCGGATGTCCATTCCGACCAGGCGTGCGGTGCATAACAGGTGCATTCTGCCGCGCCGGAGGCAAGACACAGCAGCTCCGTACCGTCAAAGATCCGCCCCGCTGTATTCCTCACTTCCGCCCCGTTCTCCGTCGGGTGCGCCTCTACAAAGATCCTGTCCGATTTTCTTTCTCCGAGAAGGGGACGCAAAAACCACGACAGCCTCACATCCCGCTCCGCATACCCCTCCACCAGCACGACCCGGGCAGGAATATCCGGCGGACAGAACATTTTCGTTTTGACGCGGATCCCATCCGCCTGTTTTTCCCAGACGGCACAGCCAAGGTCAAAACGCATACTGCAGGGCTCCCCATCTTCTTTATAGAGAGACATTGTGTGTACCCCGTCGGAGAGATACATACGTTCCTCCAGGGATCCTCCCAGGGGATCCATGGAAAAGCCCGTAACACGGAAGAGCCGCGCGTTGCGGTACCACATGCCGCCGGGACCCACATCCTGCGCAATGCAGCCAAAACGCCGCCCCGCAAGGGGCATGCTCCATGAAACCGGGGGCATTTGCCGCGGCGCAAGGGCAGAAAGATCCCCCGTGCGCGCCGGCAGCTCCGCCCCCCGACCGGGCGCGAAGGCCATCAGCTTTTTCGGCACAAGGACAGGAACTTTTGTCGGGTTTTGGGTAAAATCAATGACGGCTGCCGCACGGAGCAGGGCAAGGTCCCCTTCCTCCAGCACCGAGCGGTCAATGACAAAAATACCTGAGGCCTCAGTTACTCCAAACCCCGCAGCCGCATCCAGCACGGCATCCCGTCCCGGGCGCAGATAAGCATCCCCCTCATCCGTCAGCACCGCCAGCTCGCAGGAGATCCCCGCCCGGCGGTACATGGCAAAGCAGAAAACAGGAAAAATCTCCGCCGAACCGTCCGTCCGGCTGCGGGCAAGCAGCAGAGGCACATCACCCGCGATCCCCAGCCTCCACAGGGCGGAAAAGCCGCCCTGCGGCATCACCTCTCCAGCTTTCCCGTAAGGTTCAAAAAGCAAGCGTGCGGCCAGCTTGTGTGCCGCAGCATGATGCTCGGGGCTCATTTTTCGCATGACCCCGCGCAGCAGCAGATCCGCCCGCTCGGGCGCAGGAGATTTCCCGCTCTGCAGAGCCTGCAGAGCGGCACTGCGTTCCCTCGCCACCGAGATGACGGCACGGAGAGACACGTCCCCTCCCGCAGGCACCGTAACCGTCGCCCTTGCCGCCACGCAGGGATCCAGCACGTCACCGACCCCCCCGGCAAACACCATCCGTCGGGGATCATACCCCCGTCGTCCGATAAGGGTCTCGCGTGAGGTCTCATATTCGACATCCGCTTCCGGGCAGAGAAGCGTAAATGCAAGCCAAAGCTCATTTCCCCGGTCCCGGCGGGTGACCAAAACCGCTCCACCCACAGATTCCGTGCGTAAAAAGAGCCTCCGATAGGTCGGATGAGCCTCATGGTCTGCCATCGGGCAAAGCAGGGGCTCAAAGCAGAGAATGAGCTGCCCGCGCAGCGGCTCACCGCTGCGGTTGACGATCCGGTAGTCCCGGATCTCGGCGGCATTATTCCGTGCAACGCAGGTTTCCGCAATGAGACTCACCGTTTCCGTGGTACATTCCACCGTCATGGCGTTTTCGCACCGGATGCACCGGCGCTTTACTTCATCTCCGATCGGTAGAGAAGCTACTTCCAGACTCTCCCGCTCCGTCACCAAAAAAGCGCGCACGCCTCCCACGGCGGACAGCCGGTCATCCGATGCCCGATAAACGCTTTTCCCCTCATAAAAGGCACTCCCAAGCCCCCGTTCGTCCATAACGAGGGTATAGGCATCGTTTGCCATCAGGCAGCCCTCCGGATCGGTGAAATTCCCCGCCGTGCTTTTGGCAAAGGCCACCGAATTCCAACGCAGATTGCGTTCCGGTACCTCTGCCGTCCTGCGCTGCATGATAACACCGCCCACCGGCAGCCGCTCTTTCAGAAGCCCCGCATAAGCGCTGAGCTCCGGGATTTTCATCATCCGCTGCGGATTCTTCCCCCGTGTAAGCAGTAGATGCAGGCTCATTAAGCTCATACCCATATGATGTGCCATATAGGAAGCCACCGGCTCAAAGGTGCGGCCGCCTGTACGTGAAGCCGTGAAATCCGCCGCCTCGTATAGACCGTAACGGCCGCGAAGGCCCAAACGTTCAAAGCCGGAAAGACAGCACATCGCCGCACGCGGGCTGTAGGGTAAGGCAAGAAAGACGCTGTAGGGCGAGAGCACCGTATCCCGCCCCATGCCGCGCTTCAGGGCCAGGCGCGGCACGCCGTGCGCCTTATACTGATAGGACATCCCTCGGTCAAAGGCACGGTAACCGCTTTCAGAGGTGCCCCAGAGAGCCGTTCCCGCCGGGCGGTGCCGTCTCTGGGCAGCCACACAGAAGGCCGCACTTTCCGCCACGAGAGAACTGTCAAACCGCGGCAGAAAAAGCTCCGGCATCAGGTATTCAAACATGCTGCCGGTCCAGGAGGCAAGCCCGGCGAACCCGCGGTATCCCACCAGCCCGCGGCCAAGTCTCCCCCAAAATTTTTCTCCCGCGTGTCCGAAAGCGGCAGCGATAAAGCCCGTGAGACGAGCCTCGCTTGCCAGCAGGTCGTAGCACCCCTCCATACGGCGGTTGTCGGCCGCATAGGCGCCGATGGAAAAAAGATCCCGCCGTGTATCGTAAAGAGCAGAAAAGTCCATGCCGTCAAAGATGGCACGGGCGCGCATCCCAAGCCCGGCAAATTCATTTCCCCGCTCTGCGCAGAAGATGCTGCACAACAGCAGCGCCGCCGCCAGATTACCGCTGTCCACCGTGGAAATACAGTAGGGCGGCAGCGGCCGCAGGGTGCGGGTATCCACCCAGTTGTAGACATGTCCGCGCCACTTTTTCTGTTTCTCCAGTGTGTCGATTTGCGAAGACAGAAGAGAGAGTCCCTCCTCCGGCGCAACGAACCCGAGATCCACGGCACAGATGACTGCGGCAATAGCAAACCCAACATCCGTGGGAGAGGTCCGGTGGGCAACACCAACGCTCGGCTCCTCCTGCAGATTATCGGGGATCAGATAATGATCCTCCGGTCGGAGAAGATCGGCAAAATACTGCCAGATCTCCCGGGCATATTCCCGCAGCCGCAAGCATTCCCGCTCTGAAAGGGATATTTCATCCCCGCAGGGTGCGGAAAGCGCCGCCGCACATGCCGGATTGAGCAGCCAAAGCAATCCCAGCAGTATCCCGCCCCCGTTGCCGGCAAGGCAGACGGTGCCCATAGCCACAGCCGGAAAGCACAGCCGCCAAAGAGCGGCATCATCCCGCTTTACTGCATCTGCCTCCGCCGCAGTCACCCAGGCAAGCATGCCTTTGCCCGTCAGAAGCCCGCGTATCGCCGCTATTTCGGCAGACAGCGAGCACGCCGCCTGCACAGGCAGAAACCACAGCTGCACAAACGCGGAAAACACACCTGCTCCCAATCCCGCTGCCACGGAGGAATGGTAGCGCCATGCCCGCTCCCCTCTGCCCATCTCCCCCGCAAGTGCACCGAGAAGCTCAGGAAGCGCAATACAGACACATCCCGCAAGGACAGCGCCGCCGCCGTAGGGGCAAAACACCCCAAAGAGAAGCAGCACGAGCAGAGCCGGTGCGGTTGCCGCCCGGCGAAGATTGTCGAAGATCTTGTATTTTGTCAGGGCAGAAAGGGGATTTTTCAGTTTCACTCCCGCCCGACCGGGAATGCGCCGGAACATCCACGCTGCGATCTGGATATCTCCGCGGATCCACCGGCGCAGCCGGGTATAATAGGCCGCCGCCCGGTGGGGACAGCCGTCGGTCATCTCCACATCATTCTGCAATGCGCAGCGAAGATACCCCGACTCCAACAGGTCGTGAGAAAGAATACGGCCCTCCGGAAGCTGCGAGAGACAGCTGCGGTAGGCATCCACATCGATCAGACCCTTGCCGGTAAAGCTTGCCTCTCCGAAAAGATCCATATACAGATCGCTCATGACCGATCCGTAAGGATCACAGCCGCCGTTGCCGCCGGTAAGACGCGCAAAGGGTGATCGGTGGGCTGCGGTGATATCCGTTACGATGCGCGGCATGGCCATGCCGTAGCCCGCCACCACACGGCCCTCCCGGATGACCGGCCGGTTGACAGGACAGGCCAGCGCCGCCACCAGCGGCAGAATACTGTAGGGCTCCGCCCGGGTATCGGAATCGAGCGTCAGCACATAGCGGATGTTTTCCGGAAGCCCTTCTCCGGATACGGGCAAATCTCCCTCTCCGCGCAGGCAGTCAAAGAGAGCGGCGAGGGCTCCGCGCTTACGCTCTTCTCCCATAAAGCGAGCCTCCGTCGCGGCATACTTCCGCTCCCGCAGAAAGAGAAAATACCGTCCGTCCTTTCTGCGCAGCTCCCGCAGCACCTCCTCCGCTTCGCGGCGAAGCGCATCATCCTCCGGCATTACTTCCTTCGGCGCATCCTTAAAATCAAGGAGCAGCCCAAAATACAGGTTTTCCCCGCAGTTCCGGTTTGCACAAGCAAATTCCCGCAGCCGCTGCCCAAGCTCCCGGGCTTCACCCGGTCTGGTGATGAGGGATGTGATGACGCAGAGGGTCTTCGCGTTTTCGGGGATTCCGTCCGGCAAAGCCAGCCGTAAGGTCCTGCGGGGCGGCACCAGCCGCAAGGTAAAAAAATCGCACAGTGCCCGCCCGGCAGCCACCGCAGGCAGCAGAAAAAGCCCCGCGGCGGCTGGCTTCTTCACCGCAAGGCATAAAACAAGAAATATTGCCGAACTAACGGCGATCAGCGCCGCAAAATACAGCCGTCCGGTCAACGGTCGGGGTTCCGTCTCCTTTGCCAGCCGCCGCACCGGTTCACCTGCGGAAAGCAGGCTCCGTGCCATACGGTCGGGGCGCTTGTCTTCCCGCTTTGCCATCCGGCACAGACACGAGCGAAGCAAGGCGCGGCTTGGAACATCCAGCCGCGGATACAGTCCCTCCGGATCCTGTAAAAGAATTTGCTCCACAGGATCGTGGGAAAGGACGATGTTCTGCAGCATGCCGCTCTGCAGAGCATTCAGACATTTCAGAGCCCGGGAGATGCCATGCAGGTGCTTCTCTTCCCGCTCCGCAATGCCGTCGATGTTTCGCCACACTTCCACCACATAAACGACGATGTGCGCCCGCAGCATATCGGGCAGCAGCGCAAGCTCCTGCTCCGGCAGAAAACGCTCTGCCGTATAGGCATCCACGGCACAGCCGATCTCCGTCTCAGACAACGCCTCTGCTCCGCAGCGAACCAGTGCCCGGCACAGCTCACCGATGGCTGCATCCGCCCCCGCCGCTGTAAGCTTTGCCCGCCGCAAAGCCCGCAGAGCTGCCGTTCCCTCCCGCTCCGCAAGGGCCGCATTGTCCAGGATCCATGCAAGTGTCGGTCCGGGGCGCTCCGGCGGCATCCTGCGGATGCGCGTGCGGATCTCGCGCAACGCATCGTGCAGCGCCGCAAGCTCCCGGCGGGGACATATCTGCCGCTCCTCCGCCCGCTCGGCGCTCTCCCGGCCGATGCGCTCAAAAATTTCTCTTCGCATTGACTCATCTCCCCCTGCATTTTGGCTTATTCTCCGCATTTTTTGCCCGCAATATGCAAAATAACTATTGACAGAGGGATGCGTATGTGTTAGAATAGTGCGCTGTAAAGTAATTTCCTTTACAGTTGTCGTTTGAGGGAGGCCGGGATACCATGCAGGATGCCCTGCTTCTCTGCGAGCTTTTTGATATCTACGGGCCTCTCCTTTCCGCCCGTCAGCAGGAGGTTTTCTCCCTGCGGTATACGGAGGATCTCTCCCTTGCCGAGATCGCAGAGACCCTTTCCATCTCCCGTCAGGGCGTTCGGGATGCCATCCTCCATGCGGAGGAGACCCTCCTGCGCGCCGAAGATCGTCTTGGGCTGCGCGCCCGGGAGGAAGCTCTGCGCCGGGATCTTGACGAGCTGGAATCGCTCGCAAGGAACGGTGACTGCGCTTCCCTTGTTGACACGATTGCCGCCATCCGCGCCCGTATGGAGGAATAAAATGGCTTTTGAAGGTCTTTCCGAAAAACTCAGCGCCGTCTTCAAGCGGCTTTCCGGCCGAGGTAAGCTCACGGAGGCTGATATCAAGACCGTCATGCGCGAGGTTCGCCTCGCGCTGCTGGAGGCCGACGTCAGCTACAAGGTTGTCAAGGACTTCGTCGCCTCCGTATCCGCCCGCGCCGTGGGTGCGGACGTGCTGGAGAGCCTCACCCCCGCCCAGCAGGTCATCAAGATCGTCAACGAGGAGCTCTGTGCCCTCATGGGCGGCAAATGCGAAAAGCTGGAGATCGCGCCGAAGCCCCCCACGGTCATTATGATGGTCGGTCTGCAGGGTGCCGGTAAGACCACCAACACCGCAAAGCTTGCCGCTTTCTATAAAAAGCAGGGCAAAAAGCCCCTTCTCGCCGCCTGCGACGTTTACCGTCCCGCCGCCATCGCCCAGCTGCACACCGTCGGCGATCAGGTGGGTGTCCCCGTCTTTGACGAGGGGCAGGGTGACCCGGTGCAGATTGCCCGGAATGCCCTCCGTTTTGCCGAAAAGAACGGGCATGACATGCTCTTTCTGGATACCGCCGGCCGTCTGCATATCGATGAGAAGCTCATGTCCGAGCTCACCGACATCAAGGCCGCCGCAAAGCCCACGGAGATCCTGCTGGTGCTGGACTCCATGACCGGTCAGGATGCAGGCAACGCCGCCTCATCTTTCAATGAGCAGCTGGACATCACCGGTGTCATTCTGACAAAGCTCGACGGCGATACCCGCGGCGGTGCTGCCCTCTCCATCCGTGCCGTCACCGGCAAGCCCATCAAGTTCACCGGTGTCGGCGAAAAGCTCGATGCCATCGAGCCCTTCTACCCCGACCGCATGGCCTCCCGCATCCTCGGCATGGGCGATATGCTCTCCCTCATTGAAAAGGCACAGGCCTCCTTTGATGAGAAAAAGGCACTGGAGCTGGAGGAAAAGATCCGCAGGAACCGCCTGGATCTCAACGATTACCTCGCCCAGATGGAGCAGATGCGCAGCATGGGGTCCATGCAGGACATCCTCGGCATGCTCCCCGGTGCCGCCGGCAAAAATCTCTCCGGCGTGCAGGTGGACGAAAAGCAGCTGGACCGCACCCAGGCCATCATCCGATCCATGACCAAAAAGGAACGGGAAAATCCAGATCTGCTCAACTACTCCCGCAAAAAGCGCATCGCCGCCGGCTCCGGCACCAAGGTGGAGGATATCAACCGCCTTCTCAAGCAATTTGCGATGCTGCAGAACCTGACAAAGCAGATGACCAACCCGAAGAAGGCAAAGCGTGCCTTCGGCGGCATGAAATTCCCCTTTTGATCCAAGTATCAGCGCATAATTCAATTCATATAAAAACAAAAAACATTTTTTGGAGGAACAAAATCATGGTTAAGATCAGACTTCGCAGAATGGGCGCAAAGAAGGCTCCCTTCTACCGCATCGTCGTTGCCGATTCCCGCTATCCCCGCGATGGCCGCTTCATCGAGGAGCTCGGCACCTACGATCCCAAGGCCGATCCTTCCGCAGTGAAGGTCGATGCCGACAAGGTCCGCGAGTGGATCAAGAACGGCGCCCAGCCCACTGAGACCGTCCGTACCCTTCTGAAGAAGGAAAACATCCTTTAATCTGCAATTTCGGTGAAGTAATGAAAGAGCTTCTGATTTACATCGTATCCAACATCGTCGAACACCCCGAGGATGTGCTCGTCACCGAGGAAGCCACCGACGAGGAGCTCGTTCTCAAGCTGTCCGTCAACCCCTCCGATGTCGGTAAGGTCATCGGCCGTCAGGGACGGATCGCCCGTGCCATCCGCACCATCGTCAAGTCCGCTTCCGCCGCCACGGACCGCAAGGTCTCTGTGGACATCCAGAGCTGAAGAGAAAAACATAAAACCGCCGGCTGCCCACAGTCGGCGGTTTTTGCACCGAGGTATTGCAAACATGCAGGAACAATTTCTCGATGCCGGCAATATCGTCGGCACCCACGGCGTACGGGGCGAGGTCAAGCTCGTTCCCCTCTGCGACGGGGCTGAATTTTTGAAGGGGCTCAGGATCCTCTACATCGACGGCCGCCCGCTGCCGGGGGAGGGCATCCGCTCCCACAAGGGCGCGGCGCTCGTCAAGTTTGAAGGCATCGACACCGTCGAGGCCGGTATGGCGCTGCGCGGCAAGCTCGTTCGCTTTGACAGAAAGGACGTCAAGCTTCCCAGGGGGCGTGTATTTCTCTCCGACGTTTACGGTCTTCCCGTCTTCGACACCCGGACCGAGCGCGAGATCGGCACCCTTGCCGAGATCCTTTTCCTCCCTGCCGGAGAGGTCTGGGTGGTCCGCGGCGAGACCGGTGAGATCATGATCCCCCAGAAGGGCGGCTTCATCGATCCCGTCGATCCCGCCGAAGGAAGGATCACCGTTCATACCATAGAAGGGATGCTGCCCGATGAAAATTGAGATCATGACCCTCTTCCCCGATATGTGCGCCCGGATGTTCTCCGAGAGCATCATCGGCCGGGGCATCGAAAACGGACTGTTGACCATCCGCTGCCACCAGATCCGCGAGTGGACCACCAACAAGCAGTGCCAGGTGGACGATTATCCCTACGGAGGCGGCGGCGGCATGGTCATGCAGGCCGACCCCCTCTTCCGCTGCCATGAGCACATCTGCGCCGAATATAACGGCGGTGAGCATATCCACACCATTTTTATGTCCCCCTGCGGCTCCCGCTTTGATCAGGGACATGCCCGCCGGCTGCTGACAAAGAAGCATATCATTCTCGTCTGCGGCCATTACGAGGGCGTGGATCAGCGCTTTATCGACGAGTGCGTGGATGAGGAGATCTCCCTGGGCGACTTCGTGCTCACCGGCGGTGAGATCGCCGCCTGCGCCATCGCCGATGCCGTCTGCCGTATGGTCCCCGGCGTGCTGGCCGATTCCTCCTCCTTTGAAAACGAAAGCCACTGGGCCGGTCTTCTGGAATATCCCCAGTATTCCCGCCCTGTTCTGTGGCACGACCGGGAGGTCCCGGAGATCCTTCTCTCCGGCCACCACGCAAATATTGAAAAATGGCGCCGCGAAATGAGCATTGCCCGCACGGCGGAGCGCCGTCCGGATATGCTCGCAGGCGCTGAGCTGACCGATAAGGAGCGGGCAGAGCTCATCACCCGCGGTATTCTGAAATCCGACAAGGAGTAACATACCATGATCGATAAAAACTGTGCCTACTGCATGGAAGGCGAGCTGGTGTCGAAATTCGGCATCCCCGTCTGTGAGCTGCCCGCCTCCAAGGTCTATCTCTTCCGCGAGCAGAGCCACCGCGGCCGCGTGATCGTTGCAAGCAAGCATCACGTCTCCGAGCTGGTCGATCTTTCCGATGCCGAGCGCGATGCCTTCTTTGCCGACGTAGATAAGGTCGCAAAGGCCCTCCACGCCGCCTTCAAGCCCAAGAAGGTCAACTACGGCGCCTATGGCGACACCGGCTGCCACCTGCACTTCCACCTCGTCCCGAAGTATGAGGATGACGAATTCGAGTGGGGCTCCACCTTTGCCATGAACCCCGACCGCAAGTACCTCACCCAGGCCGAATACAGCGCCCTCATCGCTGCCATCCGTCTGCGGCTGAAATAATCACGGAATCATTATGTAAAGCCCTCCTTGTGTAAAGGAGGGTGGCAGCCGCAGGCTGACGGGAGGATTGTTATATCACGACAATCCCTCAGTCAAAACCGCTGGTTTTGACAGCTCCCTTTACACAAGGGAGCCACCGCTGCGGCGGGAGCTTATCCACCGGCAGAGCCGGGGATGTCACAATAGAGAAAGTCTCCGATGCATCATGCACCGGAGACTTCTTTTTTGTCCGTATAATACTGCGCCTGGGCGTTCCACAGCTCATAATATTTGCCGTCCGTATCGCACAGCAGCTCCTCGTGAGACCCCACCTGAACGATCCTTCCCTCGTCAAAGACCACGATCTTGTCGCAGAACCGGCAGGAGGACAGCCGATGGCTGATGTAGATGGCCGTCTTGTCGCCGACGATCTCATCAAACTTTGCATAGATCTCCGCCTCGGCAATGGGATCCAGCGCCGCCGTGGGCTCATCGAGAATGATAAACGGCGCGTCCTTATAGAGCGCGCGGGCCAGAGCGATCTTCTGCGCCTCGCCGCCGGAAACGTTGACCCCCTCGTCATCAAAATTCTTGTACAGCGGGGTGTCAAGACCCTTGGGCATCTCTGCAAACCGCTCGCCAAAGCCCACCTCCCGAAGGCAGCTCTCCGCCTTTTCCGCATCCCATACGGCGGCGGAAGAAACGTTGTTCCCAAGCGGCAGGGAAAGCAGCTTGTAATCCTGAAAAACCACCGAAAAGAGATCGAGATACTCGCGGTAATCGTATTTGCGGATGTTGAAATCGTTCATGCGGATCTCACCCTCGCTTGGGTCATAGAGCCGGCACATGAGCTTGATAAAGGTGGTCTTGCCGGATCCGTTCATGCCCACCACCGCGAGCCGCTCCCCGACGTTGAAGGAGAGATTGACGTCCTTCAGGGCATATGCCTCGCTTCCCGGGTATTTGAAGCTTACGTTGCTAAATTCGATCTCATACTTTTTGTCGCTGCGCTTCTCCACCGCAAGCGAGCCCTGATACATATCGTTTTCAAGATCAAAATATTCCAGATAGACCTTCAGATAGGGCTCGTTCTCCAGTATAGACTCCATTCCGTGCATGAGATTCCCTATACCGCCGAAAAAGCGGTTCAGATACCCGGTGTATTTGATGACGCTACCCACCGGAAATGCACCAAGCACGCAGTACAGGCAAACCACCAGATAGGAGCACAGCGTTGTCAGCCATTGAAGGAATCTGGCCGGCAGGCCGAGGAGATACCGGGTAGTATTCACCTCTTTAAAGAGCCTCCGATGATCTTTCGCCAGCTTATTCTGCAATGCTGAAACCTTTTCCATCTGCCGGTACATACGAACATCCTGACCGGACAGGTCAAAGCCATTGGAAAATCTGTTTTCTTTCAGCAGAACATCTCCCAGTTTTTCCATGGACAAGGCCAGCTTTTTGCCTGAGTGCTGCGTGTATATAAAGCTGCCCGCCATGCAAAGGAGCATTCCGGCGATCAGTATAATGCCAAGCAGGGAGATCCCCGCGTTTGATGCCAGCGACAGCATTTCTCCAAAGAAAAGCAGCGACAGCAGTACATCAAATAATCCGTCCACCGCATTCCGGAAGTTATTGCGCATATAGACAACGCCGTAACTATTGATACATGCATTTTCCATGATCTTCCGCCGCAGAGTCCGGATCTCCGGATCCTCCAGCTTTGCATAATCCAGCGACAGGGTTTGGGCCACAAAGGCCGCCGCCTGGTTGTCATCCAGGATCCGCTGCTGGGTATTGACCGCCCTTGTAAGGAGCGCAGCCATGACCCGGATAACGAGATTTCCCGCAAGGGCGATGGCAACGAGAAGGAATACGCGATCCCTCTCCCAGCCCTCGTACAGCCCCGTCACGATCTCCGCAGAGATCCAGAGATTGAAGAAGGGCGAAAGCTTATCAAAAAAAGTACGCAGCACAACCGCGGGAAAGTATTTGCGGTTCAGGGCGTTGTAGACCCGGAAGGCACGCCCCGTTACACTCATCTTACGCATTTTCCTCACCCTCCCTGTAGTATTTTGCCTGCACGCCGAACATATGGGCATATTTCCCTTGCTTCTCCATCAGTTCCGCATGGGTTCCGCTTTCGCATATAACGCCGTCCTCCAAAAGGAGAATGCGGTCGCAGAAGCGGGTGCTGGCAAAGCGGTGGGAAATATAGACGGAGGTCTTTCCCTTCGTCAGCTCCCGGTACTGCTGATAGAGCTTATCCTCCGCAATGGGATCCAGCGCCGCCGTGGGTTCATCCAGCACAAGGATATGCCCGTTTTTGTAAATTGCCCGGGCAAGCACCAGCTTCTGCATCTCGCCCCCCGAAAGATCCACGCCGTCGTCATAGATTCCCTTCATAAGATGGGTATCCATCCCGTTTTCAAGCCCCGCGATCTTCTCCCAGATGCCTGCGGCCCGCATGGCGGCCTCGGCATCCGCCCGGGCGTCCGGGCGCGAAAGATCAAAGCTTGCCACAAATTCAAACATCGTCAGGGCGATGGGCCGGATCTCCTGAAATACGGCGGAGATCATGGAATAGTATTCTTCAATGTTGTACTCGTCGATTTTTCTGCCGTCCACCAGGATCTCGCCCTTGGTCGGCCGGTAAAACCCGCAGAGGAGCTTGACCAGCGTGGTTTTTCCCGCGCCGTTCATGCCCACCAGGGCAAGGCTTTCCCCGGCGCGCAGGGTTAGATCCACCCCTTTCAAGGTATAATCCTCCGCCCCGTCGTATTTATACCACACGTCCCGCAGGCAGATCTCCGGCGCAGCGGTGGGCAGCGCGCAGCCCTCCCCGTGGTTGAAGGTGTTGGGGTAATCGTAGAGCTCCCGGTAATAGGCGATCTTCTCCGCCCGGGTGCTGAAGGCCGCAAGATCGCCGACGAGGCTCTGCATAAAGCCCGCAACCTGTCCGACAATGCCGAAATAAAAGACGAAATCACCCGCCGTAAGCTCCCCTGCAAAGAGAAGCCCGATGAGCACAACGTAAGCCACGCCGTTCTGCACAAGGCTCAGAAGCCCGGCAAGCACTGAGGCCCACAGCCCCCGCAGGGATCCCCGCTTTTCCCACGTCAGCACAAAATGCTGATAATCCCGCATCATTCCCTCGATCCAGCCCTCCAGCCCGTAGAGCCGGATATCCTTTGCGACGGTAAAATCCTCGGACAGGCGGGAAAGGTAGGTCTTTTTCCGCGTCTCCTTTTCCCAGCGGTGCTTGTTTTTCTCCCGCCAGACCGGCTGCCACCGGGTGGTGAAATAGGACAGCACCGATACCCCCAGCACCGCGAGGAAGACCACCGGCTTTAAAAAGGCCAGCAGGGAAATGTAGGTCACAATGCCGGAAAGATGGATGAGCGTTTGGGAAATATCATTCCAAAAGAATTCCAGTGAGCAGTTTCCGTGATTTGCATCTTCCTGGGCATACCCCATGATTTTCTCAAAATCCTGTTTTTCGGTGTTTTCAAAATCGGTAAAAAACCGAAAGCAGGCCATTTCGCCTTGAAACACAACGGTTGGATAGTATCTTTTGGAGATAAGCCTAGTCTGGATAAATTTATTTGTCTCATTCAAAAGCCACTGCGCCGCAATAAACACCCCGACAAGGACGGCAAGGGTGGAAAACGGGGCGCCGGAGCCGATGCTGTCGATGAGACACTTGGAAAAATAGGAGGAAAGCAGCGGCGTGGCCACCGCCACCGGAATGCCTGCAAAAATAAAGAACACAAATCTTCGGTCCAGCCGCCAGAGCTTTTTCATCGCCCAGGCAAAGCAGCCGAGGGTGGAATACTTCCGCTTTTTGCGGGCTTCTTTATTCTTCATGGACATATCAACCTCCGGGAACTTATGTTGATGCTATTATACCGCAGAGACAAAAAAAATGTGCGATCTGTTGTCAAATGTCGAAAATCTGATGCAGATCGCACGTTTTACCTATTCGGATTGGGGCAGCAGCACCTCTGTGGAGAAGGCACCCTCCTCGCTGGCCCGGGAAAGATAGCCGCCGTGCTTTTTGACAACGGCATCGATCCGGGCAAGCCCAAAGCCGTGTCCTTCGCCGCGCAGGCTTTGAAAGACCGTCTTTTTCCCGCCGGGGGCGGTGTTTGTGACGGAGATATAGAGATAATTCCCCTTCATTTCCATATACAGCCGGATGAGGCGATCCGCCTCCGGCAGGGCGGCACAGGCCTCCGTCGCATTATCCAAAAGATTTCCGAGGATAATGCACAGGTCGATCTCCGGCACGGACAGCGCCACGGGGATGCGCGCCTCCGCCTTGATGCGGATATTGTGCTTTGCCGCAATGGAGAGTTTACTGTTGAGAATGGCATCCGCCATGCGGTTTCCCGTGCGGATGACCGTTTCCACCTCGGTCAGATCGGCATCCAGCATGTCGAGATAGGCATCGATCTCCGCGTATTCTCCGGCTCTTGCGTGGGCCTTCATGGTCTGAATATGGTGGCGGTAATCGTGTCTCCAGCCGCGCATTTTGGAAAACATTTCCTCCACTTCGGCATAGTACTTGGCAAGCATCTCGCTCTCCGCCGCGGCAAGCCGCCTGGCTATCCATTTTTCAAACACCGACATTCACCTCACAAAACACGGATGAGCGCCTCATGAACCGCAGGGTACATGCCTCGGCTGATGGGAATGCGCGCGCCATCCGTCAGAATGATCTCCGTGCGGGAGATGCGTCTGATATGCCCAAGCCCGACGATATACGACCGGTGAACGCGGATGAGCGTATCGTCCAGCTGCTGTTCAAATCTTGCCAGGCTCTGCCGGGTGCGGTATACGCCGTCCTGCGTGTGAACGCACACGTACACGTTCTCCGCCTCGGCGTACATGATCTCTGCAAGGGGGATGCGCACCGTCTCCTCCGCCGTTTCCACAAGCACGTACCGCATCTGACGGCCGATGTTGTGGACCGCCCGGTCAAGCACCGGAAAGAGCTTCTGCTCATTTGCCGGTTTGATCAGATAGTGCAGGGCGGAAACGTCAAACCCGTCGGAAAAATATTCGTAATAGCCGGTAACGAAAACGATCTGCAGCACCGAATTCTCCCGACGGATCTCACGGGCCAGCTCCACGCCGGACATACCCGGCATTTCAACGTCAAGAAGCAGGATGTCAAAATCCTTTGTTTCCTCATAGGCAAAAAGAAAGGCCTCTGCCGAGGGAAAGGCGCGGATATCCGCCTCGGTGCGTACTTTTTTTGCCCATGCGCGCACAAGCTCCGCAAGATATTCTCTCTGTTCACCGCAGTCATCACAGATGGCGATCCTCCGCTGCATTTTTCTCCCCCTCCCGTCCGCAGTCTTTGTTTTTTATTATAGCACGCCTTCCCCGCTCTGTCAAAAAGACACCTCCGGCGGAAAATTCCGCCGGAGGTGTGTTCAATTTATATGTCCGTTTCCTGCGTCTGTTTCTTCTTCCGCTTTGCAAAACTGCGGCGGATGACCAAAACAACGGCAAGGACAGCGGCGGCAAGGATGGCAAAGTAAATGATATTGCCGGCAATGCCCACGAAAAGCGCCCGGAAGAAGCTGCCGATCTCATAGGCACTTTCGGCAATGCGGCTGCCGATCTCGCCCCAAAGGCCGAGCTTTGCCACCGGGGTCTCCCGCTCCACCTCGTTTACGTAGAGGACAAGCTTTGCATAGGCGATCTGTGCATCGTAGCTTCGCAGGGTTGCTTCATAGCTCTCCAGCTCCGCGATGACCTCGGTCAGGCGGCTGCGCACCTCCAGAATGTCCGAAAGACTGCCGGATTTATCCAACAGGGCCATGAGCGCATCCCGCTCCCCCTTCAGGGCAGCGATGTGGCTCTCGGTGTCGATATAGCTCTCGGTCACGTCCCGGGCAGCCTCGGAATAGGAGGTCACCGTGCCCTGCTCTCCCAGCCCCTCGCACAGAGCCGCAAGCTTTTCCGGCGGGATGCGGACAACGTATTCTGCATAGCGCAGACCGCTGTTCCGATCCCGGGTACTGACCGATTCGATATAGCCGCCCAGGGCGGTCACCTCCTGCCGAAGGCTCTCCAGCAGCTCTGCGAAGGCTTTCGTCTGCATGGACATTTCCGCCGTGATGATGCGCTTGCGCCCGTCCTGCAGACCGGCAGCCGTACCGGACTGATCCGTCGTCGACATTTCCACGTCTGCGAAGATGTTTTCTTTATCGACGCTGTCGCCCCGGCTGCCGGGGGCAAGGTCATTTTCCATCGCTGCGGAACAGCCGAAGAGCATGACCGCAAGCAGCACGATCGCAAGGGCAAGCACCGCGGCACGGAGCAGATTTTTCCGTTTCATAAACAAAGACCTCCCGTTTTCCGTTTGGATTCTATGCCTATAATACGGAACGGGAGGTCGTTTTATTGGAAAAACTCTGAAATTATTTTTTGAAATTGGGCAGGAACGCGCCGATGCCGCAAAGGGCTGCCTGCAGCTCCTCCACAGGGAGGGCCCGCAGGGCGGTGTCCTTCTTTGCCGCAAGAGCCGCCGCCATACCCGCCGCCTGACCGGTGATATAGCAGCCGGGCATCACACGGATGGAGGCCTGCATCTGGCGGTCGGTACCGACGCAGCGGCCGGCAACCAGCAGATTCTCGGTGCATTTGGGCAGCAGCGTGCGGTAAGGAATGCCGTAGCTTTCGCCGTCCTTATAGCGCAGATCCTCCAGATGCTCCTTCAGGAAGGTCTCATACTGTTCCTTGCTGCGGGCATCGCGATGGATATCCACGGGGTAGCTGTAGCGGCCGATCTCGTCATCAAACACTGCGCGGGCGCGGAAATCGTCCACCACGAGGTTATATTCGCAGTCGATGCGGCGGGTCTCGCGCACGCCCATCATATCCGCCGTCAGGATCATCTCGGCCTCTTCATAGCCTGCGATGCGCTCGCGGTAGAAGTTGCGCAGCTCTAAAAGCTGGCGGCGCTGGGTAATGAGGGCATCCGTGAGGCTCTTCTCATCCGTTCCGTCCAGACCGTAGGCGTGGCCGATGTTTCCGCCGCCGGTGGTGGGACCAACGCGCCAGATGCCGGGATGATGCCGGTCGGGATCGGTGAAATAGCCCTCGTCTATGGCGCGATTCAGCTCCTCCTTCAGTTTTGCACCATCCGGGCGGCGTGCCCAGTCGATATTGCACCAAAGCTGGCAGAGGGTTCCGGGCATCATTTCCTTGGTTTTTCTCTCTCCCTTGAAATAGGGGGCTCCCGCCATGACGGAGAGCAGTCCGTCACCGGTGCAGTCGAGGAAATACTTTGCCTCCACGGCAAACAGGTCGCTTTTGCCGGCAAAAACGGCCGCACGGATAACGCCCTCCTCCGCTTCGGCACCGATGAGACGGGTCTCAAAGAGGAAGTCGACCCCGGCATCCACCATCAGCTTGTCATAGATGCGCTTGAGCACCTCCACGCGGATGGAAAAGCCCTTTCCGCGACCGCCGGGCACAATACCCGTTTCCTCCCGGTGCAGATCTGAGATCTCACGGCCGAAGCCGTCGGCATTCATGTTGATGCCGTCGGAAAACTGCATAAATGCCGGAACCATACCCCGGGTACCCAGACCGCCAAAGCAGCCACCGGCCTCCGCAAGGAATACCCTTGCCCCGGCTCTCGCCGCCGTCACGGCTGCTGCACAGCCCGCAGGACCGCCGCCGACAATACAAACATCCACCTGATGTTTGACAGGGATTTCCCGTTCAAAACGCATGATGATTTCTCCTTATCATCTGAAAAAGGTGACGGGACCGTCTGCCGCAGCAGCGGCAGACGATCCCGTGACGTATCTTTTGTTACGCCCAGCGCATACCCACGGGCTTTGCCTTGCGGATGATGACTTCCTTGAGCAGCTCTACGGCCTTCTCAAGGCCCTCCTCGGGGGCCATGAGGCTATCCTCATGCTCGATGCAGACTGCATCGGTATATCCTGCCAGCACCAGCTCGCTCATGATATCCTTCCACTTCTTGGTCTCGCTTCCGTAGCCGACGGAACGGAAGATCCAGGAGCGGTTGTCCTCGTCGCTGTAATGCTTGGTATCCAGAACACCGTTCTTGGAGGTCTTCTCGGCGTTGATAATGGTATACTTGGCATGGAAATGATAGATGGCACCGCGCAGCTCACGGATGGCCATGACGGGATCCATGCCCTGCCAGATGAGGTGAGAAGGATCGAAGTTTGCGCCGATGGCAGGACCCACGGCGGCGCGCAGCTTCAGCAGGGTCTCGGGATTGTAAACACAGAAGCCGGGATGCATCTCCAGCGCAATGCGCTTGACGCCGTGGGCCTCGGCAAAGGCAACGGCCTTCTTCCAGTAAGGAATGAGCACCTCGTTCCACTGCCATTCGAGAATGGCGAGGAAATCCTCGGGCCAGGGGCAGGTGACCCAGTTGGGATACTTTGCGCCCTCATGATCACCGGGGCAGCCGGAGAAGGTGACGAGGGTATCGAGGCCGAGCTTCTCGCAGAGCAGAACCGCCTTCTCAAAATCGCTGTGATAACCCGCGGCGACGGCCTTGTCGGGATGCACGGGGTTGCCGTGAACAGACAGGCAGGAGATCTCCAGCCCGCGGGAGGCGATGGTGTTCTTGAACTCCTCGAGAGCTGCGGCATCGTTAAGCAGCACGTCGGGATCGCAATGGTCACGGCCGGGATAGCCGCCGCAGCCGATCTCCAGTGCCTCAACGCCGAGGGTCTTGAAGTAATCGCAGGCCTCTGCCAGAGGGCGATCGCCGAAAAGATTGGTAAGCACGCCGAGTTTCATGGTCAAATTACCTCCATAGAAATTCATTCATTTTCCCCCGTCTGTTCCCGAAGGATGCGGCGGATGTTTTTCTCTGCCTTGGCACGGGGTGTCAGAACCTCATGACCGCAGCCCGTACAGCGGAGACGGAAATCCATGCCGGAGCGCAGCACGACCCACTCAAAACTTCCGCAGGGATGGCTCTTTTTCATCACCAACCGATCGCCCACACGGACATCCACACACCGCACCGCCTTTCCCTGGAACATAACAGAGTATCAGTCTGCATATAGTGTACCACAGTTTTCCAAAAATCACAATATATAACCTAAAAGAAGGGAGCAACTGATATTATGCCGCAGGGAAACATACTTCCGGAGGGATTCCTCTCCGGCACCGCCGAAAACGAGCGTCTGCTGTCCTGCCGGGAGGGGCTGACACTCGCCCGGGATCGGGGCACTGTGCTGGAGGCAATGGCCGAGCGCTGTGGGGCCGGTCATGAGCTTATTCTGCGTCTTCCCGGCGTACGGGCAATTATTCCCCGTCCGGAGGCCGCCCTCGGGATCGCCGAAGGGCAGGTACGGGATATCGCCATTCTCTCCCGGGTAGGCAAGCCGGTAGCCTTCCGCATCACCGATATTTCCGGGCTGGATGCTGCGGATCCCTATATTCTCTGCTCCCGCCGTCTGGTACAGCAGGAAGCGATGCAGGCCCTCTGCCGGGAACTGCTGCCCGGAGATATTCTTCGCGCTCGGGTGACCCATTTGGAGTCCTTCGGCTGCTTTGCGGATATCGGCCGCGGCATCGTCTCCATGATCGGGGCAGACCGCATTTCTGTCTCCCGCATCCGTCATACCGCCGAGAGATTTCGCACGGGGCAGGACATCCTCGCCTGCGTTCTCTCCACCGATCCCGCTGCCGGGCGCATTTACCTTACCCACAAGGAGCTTCTCGGCACCTGGGAGGAGAATGCCGCCTGCTTTGCCCCGGGGGAGACCGTCCGCGGCATCGTCCGCGGCATTGAGAGCTACGGTGTCTTTGTAGAGCTCTCCCCCAATCTTTCAGGACTTGCAGAACCCTGTCCCGGGCTTTCCGAAGGAGACAGCGTCTCCGTATACATCAAAAGCATCTGCCCGGAGCGAATGAAGATCAAGCTCGCCGTTATCGACCGCACCCCCGCCGCTCCCATCTATGCACCGCCCAGATATTTTGTCAGCGAGGGACGGCTCCGCGCCTTCCGCTATGCCCCGGCCTGCTGTCCCCGGGGAGATGAAACCGTATTTGCATAACGGAACTTTTCGTGTTATAATGATAGAAAATTCTTCCGGGAGATGTGAAATTTTATGTACGGTTGGGACGAATTGGAGCAGGCCTGCCTTTCCTGCCGGAAATGCGGTCTGTGCGAGGGGCGCACCAAGGTGGTTTTCGGCTGCGGTGACCGCAATGCCGATGTGCTTTTTATCGGCGAGGGACCCGGCCGGGACGAGGATGCCAGCGGCATCCCCTTTGTTGGACGCGCGGGCAAGCTGCTGGACGATCTGCTGCTTGCCGCAGGCTTTGAACGTGATAAGGTGTATATCGCAAACATCGTCAAATGCCGACCGCCCCAGAATCGCGACCCTTTTCCGGAGGAGCGCGAGGCATGCCTTGCGTGGCTTCGCAATCAGGTTTCCCTCATCCGTCCGAAAATCATCGTCTGTCTCGGTCGTATCGCCGCTGGGGTCATTCTGCATGAGGACTATCGCATCTCCCAGGAGCACGGCCAATGGATCGACCGCGCCGGTGTCCGCATGACCGCCGTATACCACCCCGCCGCTCTGCTGCGCAATCCTTCTCTCAAGGGTGCCGCACTGACCGATTTTTTAAAAATCAAAGAGGAGGCTGACGCTCTTGCGTCAAAGCAAGCATGAGCCGATTTGAAGAAGTATTTTCCGCCTGTCAGGACCGCCGTGTCGCCGTGCTCGGCATGGGTATCTCCAACCGGCCGCTGATCCGATTGCTGATGGCCGCCGGAGCCCGGCTCACCGTCCGGGATAAGCAGCCCCGGGAAAAGCTCGATCCCACCCTCTGTGCCGAGCTTGTGCTTCACGGAGCCACATTTCGCTGCGGCGAGGATTATCTTAAGGACATCGACGAGGATGTTGTCTTCCGTTCCCCGGGCATCATGGCCTCCCACCCCGCCCTTGCGGCCGCCCGTGCCCGCGGAGCGCAGATAACCTCGGAGATGGAGCTTTTCTTTGAGACCTGCCCCTGCCCCATCATCGGCATCACCGGCAGTGACGGCAAGAGCACGACCACGACCCTCATCGCCGAAATGCTCCGCGCAGCAGGTCACACCGTGCATCTCGGCGGCAACATCGGTCATCCCCTGCTTGCCGACGTGCCGGATATCGCTCCCGCGGATTTCGCCGTGGTGGAGCTTTCCTCCTTCCAGCTGATGAGCATGACCGTATCTCCTGCCGTTTCCGTTATCACCAACATCACCCCGAACCATCTGGACAAGCATAAGGACATGGCGGAATACGTCACGGCAAAGCAGGAGATCTTCCGCCATCAGGGCTCCGGAGGCCTTGTCGTTCTCAACGCCGACAACACCGTTACCTCCGCCTGCGCCGCCCTTGCCCCCGGCCGGGTTCGTCTCTTCTCCCGTGCGGGTGCTAACGGCGCAAATGTCGTCATCCGGGAGGGCATCATCACCCTTTCTGAAGAGGATCGCACGGTCCCTCTCATCCCCGTGGATGAAATTCTGCTTCCCGGTACCCACAACGTCGAAAATTATATGGCTGCCGCCGCTGCCGTTGCGGAGCTTGTGACCCCCGAGGTCATGCGGCAGGTGGCAAAAAACTTTGGCGGCGTTCCTCACCGGCTGGAGCTGGTGGCAGAGCTTGACGGCGTGCGCTACTACAACAGCTCCATCGATTCCAGCCCTACCCGTACGGCAGCAGCTCTTTCCTGCTTTGACAAGCCGGTCATCGTCCTTGCCGGCGGTGCCGACAAGGGCATCCCGCTGGAACCTCTCGGTCCGCTTTTCCGAGAAAAGGCCAAGGCCTGTATCCTCGTGGGACACACGGCAGAGCGCATCCGCGCCGCCGTCATCGATTCTCCCGAGTATGACGAAGAAAAACTGCCCGTCCGGATCGAGAACAACATGGAGGATGCCGTCGCCTCGGCAAGATCTCTTGCTGTCCCCGGAGATATCGTCATCCTCTCTCCCGGCTGCACCTCCTTTGATCTCTATTCCAATTTTGAAGAACGCGGTGAGCGCTTCCGCTCCGCCGTCCGTGCCATGATGTAAAATAAACAGAGCATCCGACCCCTTAGGCGGGTGTTCGTAAAACAGTTAACGGAGCGTATCGGTATCGGTACGCTCCGTTTCTTATATGGTTTGCAAGCAGCCTTGGCTCTCCCTTTGGGAGAGCTGTCACCGCGGGTGACTGAGAGGGCCTTGCAGTCGATTTTGGATGGTATGGTCATGTTTGCCCTCTCCGTGCTCGCTTCGCTCGGCCACCTCTCCCGTAGGGAGAGGCAAGGAGCGCACCAAACGCACCACACCGAACGGTGTATAGAAGTGCGCCCTTATATCTTATATTGGAATTTGTCTAATTGGGGAGCACAAGTCTCTCATAGATTGTAGACAACCAGCGTCTAACACTTTCAACATCTCCTGCTTTCTGTGCATTCATCAAACTGTCCTCATTCCACCGAATATAGGAACTCCAAAACGCATCAATGATTGCACATAGATATGGATACAGTTCCTGTTCCTCTGCTGTGAAGCTTCGAACAGAACAATACCCCTTCCAAAAAGACTCTAATATTTTAGTCTCAAAGTCATCTTGTTTGTTTTCGGGATAATCCATAAGTCTTGCTTCAAAGATAGCTTGCATTACGGCGTCGCAAAATAGAATGTTATCTCCAGACCTATTAAAGTCGAAGATGCCTACTTCGCCCCATTTGGTAAGATATAAGTTACAGTCGCTAATATCTCCCTGTACAGCATACCGCGGGCGATTTTTTAATGGTACAAGAACTTCCATATATGAGTTGTATATATCAACAATTTTATCAAAGAGAACTTTGTCATCACCTTCGAGTGTTGACGCTAAAGACATGAAAGCATCGAAGTCAAACAAATCGTTATGTGCAAACGGGTTGAAAAGAACATCATTTTCTACGTGAAGATTATACTGCTCGGCAATTGTATGGGTTTTTGCAAGCAGTTCACCAGTTTTTTTAGCAATTGCTTCATCGACAACTTTGATTTCGTTCTCAACAAATTCCTCAAGAGTTACAATGACATCATAATCGCCAATTGAATACCATTTAGCATATTTTCCATTGGCTTGGTATTGGGTTGGCGTAATGATGTTGTTCTTTTTTAAAACAGCAGCAAACTGGCTTTGACTTTCAATCAGTTCAAGCGTAACATCTTCCTCATTTTTGAACCGAATCACCAAGGACGAAGCATCTACTAAATCGACTTTAACAATGAGCCTTACTTCTTTTGACTTAGGGTCATTACGTTCATAGTGATAGCGTTGCAGTTCGGATATACTACTTATTCCAACGCCGATGTCATAGTCATGCAAAATAGACGCAACATCTTCAAGTGTTATACTAAACATGGTGTACCTCACGCAAATTAGGATATAAACAATTAGACAAATTCAAGTTTCTCTAATTGTTAGATATATTTTAACACGTCAATGTGATCTATACAAGAACAGTCCCGGCAGAAAGGTCTGCCGGGACTGAAGCTGTTTTACGAAACCCCGCCTTTTCGGATGCTCTGTTTTTGCTTACTTATGGAAAAGTCTGTATTCCGTCACAGCGCACAGCAGATGGTACACCGGCAGGTGCAGCTCCTGCACGTCGGGGGTATGTCGGGAAGGAACACGGATAGCAATATCGAACTCCTCCCCCATCTTTCCGCCGGTCTCGCCGGTCATGGCGATACGCACCATGCCGAGTGCCTTGGCCGCAATGCCCGCGCAGCGAACGTTTTCGGCATTTCCGGAGGTAGACAGGCCGATGAGCACGTCCCCCTTCCGTCCAAGCCCCCAAAGCTGCTGGGCATAGGCAAGGCGGGGATCGGTATCGTTTGCGACGGCGGCGATGATGGCACCCTGGGCCGTCAGATCCACTGCGGCAAGGGATCCCTGCAGCTTATCCGCACAAAGCTCTCCTAGTTCGCCGCTTTTCCGCAGCTCCTGCTGCAGATCCTCCGGCAGGCGGCGCAGGGAAAGGAAGCCCTTAAGCAGCTCACCCGCAATGTGGGCGCAGTCGGCGCTGGAGCCGCCGTTTCCGCACAGCAGAACCCTGCCTCCGTTCCGATAGCAGGTCTCCAGCGCATCGCAGGCGCGCATGATCGCTTCTCTGCAGACCTCCAGCTCCGGATATCGGGCAAAGGCGGTGGAGATCAGTTCTTCTTCGGTAAAGATCTTGTCGTATGCCATCTCTTTTCAGTCCTCCAGAAGCTTCGATACGCGGTAGTAGAGATTGGGGATGGAGATCTGATGATCGACCTCAAAATGCCAGCCCTGTCCGCCCTGACTGGTGGGACGGTTGACGATGTTCTTGCGGGGGCGGTAGTAATAGTTGGGGTCGGAATAACCGATCTTGGAACGGTAATCGCCCAGCTTGTGCAGATCAAAGTTCGCCGTGGTGATGCGGAAGGTGGGATAGCCGAGATTACGGGCGATGGACAGCGCCTTGAGGAAAACCTCCGGGCCGATGACACCGGAGCCGAAGTTCATAAACACGCCGTCGTCCAGTTGAGAAACGGAGTGGCACATTTTGTGGAAATCCTCGCCGGAGCAGGCTCCGATGGCGGCAAAATCCACGCTCGGATGCTGATGGATGATATCCGTGCCGAGGGCGATATGATAGGTGGCGGGGATGCCAAGCCTGTAGGCATTCCACAGCACACAGTCCTCCCGGTGGGGGAACTTTTCCGGGTTTTCGTCGATATAGCGTCCCAGAGCTTCTCCATAGCCAAGGCCCGCCTTTGCGCCCGCCTGAATGGCCTCATTCATCCATGCGCCGGTCTCCTCCCACATGCCAAAGGAGCCGTCCTCAATGGCGGTGGGCACGTCCTCGGAGGTGCCTCCGTTGTAGCAGAGCTCAAAATCGTGGATGGAGCCCGCACCGTTGGAGGAAATATGGGTGACGATACCCTCCCGGAGAAGCGCAATCAGGAACCGGGAAAGGCCGCACTTGATGACGTGTGCCCCCATGGAGAGAATGACGGGACGGCCGTTGCGGCGCGCCTCGGCCACCTTCTCACAAAGGGACAGAAAGTCGGGATGGGTGTATTCCTCCACGGCATCGCCGACCTTGAAGATGTTTTCCGTGGTCACAAGATTCTTGCGGTCCTTGACGGTGTAGGTGGTGATGTTGTCAAAATCCAGCCGCCCCGGCCGGGTGATATTTCGATCCATACACTTTCTCCTTCGCTCGTTTTTTACATTATATACCAACGAAGTAAAAATGTAAATGTCAGCTTTGCATCCGCTCCCGCAGTTTTCGCAAAACCCGCCGCTCCGTACGGGATACCTGCACCTGCGACATGCCCAGAAGGTTTGCCGTCTGGGTCTGGGTCAAAGAGCTTGCATACCGCAGACGTATGACCGCCCGTTCGCTGCGGGAAAGCCCTTTCAGGGCAGCAGAAAGATCCACACGCTCCGCCGCAGATTCCGCCGTGTCCTCCCCCGCCGCGAGGCAGTCCGCAAGGCTTCCGCCCTCTCCGGTATCCGCCTCCAGGGAAGCCGGACGGATCAGCGCCGTTTCAGCCGCGGCAATCTCCTCCGGCGGAAGGCCAAGCTTTTCCGCAATATCCGACAGCCGCGGTTCCTCGCCGCACGCCTGCATAAGGGAGGCACGCACGGCCGCAGCCTTTGCGCCAAGCTCCCGCAGCGCCCGTGAGACCTTGACGGGGCCGTGATCCCGCAGATGGCGGCGGATTTCCCCCGCAATAAAGGGAACGGCATAGGTGGAAAATGCCGTTCCCCGCTGCGGATCAAAACCGCGGGCAGCGGCAAGCAGCCCAATGGCACCGAGCTGATAGAGATCCTCGCGCTCATCCCTGCCGCCAAATCGGCGAACGACACTCCACACCAGTCCCTCGTTTTCCTGCAGGATGCGCTCCTCCTCGGCAGGCGAGAGCTTGGTCATACCGCCGCCCGATTCCCCCGCAGGCGGGGTGCAATGAGCTTGCGCATGGTAACGCTGGTCCCTTTTCCCGGCCGGGAGGTCACCCGGAAGCCGTCAGAGAAGCTCTCCATGATGGTAAAGCCCATGCCGGCTCTGTCGCTGCCGCCGGTGGTAAAGAGCGGCTCTCTTGCCTGTCCGACATCGGTGATACCGATGCCCCGGTCACGTACGGTGATTTCCAGAAGCCCGCCCGTATAGATGCGGCACAGAATATGTATCTTCCCGCAGGTGTCGGGATAGGCGTGAACGATGCAGTTGGTCACCGCCTCGGACACCATGGTTTTGATATCGTTGCACTCCTCAATGGTTGGATCAAGCTGCGCCGAAAAAGCCGCCACCGCGGCTCTGGCAAATCCCTCGTTGACCGAACGGGAATCGAGGGTCAGCTGCATTTCATTCTGTTTTTCCTTTTTCACTTGTTTCTGCCTCCCTGTAGATTTTTCTCTCCCAGTATCCGCCCGAGCCCTGCCGTGCGGAAAAGCCGCTGCATCTGCGGCGGCGTGTTTTCAATACACAGCTCAGCTCCCGCCCCGCGGACCAGCCGATTGGCAAGTACCGTGACCGCAATACCGGAGCTGTCGCTGAAGGTTACACCCCCGAGATCCAACACCAGCCGCCGCAGGGGGATCCGCCCTGCGCACTCCCGCAGGGCGGAAATGACCTCGCCGGAAGCATGGTGATCCAGTTCTCCCTGCAGCCGCAGGGTAAATTCTCCCATCCCATCCTCCCGGATGTATGTCTGCATTCTTTTTTCTTCCTTTCCTGTATATTTCCGGCTTTTCCGGCAAAAAAATAACCGCAGACGCCGTGTCTGCGGTTATTATAGTCTCTATTGTCTGTCGAAGGGAGTCAAACCCCGTCGCAGGATGTTATTTATTCCCAGGCTACCCCGGGAGTCTCAGTCACCACATAGGTTTTGTCGATGTCGAAGTTTCCGGACAGAAGCCTCTCATTCTCCAACGGATTGTCCGTCGGGTCGATGAACATAAGATTCTCAAGCTTGAGAATGGGGCTCACGTCCCGAACCCGGTTACCGGAAAAATCCAGAATAAAGAGATAATCCAGTTTTTCCAGCGCATCCAAATACACGATCTCGTTGTCCGCGAGATAGAGCACCTCCAGCGATGCACAGTACTGCAGGCCGTCGAGATTGGTAATACCAAGGCCGCGCAGATCCAGATACATCAGTTGGCTCATGTGCATAGGGGTAATGTCAAACCGCTCCGGCAGCTGCATAGCCTCCCGGAGCGCGGCCTCCAGCTTCTTATCCGGAAAATTGATCTTCTCGCGATATCCCACCTCATCCATGAGGGAATACGCTTCGTCGGAGCCTGAAATCTCACTTTCGGAGGCCGGCTCAGAGGGATCGGGCGTATCCTCGCCGCAGGCGCAAAGGCAGAAAAGCAGAGAAATGGAAAGGATCAGGCAAAGCGCCGAACGGAGGAGCTTTTTCATGGACGGTTCCCTTACTTTCCGGCAATCTCCGCCACCATCGCCTTGGAGAGGCGGTTGAGGCTGTCAAGCTCCCATGCCACGCTGGGGGTAAACTCGCTGAAGGAGCGGCTGCGGCAGGCAACGCTGAAGCCGGGCAGCTCGTAGCGGTTGAGATAAACCTTTGCAGAGATGGGATATGCCTTGCACTCGATGCAGGAGGTGATACCGACAAAGTCCTGCACGCGCTGGACAAGCTCGGTCTCCTCGTGGGCATGCTTGCACAGCCAGGAATAGAGGGCGGGATGGAAGTTTGCCATAACACCGGAGAAGCCCTGGCAACCGGCACGCATGGAGTCCAGCAGGGTGGCGCAGTTGGCGTTGAAGATCTTGAAGTCGGGGTTCTTGACGGCAGCAAGCTTTGCCTTGATCTGCTCCATATCGCAGCAGGTGTCCTTCAGGAAGAAGAAGCGGCCGCTGTCGGCGCAGTAGGCGGTGCTCTTGGGGGTCAGAACGCGCTTGTAGGGATAGGGGCACTCATAGATACCGAGAGGAATGGAGGGATCGAGCTTTGCGATGAACTTGTCCATATTCTCGATGAAGACGTCGTCGGTCTCCTCCTGGGTGGCAAAGCGGTTGGGCAGAAGCACGAGGGCATCAATGCCGGTCTCGTACATCTCATTTGCATCGCGCAGCTGGGTATCAAAATCATCGGCAACGTGGCCGGAGGCGACCACGGGCACGCGGCCGGCGGCGGCACGCACGACGGTGCGGGCATATTCTTTGCGCTCCTCGGCGGAGAGGAAGAACATCTCGCTGGACTGGCAGACGGCAAAAAGACCGTCGGAGCCGTTGTCAATATACCAGTTGACGAGCTTTTCCAGCATCTCGTAATCGATGGCAGAACCGTCCTCATTGTAGGGGGTGAGCATAACCGGCCACATGCCGTCGGGAATATAGGGCTTCTTCATGGATCTATACCTTCCTTTTCAGATATTTTACGCGGTACACAGATACGTTTATTATATGCGCTTTCCCCCGAAATTGCAAGAGCGGCGGGGCTTTTCTTCCAAAAAACCTGCCTCCCCGAAATCAGGGAGACAGGTTTTTCCTTTACCGTAGTTTTGCCGTGACGTTTTTCTTCTCTCCGTCGCGCATATACACAAGAGAGATTTCTCCCTCAGCGGATATCTCAAAGGATTCCGGCAGGAGGGTCAACACGAAATCGGGATATTCTCCCGGGATGGTGACCGGCGCGTCGGAGCCAAAAATATCTGCCGCCTGCAGAACGGGCTTCCCCTCAACAGCTATAAAGAGATAGGCGCTGCGTCCCGCCCTTACCGTGACATTCTGCCAGCGGGAAACCTCGCCCGCTGCAAGATCATAATACCGCTCATAAGTTGCGCCGACGGTGCCGAGTCCGTAACGGACGACCAGCAGATCACCGTCCTTTTCAATACCAAGATACCGTGAGGCGGAATTCCAGCTGTCCTCCAGCACCTTTCCTGCATTGTCCCGGATGTAGAAATGCACGAATTTCTGATCTTCCGTCATTTCCACGCGATAGTTTTCTTCATCCGCCAGCACGGTCAGGTTTTCGGTATTCGTCGGGATCCATTCCGGGAAGGCAAGGCTCTGCCGCTCTTTGATAAAGCCTTCCACTTCCTCCCGGCTCGCCGCGCTGCCTTTCAGGCGGTATATATTCTCAATTCCATGGCAGTAGGCAAGCTCGGTTTTCTGAATCCTGCCCTCCACGAAGTCGATTTTTGAATACCAGCTTTCGGCGGCGCTGTCACTGGCGCAAAAAGATCCGTCGGCGCGGATATCATTCATTTGCCGTATGGAAAAGAGCCATGCTCGAACCTCATCCTCCTCATCACGAAGCATGACGATACCATACTCCGTATCGGCTTTGGCGACAAGGCTAACGAGCAGCTCATCCGTACCGTCGCCGTCCATATCGATAAAGGTGTACGCCGTCATCTCCGAATCCGGCACCAGTTCGGAAACCGGCTGGAATATCCCGTCCTCGGTGATGCATTCCAGCTCTCCCCGCAGCACGGCATTCAACCGGTCTTCCGGGGTTTCGGATGGAGAACACCCGGCAAAAAGAAAGGTGACCAGGCAGCAGAGACAAAGGGAAAGAACACTTTTCACGGATAGGCTCCTTTCTTATCTTTTGTTGATTATTTGCGGCCTTCATCCATTTTTCCGAGCAGATCGAGGGAGTATACCTTTTCCGTACCCACTGCAATCCAGTCCCAGAGGGCCTGCATATCGTATTCCTCTGCGCTTACAAAAACGTAGCGCAGGTCGGCAGCGGAGCTGACAAAGGACTGGTAGGGCTTTCCCTCCATGGCAATAAACTCCTGGGTTTCGGTTTGCGGCTCTCCCACATCCCGGGCAGGCTGTACTTTTTTGTTGGATACAAAGCGAAAGCCCGTTTTGACGCTTTGCAGGGTGACCTCTCCGCTTTCCGGATTATTGGTGTCAAAGGTATATCTGACCACATAGGTTCCGTCCCGCAGCCGTTCGCCGGAGGTAACGCATACCGGCTCATAGCCCATGTCCCCGTGCATCAGGTAATAGGCATCGTATTTTTCGATGTAGTGCATTTCTTTGCGGAGTTTTTCTTCTATTCTCCTCCGGGAAATGCCAAATCTTTCCCGGAGAACCTGATCCACCTCCGCGCCGGGCAGCTTTCGCGGGTTGTTGTAGTAGGCATCCCAGCCGGTGGCGGCAAGCACATCCGCCTCCTCTTCCTTGCTCCAGCTCTCGGTTCCGTATGTGCCGATCCCTGCACCGTCGTAGAAAAACCAGTAGTAGCTGACCTCCTCGGGCGATTCAAAATAGATTCCGACAAATCCGTTATACTCTGCCGAATTCAAGGTGTTTTCGATCTCCGACAGTTCTTCCGCAGAAAGCGTCCCGGCTTCGGCGCAGCCGGAAAGGGCAAAGATGCAGAGCAGAAGCGCGATAAAGAGGACAAGAGAGAGAAGTTTTTTCATTGTGAAACGATCTCCTTTCCGCCGTCTTTACCTTTCATTCTGCACGATCCAGATGCTCGTACCAAAAGGCGAGGGAAGCATCCCACTCCGCATGACCGATGCGCCAAAAATCATTTTCCGCAAAGAATCTTTCCGCATCTGCATGGTCTCTGTCCGGCGCACCGTCCTTTGCCGGAATCTCCGCAGTTTCTTCCGAAAGCAGTCTCGGAACCGGTGCTGCAGACGGATACGACTGATAACTGTAGATCCCTTCGGTAAAACGGTAATTCCCGTTTTCCGCCGGCTGCCATCGCACGTCACGCTGGAGCTCAAAACGGGCGAAGTCTTTGGAATAGCGATAGATACCGTATGTTCCCTCGCTCCCGCTCTCCCAACCGGAAAGAATCCGTTCGGTTGCTGCGTCCGTAATGGGATTTACAATGGATTCAAAGGTTTCACAGTAGACAAAGTTTCCTTTAATGCCATCCCAAAGGTATGCGGTGAATGTGACTCCCTGTTCTGTCTTGCTTTTGGGAAGAAGGATATCCTTCTCACCGTCAAAATTCACGTCGTAAAAAAGGACGGCATCCTTCGTAAACCGGGTGTTTTCTCCCGGATAGATATACATCAGCTCCCATACGGGATCTTCGCCAACCACCTGAAGGATCTTTGCCTTGCGTGCATCGGCCCCCTCATATGTCACCGTAACGCACAGCTTCGGCCAGGCGGAATTTTCGGTGCATACCACCGTCTCGGCGTGTTCAGGCGCGCTGCAGCCGCAAAGGAGGGCTGCGCAAAGAATACCTGCAAACAACACGCTGCTCGCTTTTTTCATGCGTATTTCCTCCTTCTATCCCCGCTCAATGTAAGCAATGCCGATATGCTCTCCGTCCCGGAACACCAGGGTATCCTCACAGATAAACAGCCGTTCGGTATAAATATCATAATTCACGGGCAGGCAGGCCGGGATGATGATGTTTCCCTCTGCATCTGCGATACCGAGAAGCTTATCGTTTCCTCCCGGAAGATTTGCCGGCACGGTGTAGGCCGCAAGCCCCTCCCAGACGATACCCATGAGAAGATCTGCATCCTCTCCGGAGTGTTCCACCTCCTTTGGCAGCGGTGCCCGCTGCTCATCATCGTTACCGAGATTTCTTTTATGGAACTCCTCCCACGGGATCTGTGTCTCATTTCCTTCGATATCCACCCGGACATAGGTTCCGGAGAAGGTGTAGGCGTAGAAATAACCGTCATCCTGCCGATCGGTTATCGCCTGGTAGGGCCGATGGAAAACGCGGTTTCCCTGCCGGTCCATCGCGTTCAGGATAAAGCCGCTGATATTCCAGTACTCATTGCCGTATTCTCCGCCGTTGTCCTCAAAGACAATGTAGCCGTTGCTGCATTTCAGCGACCCGTATTCCTGTGCGGGATACTCCAGCGGACCGTCATAGCGAAGCGTAATTTTCATGCCGTTATATTCACCGGTGGCTACGATGCCCTGCTTTTTGGAGGCACACCCCGGCAGCAGCAGACAGGTGCAAAGCGTCGCCGCAAGCAAAACCGCAGCAATACATTTTTTCATATTCGTTCTCCCCCCGTTCTTCCTCAGTCAAAGGTAAGGGTGAGGATGGCGATGTAGCCGCCGTCGTTGAAAACGATCTTATCCTCGTTGATATGCAAATCTCCCATGTCACTGCAGAAGGGTACACAGGGAAAGATAGCATATTCGTTCTGCGTCTTGATGCCGAGATGTGCATCGTTTTTTTCTTCAGAGGTTTTCTCCCGCACGTAGACGGAAAATCCGTCCTCCAGAGTGCCCGCATAGCCCCTCCAGATATACTGCGTATCCCTTTTCTTTAGTCGCAGGTCTGAGGCCAGCAAATTATAATCCGCAAAGCACCAGGTTGTGCAGCGGGTCATATTCCCGCGGGAATCCACCTCATAGCACTCCCCCGTCTCCGTGCGGATCCCGGCATAGCCAAGATGATTGAAAAGGGTAAGCTCCGCAACCCCCTCTTCCAGCAGCCGGTTTCCTTCGGCATCGATGGCATTCCAGCGCGCGCCGTCGGTGCCGGCCTCGGGATAGCGGGCAAAGCCCTGCTCAAAGAGAATGTCCGGTTTCCCCTCCGGATATGGGATATCGGTAGTAACGGTATGCGTCAGGGTAACCAAGCGGTTTTTTCCGTATTCTCCCGTCCAGGAGGGACGCTGCTCTTCGCAGCCGCAGAGACCGAGCAGAAGCAGCAGACAGAGCGCACAGAACAGAAGTCTTTTCATTTTTACAATATCCCCTTTCGCCATATTTCGAAATATATACCTTTAGAAACAGATGATATTTCCATAAAAAGCTATTGTATTTCTAATTAGTGGATGGTATAATCGTTTCAAAGAAAACGCACTTCGGCCTTTTGTAAAAGTATACTTTATAATTATATTATACGATACGGCAACGCCGCTTTACAAGTGGTTTTCCGGGGTGCCGGAAAGAAAGTTTTCAAGGCGAATGCGCCGGTCTCCGGCTGCGTTTTCCGTAGTGCTTCGGCACGCAATTTTCGCCCCAATTCGTTGACTTTTCCCATTATCCGCAGTATAATGTAAAGTCAGGAAGAGGATGTTCTATTTCATAACGATCCTTTCCCCTATTCAAATCTCAAAGACAGGAGAAATCAAACCGATGAGCAGAATCCCCGCCCTGTTCGGCAGCATGGTTTTTGGCGATGCCGTGATGAAGGAGCGCCTTCCCGCCGAGACCTATCGGGATATGAAGGATGCCATCCGTGAAAACCGCTCTCTTGACCGCTCTGTGGCCGATATCGTGGCCAACGCCATGAAGGACTGGGCCGTTGAGAAGGGTGCGACCCACTATACCCACTGGTTCCAGCCCCTGACGGGTATCACCGCCGAGAAGCACGACAGTTTCATCTCCCCCGCACCGAACGGCGGCGTCATTATGGAATTTTCCGGCAAGGAGCTTATCCGCGGCGAGCCCGATGCCTCCTCCTTCCCCTCCGGCGGTCTGCGCACCACCTTTGAGGCCCGCGGCTACACCGCCTGGGATCCCACCTCCCCCGCTTTTATCAAGGACGGTACCCTCTGTATCCCCACCGCCTTCTGCGGCTACGGCGGACAGGCTCTGGATAAGAAAACTCCCCTGCTGCGCTCCATGGAGGCCATCAACACCCAGACCATGCGCCTTCTGCGCCTCTTCGGTATGGACTGCGAATCCGTCACCACCACCGTCGGTGCCGAGCAGGAATACTTTATCATCGACAAAGAGGTCTACGAGCAGCGCAAGGATCTCATCTACTGCGGACGTACCCTTCTCGGCGCTTTGCCCCCCAAGGGTCAGGAGCTCGATGATCACTATTTCGGTGTCATCAAGCCCCGTGTTTCCGCCTTTATGCGGGAGCTGGACGAGCGCCTGTGGGAGCTAGGTGTGCTGGCAAAGACGGAGCACAACGAGGCCGCTCCCGCGCAGCATGAGCTTGCGCCTATCTTCTCCACGACCAATATCGCCTGCGATCACAACCAGCTGACGATGGAGCTGTTAAAGAAGGTCGCCGACCGTCACGGTCTCGTCTGCCTTCTGCATGAAAAGCCCTTCGCCGGCGTCAACGGCAGCGGCAAGCACAACAACTGGTCGCTGACCACCTCCGACGGCATCAACCTCCTGAATCCCGGCAAGACCCCCGCGGACAACAGCCTCTTCCTGCTGGTGCTCTGCGCCGTTATCGCCGCCGTGGATGAGAATCAGGATCTGCTGCGCATCTCCGTCGCCACCGCCGGCAACGACCACCGTCTCGGTGCTGCCGAGGCACCTCCCGCCATCGTTTCCATGTTCATCGGTGATGAGCTCAGCGGCATTCTGGATGCCTACGAGCAGGGCGTGGATTATCGTTCGCACCGCGCCCCGTATATGGAAAGCGGTGTCGGCGTTCTGCCCCATTTCCGCAAGGATACCACCGACCGCAACCGCACCTCCCCCTTCGCCTTCACCGGCAATAAGTTCGAATTCCGTATGCTCGGCTCCTCCATCTCCATCGGAGACCCGAACATCGTGCTCAACACCATCGTGGCCGAATCCTTCCGCCGCTTTGCCGATGAGCTGGAGGGCGCCGCCGACTTCGATGCCGCCGTCACGGAGATCATCCGCCGCACCGTTGCCGATCACAAGCGCATTGTCTTCAACGGCGACGGCTATTCCGCCGCCTGGGAAGCCGAGGCCGAGGCCAGAGGACTTCTCAATCTGCGTTCCACCGTGGATGCCCTGCCCCACTTCGTGGATGAAAAGAACATTGCCCTCTTCTCCCGCCACGGTGTCTTCAGCGCCGAGGAGATGCACGCCCGCTGCGACATCATGCTGGAAAACTATAGCAAGATCGTCAACATTGAGGCCCTGACCCTCATCGAGATGGTGGAAAAGGACGTGTATCCCGCCGTTCTGGAGTATGAAAACACCCTGTGCGACGCCATCCTCGCCAAGAAGTCCACCGGACTTCCCGTCTCCGTCAAGACGGAGAGCGATCTGCTCTGCCGCATTTCTGCCCTCGGCGACGCGCTTTACGAAAAGCTCGGCACGCTTAAAGCCGCCGAGGCCGCAGCCGCCGAAAAGCGCGACGACACCCTCGCCCTGGCTCTTCACTACCGCAAGTCCGTCGTCGCCGCAATGGAAGCCCTCCGCTCCGTCTCCGACGAGTTGGAGACCGCCATCCCCTCGGAGATCTGGCCCTACCCCTCCTACGGCGACCTGCTGTTCAGCGTGAAGTAAATCAACATAAAAAAGAAGCCCGGCCGGGCTTCTTTTTTTTACTCTTTATTTCAGTTCCGTTCCGATAAAACCGATACGCCGGAAGGCTTCGGGATTGTGGCGGACGATATAATCGATATACGAATCCACCATCCGGGCGGTGAGGATATAGCCGCTGGCATTCATATGGCCGTAGAGATAGAACTTTTCCTTAAACGCCGCATCGTAAACGGGGGCGTACTCGAAGAGGTCAATGCACCAGCAGTTATCAAAGAGGGCCGCAATATCCCGGATGAGCTGCGCAAATTTTCCCTTGGTTTCGTCCATGGGACCGCCGCCGCGGGGCATGTTCAGCAGGAAGAAATGTGCATCCGGCTGGATCTCCTTATAGCGGCTGATGATGGCACCGTACCAGCCTGCAAAGGTATCGGCATTTTTGTGCCAGTCCTCCTTGCAGATATCCGCCGTTGTGCCCATTTCCTGCTTATAGTTGAAAACGTCGTTGACGCCGAGAGCAATGACGTAGCCCTGCGCCGCAACCTCCGGCCGCCAGAAGCGGTTTGCATCGGCAAATTTCTGGATATACTCCTTGGCGGTCATGCCGCCCTTGGAGAAATTATAGGCTCGAAGACCGCAGTTCCGGGCGATATACTGCCCCCAGGAATATTCAAAATAGTCATGAAAACCGGGAGTTCCCTCATGCCCGCGGGACTCAAACTCACCGGAGGAAAGGCTGTCGCCCACAAAGGCCAGCGTGCGGAATACAGACGTATGGCTGTAGCCCTCCACCAGACGGTCCAGCGGTTTTTCGGTTTCGTTAAAGAGTTCGGTTTTCCAGTCCATATTTTCGCGCTCCTTTACTGTTTTATATGCTATAAGTATAGACTACCCACGGTCGGATTGCAAGCCTCTCTGCAGCAAATCACGGCTCCAGCCCACAGGACCTGCGGCTGCGGCGGATATAAAGATAGAGGGGGATCGCGGCCAAGGGGAAAAGCATACCCACCAGCATACCGCATTTCATACCGAGCTGTTCTTCCGTAACACCGATGCTTGCGGCAAAGCCCTCCGCTCCGGGCAGGGCAATGACAGCATCGGTAACGATACCCACCAGCTGCGGGCCTACAGAGGCTCCAAGATCGCCGCCGGCGGCCATCATGGCATACATAAACACACCGCCCGTGGGTATGCGGTCTGCCGCGACGATAAGGCTTCCCGGCCACATCATGGAAGTGCAGAGACCGGTCAGTGCGCAGGCAAGCAGGCCGATAACGGGAATATCGCACAGGGCGGCTAGGCCGTAGCACACCGCAGCACCCACAGCACCGAGGGACAGTACCCGACCGATGCGGCGGCCGGAACTTGCATACAGGGAACGCCCGGTGCCAAGCATGACGGAGAAGAGAGCAACGCCGAAAATATCACCCCAAAGCTTCGGCACACCCACGGCCTTTTCCAGATATCCGGAGCACCACTGGGCCATGGTACATTCCGCTGCACCGCCAAGGAAGATAGCGGCGACACACATCCAGAGTCCCCGATCCTTCAGGAAGTTGAACACCTGACCTACCCGCTCCGGAGCAGCCATTTCCGGCAGCTCGCAGCCCGCATACAGCAGGGCAGCGGCCAGGGGAACGAGCATAAAGATCAGCGCGAGGACATGCCAGCTCCGCGCACCGAAGATACGCAGGAAAACGGTAGAAAACAAGACGACACCCACCACGCCCCAGGCATAAACCGAGTGGAGCTTGCTCATCTCACGATCGGGATCCTTTGCGGGAATGGCAGCGATGACGGGGCTGATCAGCACCTCCGCAAGTCCGCCGGACACGGAGAAGATCAGAGTTCCCACCACAAGGCCCACATACACCGAGTCCGGCAGAAGCAGCGGCCATACCGCATATACAAAAAGGCCGGCAAGGGTGAGCACCGGGATCAGCTTGACCGTGCGCGCAATGTTGAACTTATGGGAGAAGAAGGAAAAAATCAGATCAATGACGAGCTGGGATGAAAAATTGACCAGCACCAGCAGTCCCAACAGCGAGTAGGATATGTCATACAGGGTTCGGAAGGTGAGAAACAGTACCGGGGAGATATTCGCCACCACGGACATGGCAATATTTGTCATATAGCAGGCCGTTTTGACCCGCGCATAGCTCTTCATTTTCGAAACACACCGCCTTAGTTTTCAAGCTGTTCCGAATTATAACACAGTTTTCTGTAAATTCCTACCTGTATCCCACAAAAATCGCTCAAACATACATCTGTCCCGGCAGGATGACATCGTGAGATGTGGCACCGGGCACTTTTTCCATTCCGAGCAGAGCGGCGGGAGCCACCGCCCATTTCCCGAAGCGAGAGCGTACCCCTTCCACCGCCGCACCGATGGTCTCATCCCTGCAGAGCTGCTCCTCCGCCGGGCCGAGCAGGCATTGACGGCTCTCTTCGGCGGACGAAAGTCGGATTGCCCGCACTGTCAGCGCCCGTACAGGCCGCCGCCAGCCGTAATTTTCCCGAAAAAGCTCCAATGCCGCCTCAGCGATCCGCAGGGCACTGCGGGTGGATGCCGGCAGAACGCGCTGATACTGCCGCACGGCAAGATCCGTATCTCTCACCCCGAGCTCCACTCCGCCGGCATGGAGCGCCGCCGTCCGCAGGCGGTGCTCCACATCCTGTGCAAGAAAAAGCAGCATTTGCCCCACCTCGCCGTCGTCATACAAGTCCGAGGTGAAGGTCAGCCCATGTCCCACCGACTTGATGGGAGCGGCAAAATCCGTATGCATCACCCGCGACCGATCATGCCCTGCGGCAAAGGCATAAAGCTGCCGCCCGCATTTCCCAAGCAGGGCGGACATATTCTCTTCCCCGTACCGCACGATATCCCCTACGCAGCGCACGCCCCGGGCGACCAGCTTCCGACGGGTGGCCGGACCCACGTAAAGCAGCGACTCCACCGGCATCGGCCATACGATCCGCCGGAAATTCTCCCGGCTGATATTTGTTACGGCATCCGGTTTTTTCAGGTCGCTTCCAAGCTTTGCAAAGGGCTTGTTGAAAGAGACACCGACACTCACTGTCAGCCCCGTTTCCGCCTTGACGGTTTCCCGAATGTTTTCGGCGATGCACACACCGTCCCCGAAAAGAGCACGGCTTCCCGAAACATCCAGAAAGCATTCATCCATGCCGTAGGGCTCCACCAGATCGGTATATCGCTCGTAGATGCGGCGAACAATGCGGGAATACCGCAGATAATCGTCAAAATGAGGCGGCAGGCAGACAAGGCCGGGGCACAGCCGCCGCGCCTCCCAGTTGACCATCCCCGTCTTTACCCCGGCGCGTGCCGCCTCCTGCGATTTTGCCAGCACGATCCCATGCCGGTCCGATTCCACCCCGCACACCGCCACCGGTTTTCCCCGCAGGGACGGATCCCTCACGATCTCCACGGAGGCATAAAATCCGTTCAGGTCACTGTGCAGGATACAACGATCCATTTCATATCACTCCCCGCATATCGAACACTTGTTCTGTTTATATTATAGAACATCTGTTCGTATCCGTCAAGAGGGAATCCTTGACTTATCCCGCCGCAGATTTTATAATAGATATGTGTATTTACAAACTCCGACGGAGGTATTCTGATATGTCCCGCATCGTTTCATCTGCTACCGAGCTTATCGGCAAAACTCCCCTGCTCGCGCTTTCCCGCATGTGTGATGCCCACGGGTTGTCCGCCCGCATCTCCGCAAAGCTTGAGTTTCTCAATCCGGCAGGCTCCGTCAAGGACCGTGCCGCCCTCTATATGGTCAAAGCCGCCGAGGCCGAGGGAAAGCTCCGTCCCGGCAGCGTCATCATTGAGCCCACCTCCGGCAACACCGGCATCGGCCTTGCGCTGGTGGGGGCGCTGCGGGGCTACCGCTGTATCATCGTTATGCCCGATTCCATGAGCATCGAGCGGCAGAAGCTTATGAGAGCCTACGGTGCCGAGGTGGTGCTTACCCCCGGCGCCGAGGGTATGGCGGGTGCCATCGCCCGGGCCGAAGCCCTCGCCGCCGGGATCCCCGGCAGCTTCATTCCCGACCAGTTTGCAAATCCCGCAAACGCCCGGGCGCATTATGAGACCACCGGCCCGGAAATATGGGAGGATACCGACGGATGCACTGATATTTTCATCGCCGGAGTCGGTACCGGCGGTACCCTTACCGGCACCGGCCGGTATCTGAAGGAGAAAAATCCCAACATCCGCATTCTCGCCGTGGAGCCCTCCGGTTCTCCCCTGCTCTCCGGCGGCACCGCCGGTCCCCACGGTCTGCAGGGCATCGGTGCCAATTTCATCCCGGAGCTTCTGGACCGCACGGTCTATGACGAGGTCATCCCCGTCACGGAGGACGAGGCCTTTGCCGCCGCCCGGGAGCTCTGTGTCCGGGAGGGTGTGCTGGCCGGCATCTCCTCCGGTGCCGCTCTGGCCGCAGCCCTCACCGTAGCCGCCAGAGTCGAAAACAGGGGGAAACACATCGTGGTGCTCCTGCCCGACACCGGCATGCGCTATCTTTCCACAGAACTGTTCTGAAAAAATACAAAGGCAGTCTTATGGGTACCTACCGTAAAGCAGTTTTTATCAATATTATTAAAAGGGACGAGATTTTCTCGTCCCTTTTGCACTACACCTTGCATTGCAAGGTATAGTGTGTTATACGATATTTTCTTTTCGGATGGTAAAGGAATGATGTTTTTGCTTACGCAAAAGTGATGTTATTCGCCTTGCTCATAGTGATGTTGCTCCCGATGGTCGCGAGTGATGTGATGTTTGCCCATTGTGCCGAAGGCACAACATCACAGCCAAAGGCTACATCATTAGGCGAAGCCGACATCACTTGCCCGCAAGGGCAAACATCGTTCGGCTGACCTGCTTTATCGCAGGTCGCCGTACCGGCTGCCTCTGTTTTTTTCATAGGGTACGGTGTGGATACGCCCGGCAGCATCCCGATACATATACAGAATATCCGAAATCCGGGAGTATCCCATGGCTCTCACGCGCGAAAGCAACTCAGAGCGGGTCATTCCCGCCTCTTCGAGCCCCTTTTTGTCCACCCAGCGGCCGTTGATGAGAACGGTACAGGGTCCGCTTTTCTCGGAACCCCGACCTTTTTTCGGAATGGCAGAGATCTTTCCGCCGGATTCCAGCACGACCTCCTCCAGATCTCCGATATCCGGATACCCGAGCACCCGCAGTTCACCCATCAGTTCCTCTACTGACATCCGCTGCCGCCGCAGCTCCCGCTGGTCGATATGTCCCCGCCGCATAAGTCGGCTTGCCCTGCCGCACAGAAGTTCCCGCAGAGGCACGATCTTCAGGATAAGGACGGAAAGACCCACCTCCAGTGCCATCAGCAAGGCTACGGGAACAATTCCGTATAACAACGGAACTTCCGAATTCTGCAGAGGGATGGTAGCGATCTCGGACACCAGAAATGTAACCGCAAGCTCCGACGGTTCCAGCTCTCCCACCTGCCGCTTGCCCATCAGGCGCAGGCAAAGCACGACCGTGAAATAGAGAACTGCCGTCCGCAGGCACATTTGAAGCATCTTCCGCCTCCTTTCTTCTCTCCGTAGTATCTGTCGCTGACAGGGTATCTATTCTTTGCAGATTTTTTTCATTTACCTCTTGCATTTTCCCAAAAGGTGTGCTATTATATACGGGCTGATTCGAGATATCCGGGTGTGGCGAAGTTTGGTATCGCGCTTGAATGGGGTTCAAGAGGCCGCTGGTTCGAATCCAGTCACTCGGAC
>JAFQKV010000101.1 GCA_017414715.1 Clostridia bacterium
GTGAACGTCTTTCCGTGATCGTTTGCATACGATTTATCGTATTCGACCGCGTGATAGCACATGTTCTCAAGGGAAGAAAGTGTCTCCTCCGCTTTGCCCTGCGCCTTCTGATAGGTGGAGATCAGCCAGTAATTGTGGGCAAGCCGGGCGTGATAAAACATAAGGTTATCGCCGTAGATCATTCGATAGAGTTGGTTGGAAATGTTCAGCATTTCGATCTTGCGGTCCCATGTGGAGGGGTCGTTGGGGATATCATCTGCCAGCGGATAGGCGGAAATGGCACTGCCCAGAGCGTCGGTCAGTTTATCGATTTCATCCTGCATATACAGCTCGGTATTGCCGTCACCAATGCCGCGTGATTTTGCAAATTCGCGGCAGTATTTCATAGGGGAGCACAGATTTACGGCCTGCAAGGCCTTTTCGCTTTGTCTGGTAGCTCCGTAGAGACAAACCAAAACGTTGATGGCATCATATCGTGTGTCGGAATCCTTACATTCGGCGACGACAGAGGAACACAGATTTTCAATTTCCTTGATGAGATCGTCATTCTGCGTGTCGCACCACAGATGATACAGGCAAACCGCGAGGTTTTCCTTAATCTCAAAATCGCCGGGATAGCGGGAGAAGGCCTTTCGTGCGAAGGCAACCCGCTCTTCGATCGTCCCCACTTCCGCAAGACGGTTCGCTTCTTTTTTGATGCCCGCGAGCTCTTCTTCCCGTTTGGAAAGTTTATATCCGAGAAGCTCATCGGTGCTGACCGAAAAGAAATCGGCAAGGGCCGGAAGAAGCTCGATATCGGGATATCCGCCATCGGATTCCCAACGGGATATGGCCTGCGGTGTAACGCCCAGAGCGGTCGCAAGCGCGTCCTGCGTGACGTTATTCTCTGCGCGAAGCTTTTTGATGATCGCGCCAATCTCGATATTCATATAAATACCTCCGAAAAGTTTATCACCGGTGTGCTTTTATTATAGCCGCCGCTCTCCCGAAAAACAATTATCAATTCATTGTTAAATATATCAACGGATGCTTGATGAGCGAGAGAAGAAAACACCGCCGACGGGATATCGGCGGTGTTTGCACAGGGTTATGCCTTCTTTTTGGAGGCCTCGCGCAGGCGGGCGGCGTGATCCAGCTCGGCCTTGCGGATGCGGAGGGTCTTGGGAGTGACCTCCAGAAGCTCGTCGTCGCCAAGGAATTCCAGGCACTGCTCGAGACTCAGGCGGCGGGGCGGAACGAGGCGCAGGGCTTCGTCAGAGCCGGAGGCACGCATGTTGGTGACGTGCTTTTTCTTACAGACGTTGACGGTGATGTCCTCGGGCTTGGGGGACATGCCGACCACCATACCGGCATAGACGGGTACACCGGGATCAACGAAGAGGGCGCCGCGCTCCTGGGCGTTGAAGAGGCCGTAGGTCACGGTCTCGCCCGTTTCAAAGGCGATAAGAGAGCCGGTGGCGCGGCGCTCAATGCTGCCGCGCAGGGGCTCGTAACTGTGGAAAACGGCGGTGAAGATACCTTCGCCGCGGGTATCGGTGAGGAATTCGCTGCGATAGCCGAAGAGACCGCGGGAGGGAACGGTGTACTCAAGGCGCACTCGTCCGCTTGCCGGGGGATGCATGTTGACGATCTCGCCCTTGCGGGAGCCGAGCTTTTCCATAACGGCGCCGACGCTGCCCTCGGGCACGTCGCAGACGACCTCTTCAATAGGCTCGCACAGAACGCCGTCGATCTCGCGGTAAAGCACGCGGGGCGGGCTGACCTGGAACTCGTAGCCCTCGCGGCGCATGGTCTCGATGAGGATGGAGAGATGCATCTCACCGCGGCCGAGAACGCGGAAGGCATCGGTGGAATCGGTATCCTCCACGCGGAGGGAAACGTCCTTGAGCAGCTCGCGCATCAGACGGTCGCGCAGGTTACGGGAGGTAACGAACTTGCCCTCGCGGCCGGCAAAGGGGCTGTCATTGACACTGAAGGTCATCTCCACGGTGGGCTCGGAGATCTTGATGAAGGGCAGGGCCTTCACGGCGTCGGGGGCGCAGATGGTGTCGCCGATGGTGACGGACTCAATACCGGACATGGCGACGATATCGCCGGAGGCGGCCTCGGTGACCTGCTGACGGCCGAGACCGTCGAACTGATAGAGGGTGACCGCCTTGGCCTTCAGAGGAGCTTCGTCGGGACGGTGGTAGTTGCAGAGCACGATATCCTGGCCCTGGTGCAGCACGCCGCTCTTGATGCGGCCGATGGCGATGCGGCCAACGTACTCGTTATAGTCGATGGAGGAGACCAGCATCTGGAAGGGGCCGTCATCGTAATCCTCGGGGGCGGGGATATACTCCAGAATGGCATCGAAGAGGGGACGGAGATCCTCGCCCTTGGAGTCGGGGGTGACGGAGGCGGTGCCGTCGCGGCCGGAGGCGAAGAGCACGGGGGAATCCAGCTGCTCGTCGGTGGCATCCAGATCGATGAGAAGCTCGAGCACCTCATCCACCACCTCGGTGGGACGGGCATCGGGACGGTCGATCTTGTTGACACAGACGACCACGCGCAGGCCGAGCTCCAGCGCCTTGGAAAGCACGAAGCGGGTCTGGGGCATGGGGCCTTCGAAGGCATCGACCAGCAGGATGACGCCGTTGACCATCTGCAGGATGCGCTCCACCTCGCCGCCGAAGTCGGCGTGGCCGGGGGTATCGACGATGTTGATGCGGGTATCGCCGTAGCGGACGGCGGTATTCTTGGCAAGGATGGTAATGCCGCGCTCGCGCTCCAGATCGCCGGAGTCCATCACGCGGTCAACGGTTTCCTGGTTTTCGCGGTAAACACCGCCCTGCTTGAGCATTTCATCGACCAGGGTGGTCTTGCCGTGGTCAACGTGGGCGATGATGGCAATGTTACGAATATGTTCCTTTTTCAAAATGACGCTCCCTTACGTTTTTCTAAAACAACAACAGATATTATATAACCTTTTGCGCAAAAAAACAATATTTTTTTGAAAAAGAGTATTGACACCTGCTATAAATTTCAGTATAATATTTAAGCCGCATTTTGCAGGTTTTGATAAAGCGGATTTTTCCCGCCTGCCGAAGCGAGACTCAAATAAGAAAAAGAGGTAACCGCATGTACGCAATCATCAAGACCGGCGGAAAGCAGTATCGCGTTTCCGAAGGCGACATCATCTACGTCGAGAAGCTCGCCGACGAGCTCCCCGAGTCCTACACCTTCACCGAAGTCCTGGCCGTCTCCAAGGATGACGAGCTGGTTGTCGGTGCTCCCGTTGTCGAGGGTGCTTCCGTTGAGGCTTCCGTCGTCAAGAACGGCAAGGGCAAGAAGATCATGGTCTTCAAGTATAAGCCCAAGAAGAACGAGCGCCGCCGCAAGGGCCATCGTCAGCCCTACACCAAGCTGCAGGTCACCAAGATCAACTTCTGATGACCCGGGTGGCATTTCTCCGGCACTCCGGCAAGCCCGCAGGGTTTGACGTGTCGGGCCACAGCGGCTATGCCGCCGCAGGAGGAGATATCATCTGCGCGGCCATCTCCACCGCCGTTATGATGACGGAATGTCAGCTCAACGACGTGCTCGGAGTCGGTGCGGAAGTCACCGTTCGGGAAAAAAGTGCCCGTATCCGTGTGGAGCTTCCCAAAAACAGCACCGAAGAAACCTATGAAAAATGCGCCCCGGCACTGTTGGCCTTTGAAAGGGTCATGCGGGAGCAGGCGGCGAATTACACCGATTATATTTTGATTTCGGAGGAGTAAATCATGCTGAGAATCAGTCTTCAGTTCTTTGCACATAAGAAGGGCGTCGGTTCCACCAAGAACGGACGTGACAGCGAATCCAAGCGCCTTGGCGTCAAGCGCGCCGACGGCCAGTTTGTCCTCGCCGGCAACATCCTGATGCGCCAGCGCGGCACCAAGATCCACCCCGGCACCAACGTGGGCATCGGCAGCGACGATACCCTCTATGCTCTCAAGGACGGCGTTGTCCGCTTTGAGCGCGTGGGCCGCGACCGCAAGAAGGTCTCTGTCTACACCGTCGAGCAGTAAGCGATCGGCGAAACGACGAAAGTCTGACCCAGACGGGGCGGGAATTTCCCGTCCCGTCTTTTCTCATGTTTGGAGGGATTTACCATGTCCATGTTCGTGGATGTTGCGCACATCCATCTCAAAGCGGGAGACGGTGGCAACGGTGCCGTTTCCTTCCGCCGGGAGAAGTACGTTCCCGCCGGCGGACCCGACGGCGGCGACGGCGGCCGCGGCGGCAGCGTTTATTTTGTCGCGGATGACAATCTGTCCTCCCTGATGGACTTCCGTTATAAGAAAAAGTACGCTGCGGAGAACGGCCAGCCCGGCTCCGGCGTGCACCGCTTTGGCCGCGACGGCGCGGATGTGACCATCCGTGTACCCCGCGGTACCCTCATCACGGATGAGGACACCGGCGCCCTGGTGGCGGATATGTCCGGCGATGAACCGGTGCTCATCTGCCGCGGCGGCCGCGGAGGCTGGGGAAACACCCACTTTGCCACCCCTACCCGGCAGGCGCCCCGCTTTGCCAAGGCCGGTCTTCCCGGCCAGAGCCTCAATGCCCGGCTGGAGCTGAAGCTGCTGGCCGACGTGGGCTTCGTAGGACTTCCGAACGTCGGCAAATCCACCCTGCTTTCCGCCATTTCCGCCGCCCGTCCCAAGGTGGCGAACTATCATTTCACCACCCTCGTGCCCAATCTCGGCGTGGTCTATCTGGAAGAGGGCGTTTCCTTCGTCGCAGCGGATATTCCCGGTATCATTGAGGGTGCCAGCGAGGGCGCGGGCCTCGGCCATGCCTTCCTGCGGCACATCGACCGCTGCCGTCTGCTTATCCATCTGGTGGACGTTTCCGGCTGCGAGGGCCGCGATCCTGTGGAGGATTTCCACACCATCAACGAAGAACTTTCCCGCTATGACATGCAGCTGGAGTCCCGCCCGCAGATCGTGGCGGCCAACAAGTCCGACATTGCGGAGAACGGGGACAATTTTGCCGCCCTGCGTGCCGCGGCAGAGGAGAAGGGCTTTGAGATCTTCCCCATTTCCGCCGCCACCGGCGAGGGCGTGAAGGAGCTGCTGTGGGCTGTTGCAAAGCGCCTGCGTGAGCTGCCGCCCATCGCGATCTATGAGCCTGATGCACCTGCGGTGGATCTGGAGCAGGCCGTTGCCAGCGACGAGATCCGCGTCCAGCGCCGTTCCGACGGTGTTTACGAGATCCTCGGCGACCGTCTCATTCCTGTGCTCAATTCCGTCAACTACGAGGACTACGAATCCCTCAACTTCCTGCAGCGCGTGCTCAAAAACGCCGGTGTCTTTGACATGCTGGAGGAGAAGGGCATTCAGGAGGGAGACACCGTCTCCATCAACGGCTTTGAATTTGATTATATCAAATGATTTAAGGAGAATGGAAAGATGAGAACCTACATTTCCGATTTCTGCCACTACTGCAGTTATCCTTCGGAGGCCGAGGCAACCTTGCTTTCCGCATGGGATATCATTGCGGCAAACCGCGAGGCCGCGGACATTTTCCTTTCCTGCGTTGAGGAATATGACCGTCTCGGCGTGGAGTTTAATTATGGTGAAAATCTGCGCCGCAGCCGCGAGGCCGGTGTGGCTGCCGGAGTCCACGAGTATATTTCCGATCTTCTGTATGCCGTCTGCCTGACCCGCCATATGAAGGAGCTCTACGACATTGCCGGTCTTTCTGAGGAGCTGTATAAGACCTCTGTTTTTGACCTGAAGTACAAGCTCTTTGAGTGCAAGAAGGTCTACGATATCTGGGGCTCCTTCGTTGCCGGATGGTTCGGCGGCTTCTTCTATCTCAAGCGCTTTGCCTTTGGCCGCCTGCAGCTGGAGCTGGAGACCTACCGTATCGAAACGCCCTACACCTGCGCGGGTGTTACCGTGCAGAAGGGCGACAAGGCCGTGAATATGCACATTCCCTCCGCAGGTCCCCTGCTTAAGGAGGACTGCATGGAGTCCTTCCGTCAGGCATATAAGTACTTCCGTCCGATGTTTGACAGCGACAAGATCCCCTTTGTCTGCTATTCCTGGCTTCTGTACCGCGAGCATTACGAGTTCCTGCCGGAGAAATCCCGCATCCGCGACTTTATGGATTTCTTTGACATTGAATTCAGCAAGCAGTCCCCCGCATTCGGCGATTGCTGGCGTATTTTCAACCGGAAATATGAGGGCAGCCTAGAGGGCTTCCCCAATGAGACCAGCCTGCAGCGCGCATATCTGGATTGGTATGCCAAGGGCGGTGTCGCCGGCTGCGGTGAGGGTGTGTTCATCTTCGACGGTGAGAAGATCCACCATAAGAACGACTGACAGAACGACAGCGAAGTGCCCCGGAAGACCTCTTGGTGTACCTGCGATAAAGCAGTTTAAAAAAGTACTACCGCTGAGAGTGACCATTACGGTTACTCTCAGCGGTATTTTTACTTGATTACATTCTCAGGTTCTTCTATAACTAATACCATCGGTATTGCTTTTTGCTGACTGTCAAGAATAAAATCACTATCCGAAATTGCTTTTTTTACAATAGCCATTGGGAACGCATAGAAAACATACTTCCTGAACTCTGCGATTTTTCCTTCAAGATGCATAGGAATCTCCAACTTCAACTGTGGAAAAAGCTCGCGCAAGGGATTTTCGATTAATTCTCCCAATTTCGCCATGTAGGATGCACTAATTTTGAATAATTCAGAGA
>JAFQKV010000005.1 GCA_017414715.1 Clostridia bacterium
CCGCGGTGCAGCACGAAGATTCGGTCGCTGTCCACGATGGTGGAAAGGCGGTGGGCGATGTAGATGGAGGTGCGGCCGGAGCTGATCTTGCCGAGGGCATCGGTGATGGCAGCCTCGGTCTCTACGTCGATGTTTGCGGTGGCCTCATCCAGCACCAGCACCGCCGGGTTGAAGGCCACGGCGCGGGCGAAGGCGATGAGCTGCCGCTGACCGGAGGAGAAGGACATTCCGCGCTCACCCACGGGATGGTGATATCCTTCAGGCAGGCGGGAAATAAAAGCATCGGCATTGGCGGTGACGGCGGCACGGCGGATATCCTCATCGGTGATATCGTCGCGGTTGAGGCGGATGTTGTAGGCAATATCGCCGGAGAAGAGGAAAACATCCTGCATGACCACGGCGATCTGCTGCCGCAGATATTCAAGGTTATATTCCCGGATATCCCGTCCGTCCAGCAGGATCTGACCCTTCTGGATCTCATAGAAGCGGGCGATAAGGGAAATAACCGTGGTCTTTCCGGAGCCGGTGGCACCCACGAAGGCGGCGCGTTCACCGGGGCCGATGCTGAAGGAGACATCCTTCAGCACCCAGTTTTCGTCAATGTAGGCAAACCAGACGTTGCGGAACTCGATCTCGCCGCGGATGCGCTCACCGCGGAAGCCCGATTCCATATCCTCGTCAAACTCCGTATTGTCGGTGATGTCGAAGATGCGGTCGGCGGAGACGATGGCGCTGGCAATGGAGGTGTACTCCTTGGCAATGACGGCGATGGGCTGGTAGAACTGCTTGGTGTAGGTGATGAAGGAGTACATAACACCCACAAGGATGGTGCCGTTGAGAAGCTCTGTGGCAAAGAAGGCCATCATGAGCAGGGCGAGCATATGGGCAAGGTTGGGGATGAGGGTATTGCCAAGGGAGGTGATGACGGCCTCGGTCACGCCGAGTTTGTAATAGCCGTCGTTGATGTCCTTGAACTCCGCCCGCTTTTCCTTTTCGCGGTGGAAGATCTGCACGACCTTCATGCCGATGATGTTCTCGCTCATAAATCCGTTGAGACGGGAAAGCTGCGCCTTGACACGGACGAAGTTCTTCTTCGCGATGTTGCGGAAGAAGACGGTCAGCACCGTAATGAAGGGCAGAGCAGCAAGGGCCACGAGGGTCAGCTGCCAGCTCAAGGAGAACATGGTGATGAGAAGGGAAACCAGCAGCATCACTTCCTTGACCAGCTCGACCAGAGTGGAGGAATACAGAGAGTTGAGGCTCTCCACGTCGGAGCTGACACGGGTGAGGATGGAGCCGGAGGCGTTGTTGTCAAAGAACTTCATGTTCAGCCGCTGAATGTGGGCGAAAAGCTCGGTGCGCAGCTTATGCATGATGCGCTGGCCCAGAGAGGTCAGCACAAGCTGCTGGGTGACGGCGGCAAAGAGACCGGTAATGACGATGACACCGTAGAGAAGGGAGAAGAGGACGATCTCGCGCATGTCGTTGCGGCCAGGAACGAGGTTTTTATCGATGATGAGCATGAGAATGAAGGGCTTTGCGATATCCACCAGATTCTCATAGGCGGCCAGCAGCAGGGAAATGACAGTGCGGCCGGGGAATTTCAGGAAATAACCCAGCAGCCGTCCGAAGGTGCGGCGTTTGGTGCTTTCGTTGTATTCGGAGAGGCGGCCGGCCATACCGCGGCCGGTTTCCTTCAGGATGGGCTTTTTAGCCATTGGACTCGCCTCCTTCCACGGTAATGCCCGATGCACTCTCAAAGAGATGCCGGTAGGCAGGGGAGGTGTTCAACAGCTCATCGTGGTGACCGTAGGCCTCCACAGAGCCGTCCTCCGCAAGGAAGAGTACCTTATCGGAGAGCATGGCGGCGGAAATGCGGTGGGTGATGAGCATCACCGAGCAGCCGCCGCGGTCATTCTTGAGGTTTCGGAGGATCTCTGCCTCGGTCTCGGTGTCGACAGCGGAAAGGCTGTCGTCCATGATGAGGACCGCGGGCTTGGTAACTGCGGCGCGGGCGATGGCGATGCGCTGCTTTTGACCGCCGGAAAGGGTCACGCCGCGCTCGCCGACCATGGTTTCGTAGCCCTCGGGGAAGGTGACGATGCTCTCATGCACCGCCGAGAGCTTTGCGGCGGCCTCGATCTCCTCCTGCGTGACGGAGAAGTTGCGGAAGCGGATATTGTTTGCCACCGTATCGGAGAAAAGCAGGGTATCCTGCGGGACAAAGGCGATGGTGGTGCGCAGGGTCTTCAGGGGGATGCTGTGCAGCTCACGTCCGCCGAGGAAGATGTGTCCTTCGGGAGTCTCCAAAAGGCGCTCGATGAGGTTTGTAAGGGTTGTCTTGCCGCAGCCGGTGGGGCCCATAACGGAGAGAAGCTCACCGGGCTGCAGATCAAAGGAGACACGGCGAAGCACATCGTGGTCAGTGTCGGGATAGCGGTAGGAAAGATCGCGCACGGAGAGGGCGGGAGGCATCGCAAGGGGTGCATCCGTGGCGCGGCTGTCATCCACACTGGGCTGTGTGGAGAAGACCTCGTCCAGTCGCTTCATACTGACCCGGCAGCGCTGCCACGCCTGAATGATGGAGCCGCAGCGGCTCATGGGAGAGAGGATGAGCATCAGATAGCCATTGAAGGCGGTATATTCGCCGATGGAGAGCCGGCCGTCAATGACCAGCCGACCGCCGAGGATGAGATAGGCACAGAAAGCAATGGCGAAGACCAGACGGATCATGGGCCGCATGGAGGCGGTCAGCTGAGCAGAGGACATTTCCGCCTTCCACTTTTTGCGGGAAAGCTTGTCAAAGCGCTCGTTTTCCGCCCGCTCCTGTGCAAAGGCCTTGAGCACGCGGATGCCGGTGACGTTTTCCTGCACGCGGGCACCGATATCGGAGGCGGCCTGCTGCACGCGGCGGAACCGGATGCGCATATACTTGCGCAGGAAGAAGAGCAGGAAGAGCAGAAGGGGGGAGGGAGCGGCGCAGATGAGGGTGATTTTCCATCCGGCGGCGTTTTTCATAAAAATAAGCGCAATAATAATGGTTGCAATTAAATCAATAAGTGTTACAATATGATTACCGAAGAAAGCGCGCACCGCCTGGATGTCAACTATACTCCTTGTAATCAAATCACCGGTGTTGTTTTTGATGTAATAATCGGGAGAGAGAAGCTGCAGATGGGAGAACATTCCGTAGCGCAGATCACGGTCAATGCCGCGGCACATGGAGATGAGGCAGTAGGCCCACAGCCAGTAACAGGCAAAGGAGAAAAAAACGACGGCAACAAGCGGCCAGATGAGCGCCAGAATGTCTGCCCGGGGAGCTTTTTCCGTGAACATATCGATAATTACGCCTGTTTGCTTGGGGATATATGTATTCAGCACGGTGTGGGTGCCCAACATTGCGGCACCGAAGAGATAGATATACCAGTGCGAGAGTGCATACCGTGTGACGATGCGGCTGCTGCTCATGGCGGGGCCTCCTTTCCCGGGAAGAGCTCTCTGCGAGATGCCTCTCCGACCGTCTTAATTGTACTCCATTTCCCCATGGAGGGCAATGGAACCAATTACAAAACGCAGGAAAGAATTGTTGTATATTTGTGCAATATGCACATTGAAATTTTAAATTATATCACTCCTGTGAAAACAAAGAGTTGCAAGAAAGGGGAGAGGGAGAAAAATAATGTTGACAGATAGCATGCATCTTTTGATCAAGCCCGCCTCCGGTGCCTGCAATATGCGCTGCGGATACTGCTTTTATGCAAATCTGGCAGAGGGCGGAGCTCCCACGGGAAAGATCATGACGGAGGAAACGGCGGAATGTGTCATTTCCCGGGCGGCGGAGACCGGTGCGCGCAGGATTTGCTTTGCCTTTCAGGGTGGTGAGCCCACCCTTGCGGGGCTTGCGTGGTTCCGGCGGTTTGTGGAACTGTGCAAAAAGAGATTGCCCGGCGGCACGGCGGTGGAATATAATCTCCAGACCAACGGACTGGCCATCGACTCCGAATGGGTGCGGTTTCTTGCCGAAAACCGATTTCTTGTGGGCATTTCGCTGGACGGAACGAAGGATATCCACGATACCCTGCGTCCCGATGCCGGCGGCAAGGGCACCCATACCCGTGTGCTCACGGCTGCGCGCGCGCTTATGGCGGCGGGTGTTGCGTGCAACGCCCTGTGCGTCGTGTCTGCTCTGTCCGCCCGCCACGGCGCGGCGGTTTACAATGGGTTGAAAAAGGCCGGCTTCCGACACATTCAGTTTATCCCCTGTGTAGAGGACTTCGGCGGCGGGACCGCAGTGCCTCCCCTGACGGCGAAGGGCTATCTTACCTTTCTGCGGGCGGTCTTTCCCCTGTGGTACCGCGATCTGCGCGAGGGAAACTACATTAGCGTGCGGTATTTTGACAATCTGGTGCATATGGTCTCAGGGCGAGAACCGGAGGCCTGCGGTATGCTCGGCCGCTGCCCGGGTCAGCTGATCGTGGAAAGCGACGGCAAGGTCTATCCCTGCGATTTTTACGTCCTGCCGGAGCTTTGCACCGGTGATCTGCACAATAATAGCTTTGCGGAGATCGTCGATTCCCCCGTTCGTCGGAAATTCTGTGAAGAATCCCTCGAGGTGTTCCGGGATTGCCGCGACTGTCCCGTTGCTCCCCTTTGCCGCGGCGGCTGCCGACGCGACCGACAGGAGGATCCGGATGGGCCTGTGGGTAAAAACCGTTACTGTACTGCCTACCGGGAGTTCCTTACCGAGGCACTGCCGTATCTGTGCGATATCAGAGATCATATGACAAATTAGAACCAAAAGGAGTCGTAACATGCCGAAGATCAATGGAACGAATTACAGCCGGGAGGATTTCCTCCGGCATCTCGGAAACTTTTCTCACGTAGCGGGCATCACGCCCCTCACCTTTGACGGCGGCCGCGCCCGCGGCACCCGGCTTTTGCGGGTGGCAACGGGCTCCGGGCTGGAATTTGACCTGCTGCCCGACCGCTGCCTGGATATTTTCGCCCTGCGCTACCGGGGCATCACCCTGTCCCAAATGGCAAAAAACGGCCCGACGGCACCGTTCTCAGGTCTGCCTGCACCGGAATTCTTTCCCGGTGCCATCACCGGCGGTATGATGTTCACCTGCGGACTGCTCAATGCGGGCCCCGACTGTGTGGATGCCGAAGGCAGGTACAACGCCGCCCACGGAAACATCGGCTTTGCTCCGGCGGAGGAGCTTACCGCCGGCGGCGCGTGGGAAGGGGATGAATATGTCATGCGCATCTCCGGCCGCATGCGCGAGAGTCGTCTCTTCCATGAAAATCTTACCCTGACCCGCACCGTCACCACCCGCATCGGCTCCGATGAGATCGAGCTGTGCGACGTGGTGGAAAATCTGGATTCCGAGCCGGTGGAATATGCCATTCTCTATCACTGTAACTTCGGCTTCCCCTTCCTGTCTCCCGAGCTTCGGCTGAAACTTCCGGAAAACCGCGTCACGCCGCGCACGCCGCAGGCGGCCGCCGGTCTTGCGGAGGCAGACCGGATGACCGAACCGGTGGATGATTTCTTTGAGCACGTATTCTTCCGGGATATGCAGGCCGCCCCCGACGGCTTTGTCACCGTCCGGGCGGAAAATCCCTCCCTCGGTATCGCGGCGGAGATCCGTTATGAGCAAAAAAATCTGCCCTGCTTTGTGGAATGGAAGAGCATGCGCTCCGGCGACTATGCCCTGGGGCTGGAGCCCTCCAACACCATCCTCCGGGGACGCGCGGCAGAGCATGAGGCCGGTGCGCTGCCCTCCCTTCCCGGTTTCGGACGCGTTGAATTCCGGCTGAAATTCTCCTTCTCCGGCTTGGAAAAGTAAAAGAAAACATTAAAAACCGACCTGTGTATTTTCACAGGTCGGTTTATCTTTTGAAAAGATTCAGCGCTGCTCGAAGTTATAGTTGCGGTAGGCGGCGGTCTCTTCGACCTCCAGCTTTTCCACTGCCTCGTCGATCATTTCAATCATCAGTTCGTTGACGTAGGCATCTGCCATCTGGCCCACATAATCGGATTCCTTGGACTCCAGTTGGACGAAAATGTAGTAATACTCGTCCACGTGGAGAACCTCGGAAACGCTGCCCACAGGCAGAACGGCGAGAGCGCTTTCGGTAATATCGCCGTCGGGGGAGAGATAAACGTCGTTTGCGTTGTTTGCATCGGCGGTGAGGGAGTACGTATCAACGATCTCCTCAATATCGGCATCCTTTTCCATCAGCAGTTCGCGGACTGCGTTTGCATGCTTGATATTGTCCTGCCCGGCAGCGCGGTCGTTGAGCATGACATACTGTACGTGATAAACGCCATCGGCAAATTCCTTGCGGAATTCATCGAGCTTGTTCTCGTCGGGGTAGTGGGGACCGTCCTCGCCGAAGAGAGCCTCCTGAATGGAGTCCTCCAGATTAAAGAGGGCATAGATCTGCACGTAATCCTCTTCGGTCATGTTATATTCTTCGTAATACTGGGAGAGCAGGTCGGAACCGTATTCCTTTTTGAATTCGACAAGTTCCTCACGGGCTTCGGCGATATTCTCATCGCTGAGAGTAATGCCGTGCTCTGCACCGAGGCGCAGCATGGCGTACTCGTTGGCGATCTGCCTGCAGGCATGGTCGATGATCATATCGCCGAGGGTGCGGCCGTCATACTCCTGTCGGGGGTCAAGAACCTCGCCCTCACCGAGATAATTGGTGACGTAATAATCGGAGGCCTGATAGACGAAATAGTTGAACATGCCGCGGGTGACGGTGTGGCCGTCGATGACGAGCATGGTCTGTTCAAGAGAGGAACAGCCTGCCAGGGAGCAAATCAGAACGGCGGCAAGGAGAAGGACGGCACAAAGCCGGAGAAGTGCGTTTCGCATGATTTGGGTACCTCCGCAGATCAGAACTGCAAGTAGTATTCGGAATACTCGGCGGTCTGGTAAATGGCAAGACCGTCGGCCAGCATCTGTGTGCGAGACTCGATATTCTTGCTCATATAGTCCAGAATGACGGTGTCGATCTGTTTGTCATCCAGGGGCAGACGCTTGGCAACCATCATGCCGTTGGAGGTCTCCATGATATCGGTGACGTCGCCGATCTTGAGGTTGCGGATACCCTTGAGCAGTACCTCATCGGTGATGGAGTCAAGGGTGAAGTAAATGGTGTAGGGGCTCTCGCGGCCGGAGGCATCCTCGCTGTAGTCCTGAACGACCTTTTCATCATCGTCACCCTTGAGGAAGCCTTCGCGGGCGGCGGTGCATCTGTCGCGGGAGAGCTGCAGCTCTGTATCGTTGAGTACGGCACCGGTGGTATCGGTAACGCTCTGGATAACATAGGTGATGCAGATGTAGTTCTCATGGAAGTCCTTGGTGATATTCTCAATCTCGGACTCGGAGGGATAATAGGTGCTTCCGTCGGCATAAAGAGCCTCGGAGATGCGGGAGAGGAGAGAGGCGTTGCGGCAGAAAAGCTCGACATCGGTATTGGTGCAGCCAAGATTCTTGATCATCTGCTTGTAGGAGGTGCCGGCAGCTTCCAGCTGGGCAATATAGGCGGTCTTATAGGTTTCTGCGGTTTCGTAATCCTTGCTGGACATAGTCACGCCGATCTCCTCGCCGAGGGCGATGGTGGCATAGTCGTTGACGATGCTTTCGTAGATAATATCCTTGACGTAATCGCCGGCGGTGGTGCTCTCATCGATCATATCGGAGGAGGAGATCATATTGTCGCCAAGGTCAGAGGCCATGGCGGAAAGATACTGGGACATATAGAAGGAAAAATAGCCGTCGGTAACACCGACGCCGTCCACCGTGAAGAGCACCTTCGCAGAGGAGCAGGCGGTAAAACCCGCTGCACAGCCGAGAAGCAGGCAGAGGATAAGTGACAGGGCAAGGATTCGTTTTGTTCTGTTCATACTGTAAAACACTCCTTTGGGATCATACACATATCAATATAATAGCATATTACGGACGAAAAGTAAACCGAAAAGGCGGCGAAGAGGAAAAGAGTGGGGAAAAAATCGTAAACTTTTTGTTAAAGAAGGGCTTGCACATCTTATGTCTGCGGAATATAATAGAAGAAAATAGGAAAAAGGAAGGTAATTTGAAATGATTTTTGATAAAGCCGCAAATTTGGATCTCTACGCCGGTGTGCACCGCCACATGCCCGCCGTCATTGAATTTGTGAAAAAGTTCCTTGCGGAGCCCGGCCCCGACGGACGCTATGAGATCGACGGCGACGAGGTTTACGTAAACGTTTTCGGAAAGCCCAACGGCCCCGATGCCGAGAAGCGCTTTGAGACCCATGACAAGTACATCGACCTGCAGCTGGTCATTTCCGGCGGCCAGACCATCTACTGGGCCGACCGTGACACCCTGACCCTTACCGAGCCCTGCCCGCCGGGCAAGGACGTGGCCTTCTATGCCGAGGTTCCCGGTACCCGCTGCGAGCTGCGGGCCGGCGATTTCCTCTTCCTCTTCCCCGGGGATGCCCATCGTCCCGACTGTGAGCTTGCCGGTGAGCCCGACTGCCGCAAGATGGTGGTTAAGATCCGCGTGTAAGACAAAAATCCGGTGGATTATGATCGATTTTTGCTATTTGGAAAAAGAGCGTTTCCCGGAATATGCGGATGCGCTCTTCTCCGTTCTTCATGGGAACATGAACGCCATCGCCCCCACCGGTCAGAGCCGCGAAGCGGACTTTGCCTGTTGGTCGCAGGCGATGGGGGAGCAGCTGAAAAGCGAAAGCCGCTCCGTGATCCTTATTTTTTACCGACCGACGCAGGAGCTTGCGGGATATTTTCAGTATTCGGTCTCCGACGGGGTGTTTTTCATGGAAGACATCCAGTTTAAGCCGGAATTTCAGGGAAAGCACAATATTTTCAGAGAGCTGTACAGCTTTGTTTTCGAACATCTGGAGGATTTTTCGGTCGTTCGGGCCAATGCAAGCAAGCGCAACACAAAGTCCATGGGAGTTCTCAGGCATTTGGGACTTGTATCGGTGGGGGAAAACAAAACCGGGCGCAGTTACTGTTTTCTGGGCACAAAGGAAGACCTGATGCGGTGGTATACGGGTGGCAGACGGCAATGCCTGCGCCAGAAAAGCACGATATTACGAAAAAATCCGATACGGAAATGAATCCGTATCGGATTTTTATGTTGTGGCACCGTTTTCGGCGATGCGGTTGACATTCTGAAAACTACAGCAGATCCTTGCCGGAGTCGGCATCGCAGTAGAGGGTGGCATCCGCATGGCTGCGCAGGGCGGTGGCGGGGCAGGCCTCGCCGACCTCGCCGGTCACAGTGCGGGTAACGGCCCAGGTCTTGGTGGCGCCGGGCACCATGCAGAAGACGTGCCTCGGAGCCATGAGGGTGGGGATGGTCAGGGACAGGGCGTACTTCGGCACGTCGTCGATGGTGGCAAAGCAGCCGTCGTTGACCTGCTGCTGGCGACACTTCTCGTCGAGATCCACCTTCTTGCAGGCGAGCTTATCGTTGAAGTCGGCAACGTGGGGATCGTTGAAGGCGATGTGGCCGTTCTCACCGATGCCCATGCAGACGATGTCTGCGGGGTTCTCGGTCAGAAGCTTGCCGTAGCGGGCGGCCTCGGCCTCGGCATCGGTGGCAGTGATGTCAATGTAGTTGACGCTCTTGAAGGGCAGACGGTCGAAAATGCCGCGCTTGAGGAACTGTCCGAAGCCCTGGGGCGCATCGGCGGCAAGGCCGACGTACTCGTCCATGTGGTAGGCGTTGACACGGGTCCAGTCAAGGCCTTCCTCGGCGCAGAGGCTGTCGAGGAACTCGTTCTGGGAGGGGGCGGCGGCAAAGATCATGTTGATCTCGGCCTTCTCGGCCAGCAGCTTCTTCATCGCAGCGGCACAGTCGGCCGCGGCGGCAGCGCCCATGGCGGCGCGGGTGTCGTGGATCTCCACGGCGAGATTTTCACACTTCAGTTCTTTGAGCAGAGCCATTTTCTATATCCTCCAAAAGGTTAAAAATTACAGGCGGTAGGTGCCGGGAAGATCGCAGACATTGCGGGTATCCAGAACGATCTTGCCGGAAAGCTTGTCCATATTCTCGCGGATCTCGCTGTGACCGACGAGAAGCACAACGATATCCACGTCTGCAAGGAACTTGTCCAGATCATGGTACTGATTTTCCACGATATCGCGGCATACCCAGGGATCGTAGACCTTAACGCCGCCGGCGAGATGGCGCTCCATGCACTCCAGCATCTGCAGGGTGGGGCTTTCGCGCACGTCATCCACGTTTTCCTTATAGGTCAGACCGTAGAGACCCACGCGGGACACGTCCCTGATGCCGTGCTCACGCATGATATCGTGGATGCGGCCGAGGACGAACTCCGGCATGGAATCGTTGATCTTGCGAGCCTGCCAGATGAGATTGGCAAGACCGGGATAATCGCCCACGAGGAACCAGGGGTCAACGGAGATGCAGTGACCGCCGACACCGGGGCCGGGGGAGAGGATGTTGACGCGGGGATGCTTGTTGGCGATGCGGATGATCTCGTAAACGTTCATATCCGCCTGGCGGCAGATCTTGGTCAGCTCATTTGCAAAGGCAATGTTGATGTCGCGGAAGGTGTTTTCCACCACCTTGGTCATTTCGGCGGTGCGGATGTCTGTTACGACGATCTCGCCCTGACAGAAGCTTGCGTAAAGCGCCTTGACGGCCTCGCCGATCTCGGGGCAGTCGGCACCGATGGTGCGGGCGTTATGCTCCAGCTCGTAGACCATGTTGCCGGGGATGATGCGCTCCGGCGCATGGACGAGGTGGACGGTCTTTCCGATGCCCTCGCAGAGGGGACGGACGTAACGATCCATCGTTCCGGGGGAGACGGTGGACTCCAGCACCACCGTGGCGCCGTCGGGGCAGACCTCGAGAACGCTCTTGACGGCGGAGATAACGTAGGTGGGATCAATGCGTTTGCTGTCCTTGTCATAGGGGGTGGGGACGGCGACGATGTAGGTATCCGTCTCGATGTAGTCGCAGCGGAATTCGATGCCGGCATCCAGTGCGGCACGGAAGAGCTCGTCAAGCCCCTTTTCCTCAAAGGTCAGCTCTCCGGCGGAAAGCTTGTCGACGAGATCGCGGTTATAGTCGGTGCCCACCACGGAGACTCCGTGGGTGGCAAACATGAGGGCCGTGGGCAGGCCGATATAGCCAAGACCCACCACGTTGACAGTGGACATAGTGTTCAGATCCTTCCTTTCGGTAGGTTATTCGTGAATGAAGAGAACGCCGAGGCAGCCGGGGCCGCAGTGGGCGGAAACGGTGCAGCCGGCGGTGGTCTCCAGGATCTCGTCAAAGAGGCCGGTGGCGGCAACGATGTCCTTGACGGCCTGTACGGTGGCGGGATCCATTTCCGTATGGGTCACAAAGACGCGGGTACGGTCAACGGTGACACCGGCGAGGCGGTCGGCGGCGTATTTCTGCAGGGCCTTGCCAAGGCTGCCCATGTATTTCTTGCTGGCATGCATTTTGCCGTTATCGACAACGATGCAGGGCTTGATGTTGAGCACGGTGGCGCTCAAAGCGGCAACGGAGGAGCAGCGGCCGCCGGCACGCAGGAAGGCAAGGGTATCAAGGATGAAGCTGGCATCCACCTTGTCGGAGATGCGGGCCATCTCGGCGCAGATCTCATCGGCGGACTTTCCGTCGGCGGCCATATCGGCGGCCTTCAGCACCTGCAGACCGATACCGGTGGAAAGATTGCGGGAGTCGATGCAGTGAACGCCCTCCACCTCCATAGCGGCAAGGGTGGCATTCTGATGGGTGCAGGAGAATTCGCTGCTGATGGAGAAGTGGACGATCTCGTCCACACCGGCAGCCTTCAGAGAACGGAAATAATCCTCAAAATCCGCAGGAGTGATGGCAGCGGTCTTGGGGAGCGTCCCGTCCGCCTTAAAGGCGGCAAAGATCTCGGTGGGGGTGATATCCACGCCGTCGCTGCAGAGCTTGCCGGCGTGCTCTACCCGCAGAGGAATGGTGTGGATGCCATACTTTTCGATGAGCTCGGGGGACAGATCACAGGTGCTGTCCGAGGAGATGAAAATGCGTGCCATGGTGTCAGTTACCTCCGTTTTGGTTGTCAGTCTGAGGCATGTCTGCCTCGGTGCTTGCTTCCCGTGCAGGGAAATTTGCCGTCTCGGGCATGGTGGGTGCCGCAGGCCCTGCGGCGGGGATCGCGGGGGTATGGATAAACAGGCCGTAGCCCAAAAGGATGCAGAGAACGGTGGATACCATCAGCACCAGCACATACAGCAGGGGCCGGGCATCAAAGAAGTCGTAGGGGAGGATCATCAGCAGGAAGCTTGCGAGATTAAACCCGCAGTGCAGCAATACGCAGGGCCAGAGAGAACGCTGGTTTTCCCGCAGGATGCCCAGAGCCAGGCCGAGGATAAAGGCGTAGATGATCCAGACGAGGCCGGTGTGGATCAGACCGAAGAAGACGGCCTGCAGAAGTACGGCAAATTCAAGCTTCATGCCGCGCTTGAGGGTGCTCTGCACCAGTCCGCGGAAGAGGACCTCCTCCAGGAAGGGGGCGAAAAGCACGGTGGCAAGAAAATAAACGGTGTCGGGTGCCGTGGCGGTCAGGACTGCGGAGGCATCGCCGTAGCTTTCCAGCAGGGGTGCCGGCAAAAGACCGATGATAAAGCCCACCAGCAGATTTGCCGCAAGGCCGAAGGGAACGGCGGCGGCCAGAGAGGCACGTTCCACCGGAGCCACCAGAGAAAAACGGGTACGGATGCTGTTTCTGCGCACGCGGACAATGACGGCAAAGGCCGCGAGAGCGATAACGGCGCTCAGAAGCAGGTTAACGGATACCGTTTCAACACCGTACTGCAGGATATAGGTCAGAATATCGGTGGAGGTGACACCGGAGACAAAATAGGAGATCGCGCCGAGGACGGCAAACACCACGGAGACCAGGAGCTGGACGGCAATGTACAGCAGAATATACAGGGCGGCGCGGCCCAGAGCGGATAAAGATCGTGACATGGCGGGAAACACCTCCGGCATCAAAACATTCGTCATTTCATTATACCAAATCTTTTGCGGTTTTGCAACTGATTACGGGGGCTGAACTCTTTTTGGAAGCTTTGCATAGAATGAAGCAGGAAGCGGGGGAGGTGGAGCGTATGTTTCGTCGGCATCACGGTATAGGTACGGCTGTAGTGACCTTTGCCGCCGGCGTGCTGGTGGCCTTCTGCCTGCCCACCTGGTTTCTTATCATGGCGCTGTGCGTGCTGCTCATCTGCGCGGGCTGCGCCTGCAGGAGAAGATAAGGAGGATTTGGACGGATGCAGATCGTCGTTGTGCGGGCGCCGGGATTTCTGCGGGGTATCCTGCGGGTGCTCTTTGGGATCCGGCGGGAGGAAAACTGAAAAATACCGGAGATGCGTTTGGCATCTCCGGTATTGGTGTTTACAGAATCATGCGGATGACGTTGTGCAGGTTGCGAACCGTCACCTCGGTGACCTTGCCGCCGAATTCGCCGTCCACCGTCCAGGGGGTGGGGGCGGCAAGCCGGAAGGAGGCCTCCCGGCAGTGGCGGAAGGAAATGCCGGCCACATCCTCAAAGTGGGAGGTGGTCAGCGCCTGCAGGATGCGCACAAGATCGGCGGGGCTTTCGGGATAACGGATGAGCATAAGCTCAAAGAGACCGTCGGCAAAGTCCACCTGACCGGGCTTGAGCTTCAGAAGTCCCCCCATGGAGGTGGAATTGCACACCGCGCCGAAGATATACTTGCCGGAGAATTCCTCTCCGTCCGCCGTGGCGGAAAGTTCGGTGTAGCGGATGGAGCCGATGCTCTTGATGCCGTCGAGAATGTAGGCCAGATGGCCGAGGGCGTTTTTCAGGCTCTGGGGCGTGCTGTAGGAGCTTTCGGTGAAGGCACCGAAGGAGGCCACGTAGGTGAAATACTTATCGCCGAAGCCGCCGACATCCAGCGCTTTGAGATCGCCGCACGCCACGCGATCCGCCGCGGCGAGAATGTCCGTGGGGAGCTTCAGAGAGGCTGCGAAATCGTTGGTGCTGCCGCAGGGAATATAGCCGACGGCGGGACGCTCCGCCTCCGGCAAAGCCATGAGACCGGTGACACATTCGTTGAGGGTGCCGTCGCCGCCGCAGCAGGCAACGGTATCGTACTGCGCCCCGAGACGGCGCACGTAATCGGCGGCATCGCCCCGGCTGAGGGTGAACTTTACGTTTACGTCATAGCCGCCGGAGCTTAAACGGGCAAAGACCTCCGGCAGCAGAGGAATGATCTTTTTCTGCCCCGAGGTGGGGTTGACGATGAGAAGCAGGCGGCGCGGGTCGGGCATGGGACATTCCTCCTTTTGGAATCCAAAGTTTTTCCTAAGGGAAATTATACTCCGCCGCCCGGCCCTTGTCAACTAAAGCCCGCGCCCAAGCTCCCGCCGCAGCCGGGCCAGGATGCGCTTTTCAATGCGGGAGATATAGGACTGGGAAATGCCCATGACATCCGCCACCTCCTTCTGCGTTTTTTCCCGCTGCCCGCGCAGACCGTAGCGCATTTCGATGATGCGCCGCTCCCGCGGGGAGAGCCGGTCCACCGCCCCGAGCAGCAGCGCCCGATCGTCCTCTTCCTCCAGCGGGCGCAGCGCTTCACTGTCGTCGGTACCGAGGATGTCGGATAAGAGCAGCTCGTTTCCGTCCCCGTCGGTATTCAGCGGCTCATCGATGGATATCTCCGTGCGCTGTCCGGCGGTCTTGCGCAGATGCATGAGAATCTCATTTTCGATACAGCGGGAGCAATATGTGGCAAGCTTGATGTTTTTTTCCGGCAGGAAGGTGTTGATGCCCTTGATGAGTCCGATGGTACCGATGGAGATAAGATCCTCCAGCTGGATGCCGGTGTTTTCAAATTTTTTCGCGATGTAAACCACCAGCCGCAGATTGTGCTCGATGAGCACATCCCGCACCCGATCCCGGTCCTGTCCCAGTACCGAAAGCAGATAGGTCTCCTCCTCCGGGGTGAGGGGCGGCGGCAGGGTGTCCGAGCCGCCGATGTAATACACGCCGCGCCCCGGAAGCAGGGAACAGAGATAAATTTTGAGACGTTTCAACAGGGTTTTCAACATGTTTCCTCCAAAAAACGGAACAAAATCAAATATCGCCAACCAAGGCACGGGCACCGGCATCGGAGATGGGCATGGGGCTGAGAGCCACCAGCCCCGCCACCAAACGACCGTCCACCGTCAGCCGGTCGGGCCGGAAGGCAGGCAGCAGCGCACTGCCCGTCACCGTCCGACAGGGCACAAGGCGGAAGCGGCTGCGGTCACCCTCGGGAAGCTCGGCGAGCACCGGAAGCCCCTCGGTGGGAACCCGCCGCAGCAGGCGCAGCGTGTCCGGGGAAACGAGGCTTGCGAGGAGAAGCTCCTCGGCCAGAATGACCGGTATGTTGCTTGTCGGATCCCGCAGGGTGCAGCCGGGATCCAGCCGGGCATCGAAGGCGGCGGTATGTCCTCCGGCCTCGCAGCGGATGCGCCGCACCGTGCCCGTGCCCGCGCGGGCACACCAGCGGCCGGCGGCAAAGGTCAGCAGGGCATAGAGCCCCGCCGCCGAGAGAAAGAGCATCGGCAGCGAAACGGCAGCATAGGAAATGCCGCCGACGCGGTAGCCCTCGCCTCCGAGAAGCAGCGAAAGGGCCCAGATGCCGCCGCCGAAGAGAAAGGAGACGATGAGCAGCAGAAGGCTGCTGCGCCAAATCCCCCGCCGGCCGAAGGCGACGAGGCACATGAGCGGTGCAGTCAGAAGCTTTAAGGGCAGTGCCGCCAAAGCAGGAAGCTGCAGGGCGGTGAGGGCGATGGCCGCGGCTCCCCCGAGGGCCGCCCCGCAGAGCAGACGCGGAGAAGACAGCCGTGTCCCGCCGGCCCTGGCGGTAATGCGCAGGATCATTCCGTTAAGCACCAGGTTGACCAGAAAAAGCACGTCGGCATATATGATCATCCTGCACCTCCCTCTTTTTTTCTTATTGTAGCAGGCGACAGACAAAAAAGAGGTCGAAAAAAGAGCCCGGATCTCTCTGATCCGAGCTCTTTGAGATATGCAGACTGCAGAAGCTTACTCGACCTCGTCCTTCTTGGGGGAGAGCATGAGGTTCGTGAGGATACCGAGGATGAGGGAGCAGGCGATGGCGGTCAGAGTGACCTTGCCGATGGCCAGAGCCATGCCGCCGATACCGGGGATGAGGATGGAGGCGACGACGAAGAGGTTCTTGTTCTGGTTGAGGTCGACCTTCTGGATCATCTTCAGACCGGAGACAGCGATGAAGCCGTACAGGGTGATGCAGACACCGCCCATGACACAGCCGGGGATGGAGTCAAGGAAGGCGACGAAGGGGCCGAAGAAGGAAATGATGATGCACATGATGGCGGCGGTGGAGATGGTGGCGACAGAGGCGTTGCGGGTGATGGCCACGCAGCCGACGCTCTCACCGTAGGTGGTGTTGGGGCAGCCGCCGAAGAAAGCACCGGCGATGGAGCCGACACCGTCACCGAGGAGGGTGCGGTGCAGACCGGGCTCCTCGAGCAGGTCCTTCTCAATGATGGAGGAAAGGTTCTTGTGGTCGGCGATGTGCTCGGCAAAGACCACGAAGGCAACGGGGACGTAGGCCACGGCCACGGTGGCGATATAGGAGGCATCGATCTCCTTGACACCCTTGAGGGCGGTGAGGAAGGTGAATTCGGGCAGGGCAACGATCTTCAGGTTCTCAAAGACGGAGAAGTCGATGACGGGAATGCCGCACAGGGTGAAGATGACGGCAACGACGTAGCCGGCGAGGATACCGATGATGAAGGGGATGAGCTTGATCATCTTCTTGCCGTAGGTGGAGCAGAGCATGACAACGGCGAGGGTGACTATGGCGCAGACGAAGGAGGCCCAGATGGGAGCGGACATGACGAAGGAGCCGTTACCGTCTTGGGGACCGTAGGAGAAGACGTCCTTGACGGCGGCGCCGGCCAGGGACAGACCGATGAGGGCGACGGTGGGTCCGATAACGACGGCGGGCATGAGCTTGTTGATCCACTTGACGCCGGCGATCTTGACGATGATGGCGATGACGACGTAGACGAGACCGGCAAAGATGGCACCGAGGATGATGCCGGCGAAACCGGCCTGCGCGGAGACGGCACCGGCAAAGGCGGCGAGCATGGAGCCGATGAAGGCGAAGGAAGAACCGAGGAAGACGGGGCTCTTGAACTTGGTGAAGAGCTGGTAGACGAGGGTACCGATACCGGCACCGAAGAGAGCCGCGGAAGCGGACATACCGTTACCGACGATGGCGGGGACGGCGATGGTGGCAGCCAGAATGGCCAGCACCTGCTGCAGGGCAAAGACGATCATCTGACCGAATTTGGGCTTGTCCTGCACATTGTAGATCATTTTCATACCTTGTACAATCCTCCAAAATTGTTTTTATTGTCATGCTTTCGCAATCGAATACAGGAATTTATGCCTCCGGGCGGCAGATATCCACCGCTGTCTCCCCGTCCTCCGCGGGCATTCGCACGGATACGATCTCGGAGAGGGAGGTGGGTACGTTCTTGCCCACAAAATCGGGACGGATGGGAAGCTCCCGGTGGCCGCGGTCGATAAGCACCGCAAGCTGTATGGCTGAGGGGCGGCCGAGGTCGAAGATCGCCTCGATGGCGGCACGCACCGTGCGCCCGGTGAAGATGACATCGTCGCAGAGCACCAGCGTCTTTCCGCCGACATCAAAGGGAAGCTCACTTGCGTTGAGGCGGGGTGCCTGCGCGGCGGGGGAGAGATCGTCCCGGTAGAGGGTAATGTCGAGATAGCCGACGGGCGGGCGGGTGCCCTCGATGCGCGCCAGGGCTTCGGCCAGAGTGTCCGCGATGGATGCGCCGCGCCGGCGGATACCGCAGAGGCAGACACCCTCAAGCCCCTTGTTTTTTTCAATGATCTCATGGGCGATGCGCATGAGACTGCGGCGGACTGCCGCCTCATCCAAAAGACGAGTGACCTTTTCCATCATGTGCTCCGCGCCCGGAAATGGGCGAAAAAATATC
>JAFQKV010000102.1 GCA_017414715.1 Clostridia bacterium
GAGGTCTGGGCTGTTTTGCGTCACTGCGTTCCGAACAATAAGGATACACCCTCTTGCGCCGCTATGCGGCTATCGCAAAAGAAAAATCTCCGCACAAGCAACTCGTGCGGAGATTTAACTGTTTTACGACCCCCGTCCGTTTTCCGTACCGTTTTTTTATGGGGTTATTCCAACTCGATTTTTCCGTCAACGGCCTTGAGGGTGATGGTGTCGCCGGTCTTCTTTGCCCCGGAGAGCAGAAGCTCGGACACGGCATCCTCTACCCGGGACTGAATGGCGCGGCGCAGGGGACGGGCTCCGTAGACGGGGTCAAAGCCCTCGCGGGCCAGCAGCAGCTCCACCTCCTCGTCCCAGACAAGGGAGATGTGCATCTCCTCCGTGCGGCGGGCGACGGAGTGCAGCATCTTGCCGGCGATGCGGGCAATATCTGTATCACCGAGACGGTTAAAGACGATGATATCGTCGATGCGGTTCAAAAACTCCGGGCGGAAGGTGTTCTTCAGCTCTCCGAGCACCGCCTCCCGGATGCCGGCGGCGGATTCGTCGGGAGTATCTGCGCCAAAGCCGAGGCGGGTGGTCTTTTCAGTGATGCGGCGGGCACCGACGTTGGAGGTCATGATGAGAATGGCGTTTTTGAAGCTTACCCGGCGGCCCTGACCGTCGGTCAGCACGCCGTCCTCCAGGATCTGCAGCAGCAGATTGAAAACGTCGGGATGTGCCTTTTCGATCTCGTCAAAGAGCACCACGGAGTAGGGCTTGGTGCGGATCTTCTCCGTCAGCTGGCCGCCCTCCTCGTAGCCAACGTAGCCGGGAGGAGAACCGATCAGACGGGAAACGGAGAATTTTTCCATGTATTCCGACATATCAATGCGGATCATGGCGTTTTCATCCCCGAAAAGTGCCTCGGCCAGCGCCTTGCACAGCTCGGTCTTTCCAACGCCCGTGGGGCCGAGGAAGATGAAGGAGCCTGCGGGTCGCTTGGGGTCCTTGAGACCGGCACGACCCCGGCGGATGGCACGGCTGACACAGGTGACGGCCTCATCCTGACCGATCACACGGCGGTGAAGCTCCTCCTCCATGTGCAGCAGCCGGTCGGCCTCGCTTTCGGTGATGCGCCGGACGGGAATTCCCGTCCAGGAGGCGACGATGTCGGCAATTTCCGGCTCACCGATGGAGAGCTCCCGTCCGTCCTCGCCCCGCTGCCAGGCGGAGCGGTCGGCCTCAATGCGCTCACGCAGCGCCTTTTCCTCGTCCCGCAGGCGGGCGGCGCGCTCAAAATCCTGGGCGCGGACGGCCTCCTCCTTGTCCTTGGACAGCTTTTCGGCCTCTTCCTCCAGCGCCTTGAGATCGGGGGGCGCGGTCATGGCACCGATGCGCACGCGGGAAGCAGCCTCGTCGATGAGATCGATGGCCTTGTCGGGCAGGAACCGGTCGGTGATATAGCGGGAGGAATGGGTGACGGCGGCTCGGATGGCCTCGTCGGTAATGCGCACCTTGTGGTGGGATTCGTACTTGTCCCGCAGGCCCTGCAGGATGAGCACGCTTTCATCCTCGCTGGGCTCTCCAACGTGGACAGGCTGGAAGCGGCGCTCCAGCGCGGCATCTTTTTCCATGTATTTGCGGTATTCGCCGCGGGTGGTGGCACCGATGACCTGCACCTCACCGCGGGCGAGGGCGGGCTTCAGAATATTTCCCGCATCGATGGCTCCCTCGGCACCGCCGGCACCCACAAGGGTGTGGATCTCGTCGATGAAGAGTACGGTATCGCCGCCGGCGGCGGATTCGGAGATGATCTGCTTGAGACGTTCCTCAAATTCGCCGCGGTATTTGGTTCCGGCTATGACGGAGGAGAGATCGAGAGACAAAAGCTTCTTGCCCCGCAGGGTCTCCGGTACGTCTCCGGCGGCGATGCGCTGGGCAAGGCCCTCCGCCACGGCGGTTTTGCCGACACCGGGCTCACCGATGAGCACGGGATTGTTTTTCTGGCGGCGGGAAAGGATCTGGATGACCCGCTGGATCTCCTCGCTGCGGCCGATGACGGGATCATACTTACCGTTTGCGGCGCGGGCAGTCATGTCGGTGGTGAAGGCGGAGGCTTTGCCCGCCGGGGCAGCGCCCGGAGCACCGTTGGCGGCGGAGTCTGTCTCCGGGGCGGGCTCGGTGCCGCCCACCGCCTGCCGCAGGCTGCGGTAGAGGTTTGCACGGTCAACGCCGAGGGCAACGAGGATGCGCAGGGCGACGTTCTCGCCCTCCCGCAGGATGGCCATGAGCAGATGCTCGGTGCCGATATAGCTGTGGCCGAGGGCGGATGCCTCCGCCGCAGCGATCTCAAGGATGTTTTTGGTGCGGGGGGTCAGTCCCCGGGGGGCGACGGTGGGATCGCCCACGCCCAAGGCCTCCGCGATACGCTCGCGTACGGCATCATAGGTGATGTTTGCCGCGGAAAGGCTCTGGGCGGCAACGCCGGTTTCCTCCTTGATGAGACCGAGGAGGATATGCTCGCTGCCGACGTACCCGTGGCCCAGAGCCTTGGCGGCGGCAAAGGCGAGATCGAGGGACTTTTGTGCCCGTTCGGTGAATTTTCTTTCAAACATTGCTGGTTTACTCCTCTCTTGGGGATAATGCCTTCCGCAGAAGTTCCGCCCGGGCGGCATCGCGCTCGGGAGCGGTCATTTTGCTTTCGGGGTCGAGTACGGCGGGCATGATGTCCCGCAGAAGGGCGAAAAGCGGCCGTGCGGGGGCATCCGTCAGAATGCCGAGGGAAAGGCCGAGACGCACGTCGGAAAGCAGGCCCATGGCCTCGGCGGTGCTCATGCGGCGGGCATGGGTATGCAGACCGCAGGCGCGCCAGACCCGGTCGGCCATGCCGGTGGGATCGGCCTTGCGATATTCCTCCCGCAGACGCTGCTCCTCACGGATGATGACCTCCACCACCTCGGTGACGCGCTGAAGGATCTCGGCCTCGGAAAGACCGAGGGAGCTCTGGTTGGAGATCTGGTAGAAGGCACCGGCGGGAGTGCTGCCCTCACCGAAGAAGCCGCGGAGGGTGACACCCACCTTGGCGGCGCGCTCGGCGATGCGGCGGATGCCGCCGCTCTCGGTTAAGGCGGGCAGATGCAGCATGACGCTGGCCCGAAGACCGCAGCCGAGGTTGGTCGGGCAGCGGGTAAGGAAGCCGAGCTGCTCGTCAAAGGAAAAATGCAGACGACCGCACAGATCGTCATCCAACCGGTCGGCCCGGGCATAGAGGGAATCAAGGTGCAGTCCGGGGCCGAGCAGCTGCAGACGCAGATGATCCTCCTCGCAGACCATCAGGGAGACCGATTCGTCGGCGGAGATAAAGGCGGCGCGGACGCGGCCGGATTCCGCAAAGGCGGGGGAGACGAGATGGCTCTCCGTCAGGGCGGCAAGGGTGCTGGCGGGCGTGGTTTCATTGTATTCGGTGAAGTTCTCCGCATGCCAGGAGGAAACGGCTTCCCGAACGCGGCGGCAAAGCTCGGTCTCCTCGGCAGCGCTCATGCGGCCTGGGAAGGGAAGTCCGGCGACGTTGCGGGCCAGCCGGATCCGGGAGGAAACGGCGATAAGATCGCCGCCCGCGGGGGAAAGCTCATACCATTTGTTCATTGTCGCTGCCTCCTTTCTCAAAGCTCGTCTGCGGAGAGGGAACGGATCTCGTCCCGCAGAGCGGCTGCGCGCTCAAATTCCTGGGCATCAATGGCGGCGGAAAGCTCCCGCTTTGCCTCCGAAAGACGGCGCTTGCGGCGCAGATCCTCCGATGCATCCGCCGGTGCCTTACCGGTATGCACGGCGGTACCGTACAGGCGGCGAAGGGTGGGGCGAAGCTCGGCGGCAAAGGTTTTGTAACAGGCGGCACAGCCCGCCTTACCTGTGCGGGAAAGCTCCGAGAGAGTCATGCCGCAGCTTTCGCAAACGGCAGCACGGCGGGGAAGGGATGTACCGAAAAAGAGACTGTCAAAAAGGTCGGAAACACCGGTGCCCGGCGCTTTTTGTGCGGCGCAGTGGGCGCAGAGGTGGGTCTCGGTGGTTTCACCGTTGATGTTCTGGGTGAAATGATAGGTGGCGGTGTGTTTTCCACAGTTCTGACAAAGCATACAGGTATCCTCCTTTAAATTCGGATTTGTCAGCGGGCGGTGCGCATGATACAGCGCTTGAGTATGTCGGCGCGGACACGATCCCGAAGCTCCGCGGGTACGGCCCGCAGGGCGTGATCGTCGGCGGCGGCAGCGATGAGCTGCTGCTCGGCGGGGGAAATGAGTCCCGCATCCGCCAGATTCTTCAGGCAGATGGCGGCTCCGCGGTCGGTGATGCCCTCGCCCACGGAGTTGACCACGTGCATCATGGCTACCTCCCGGGGATTGACAAGGCGGGTGATGCGGATGTAACCGCCGCCGCCCCGCCGGCTTTCCACCACGTAGCCGTGCTCCGGCGTGAAACGGGTGGAGATGACGTAATTGATCTGACTCGGAACACAGTTGAATTGGTCGGCCAAGAGGTTGCGCTGCAGCTCAACCTCGCCCTCCCGGCGGAGAAGCTCACTGATAAAATCGGCGATGCTGTCGGATATACGCATAAGAAAACGCCCTCTCAAAATTAGACTTTGACTATCTTTGACCTTGCAGGAATATTTTACTGCAAACGTCAGAAAAGGTCAAACCCGGAAAAAACCGGGTTGACAAAAACCAGACCTGAAATTACGGGAGTATAGACTATTTATCTTCACCTTTCGAAAAAATACTCTCGTTTCTGCGTCGGGACGCATTATTTCGTGGTGTGGACTGTTCTTTTCCGATGGTGGATGCATGAGGACGCTCCGGATGGGGCATACTCATTTCCTGATGATGTGCACAGGCACCGGGGTTATTTTTGCACTTTTTCATGGGCTTCTCCTTTCTGCCGGAAATTTTGCCGACAGCAGGAGTATACACCGCCGGACGGGGAAATATACATGTAGGACAGGGGCAGAAAAATGTTTACACCTGTGCACTTGACATTCCTGCCGCTACAGGGTAATATTATATATGAGAAAGCGTATTTCTTTTCGTATGATATTTTTGAAAGGATGGATTTCAACATGAACAAGACTCTTGCCACCGTTCTTAAGATCGTCGGTGCCGTTACCGTTCTCGCCGGCATCGCTGCTGCCGTCATCTTCTACCTGAAGAAGAAGGGTATCATCTGCATCTCCTGTGACTGCGATTGCGATTATGAGGACTTTGAGGATCTCGAGTGCGATTGCGACGAGGACTGCGATGACGAGGATTGCTGCTGCCAGTGTGCCGAAGAGGCTCCTGCAGACGCTGAGTAATCTCAAATGAGCCTCGCGGCGAAAGGGCGCAGCTGTTGTTTCACCGGCCATCGCCGGATCGCGGCGGATGCGCGGGATGTCCTGCGCGGTGCCCTTCGGGAGGTCATTGGTGTGCTCTATGAGGAGGGATTTCGCCGGTTTTATACCGGCGGTGCCCTCGGCTTTGACACCCTTGCGGCGGAGGCTGTGCTTTCTGCCCGGGATGTGCACAGCGATATCCGGCTGATCATTGTCCGCCCCTGTGCGGATCAGGACAATCGATGGACCCGTGCACAGCGGGATACCTATCAGGCCCAGCTTGCGGCGGCGGATGAGACCGTTCTGCTTTCCCCGGCCTACTGGCCCGGCTGTATGCAGCTGCGGAACCGCTATATGGTGGAGCATTCCGAGCTTTGCGTGGCCTATGGCCGCCGGGAGGACAGCGGCACTATGCAGACCGTTACGCTGGCGCTGACAGCGGGTCTTCCCGTAGTCAACCTTGCGGAGGATGGGATTTTTCCGGGAATCGGGAAGACGGATGCTCCGCTTCAAAACTGAAAAACAAAGACAGCTTCTGCGGCTCGCTGCAGAAGCGACTCTTTTTTTGTTACCAAAGCCAAAACCAGTTTTTGGAGGAAAAAATATGAGAAAGCTTGAAAAATGTAAGCTGATGGCGCTTTTGCCCGCTGCGTACATGCTGCACGGCGCAAAAAAGCTTGGCCGTGCCGCTCGGCAGAATTCCACGCGTATTACCGCCCTGTTGCTGGCAGCGGTTATGCTGGTTTCGCTGGTGCCGATGCAAGCATCCGCAGCGAGTATTCCCTCTGGTTATACGGCTACCGCAAACGGCCATATGGCTTATAAAATAATGTCAATGTCATCTTCGATTGATGTTATGGGAAATTTTAATGATAATTACATAAAAACTACTTTTAGCAATGGTGGCTATTATTACGAGTCAGACGGCATGAGCGGAGCCAATGTAGCATACACCGCTTCCTCCGTCAGCGGCGGCCGGTATGTCAAGCTTACCCTCAATGTTACCGCGGGAAGCAGCGGCGTCACCAACGGAAAGCTTGCGATCTATGCGGATACCATGATTGGCAGCAATGACAGTGCGGCCATTGAAGTAATCAAGTCCGGAAATGAAGTCATCGGAATCAAGATGGCCGACACCTACACCGGGGCCCAGTTCAGCCTGCTTTTTGCAAATGCCCCCGGTGTTACTGCTGTGGACACCTATTGGTTTGGCCGTTATGGTGAGCACGATGATAAATGTTACAATCAGCTTGATGCAAGCAGTAAATCTTCCTCTGGTACCTATAACAGCGATTTGACTTCCTATTCCGGTGCAGACAGTGCTTGTGCCTTCTCCTGGCAGAATATCAACCTGAACCCCGGCCAGAAGGCTGCGTATTCCCTCATTGTCGGTGTTGGTGAAGTGGCCGATCCGGTCGAGTGGTACGACACGGGATTGACTCTGGACCGCGACACCGTGGAATACGGTGAGACTGCCAACGTCACGGCCTCCATCAAAGATGCCGCAAGTATGACCGAAGAACTGTACGTGACTGTGGATGACAGCTACGAAGAAATTCTGCTGGGTTCCTTCTCTTCCGGTACGGGAATTGCCGCCGGCACATTTGCGCTGGATAGCACGGTTATCGGCGGAGGCGATCATACGCTGACCTTCTGGGTCATGAACCAGGAAGGCACAATGACTCCGCTGGTGTATAAAGATTTTAAGGTTACGGGTGCTGCTCCTGTGGCGCTGAGCTTTGATTATACTGCCCCGGCAGATACCGTGTATTCGGGAGAAAAGAAAACCGCCACCGTTGTTTCCGGAGCGAATGTCACCGACTTGGGTGAGATCACCGTGAAGTATTATAAAAACGGCGTACTTTGCGATCCGATTGAGGTTGGTACCTACGAGGTTCGTATTGATGTGGCGGCAAGCAACACCTGGCCCGCCCTCAATGATTATACGGAGGCATCCTGGACGTTTGAAATTACAAAAAAATCTGCCGTCCTTGCTAATCCCATCGCGCAGAATAGCATTGCCTATGGAGCAAAGCTTTCCAATGTAGGACTTCCTGCCGGTTGGACGTGGGCAGAGCCGAACACGGTTCCTCCCATTAACAATTCCGGATATGTTGCGTATTATACGCCGGCGGATACCGAAAATTATGACTGGACGGGTGTTTCCGGCTGGGATAACACGGCAAAGCGCGTTGCGCGCACCGTTGCCGTTACCGTGAATAAGGCGGATGCTACCTGCACCGCACCTACGGCAAATGCCGGTCTGATTTATTCCGGCGCAGCACAGACTTTGATCAGCGCATGCAGCGCCACCGGCGGTACCATGCAGTATGCGCTCGGTACGGCGACTGGGGCTACCGGCAGCTGGGGAACTGCTCTTCCTTCCGCTACCGCAGCGGGCACCTACTACGTGTGGTACAAGGTCGTTGGTGATGCGAACCACAATGATGTTGCTCCTGAGTATATTGCAGTAACCGTTGCCCAGAAAGAGGTAACTCTTACCTGGTCTTCCCTTGCCGAACCTCTGACCTACAACGGAAAAGCATACGTCCTGACTGCAACGCTTGGCGGCATTGTTGCCGGTGATGACTGCACCGTTACGGTCGAGCCCGTGGGAAGCAATGTCAATGCAGGTACGTTCTGCTACCGTGCTACCGCACTTTCCAATGCAAACTATAAGCTTCCTGCAAATGCAGACAGCCGCAGCTACACCATCGCAAAGAAGGATATCACCGTTGCCATGGTTAACTGTGAGATCTATGTTGGCGGCTGGCCTAAATACAGCTACACGGTGGAAGGCCTTCTGGACGGCGATGAACTGATTGCCGGACCGGGTTACGGCACCTCTGCTGACCTGAAGAAGCCCGGCGTCTACACCGTTTATCTTGACGGTGCTGATGCAGGCCCGAACTACTCCGTGACCCATGTTGAAGGCAAGCTGACGGTTAAGGAGGTCCCGGTATCCAAGCCTACCTATACCGTCAGCGTTGGAAACATCGCAAATGGCGGTGCGGCCGTCAGTGCGAAGTCTGCATATGCAGGCGATACCGTTACGATCACGCTTACGCCGTACAGTGGCTACCGCCTTGCTTCTGTGGGCGCGGTTGGAGGAAGCGCCCTTACGCTGACCCGTGTGAGCGACACCGTGTACACCTTTACGATGCCTGCCGCGAATGTCACCGTCACGGCTGTGTTTGAGAAGCAGATTCCTTCTGCCTCCGGATGCACCGGAGATACGGCCTGCCCCATGCACGGATATGCGGATCTTGAGTCCCAAAAGTGGTACCACGACGGTGTGCATTACTGCATCGAGAAGGGCCTGATAATCGGCAACGAAAAGGGTGACTTTGCGCCGGAGGACGCTATGACCCGTGCATCTCTGGTTACGGTTCTGTGGCGCATGGAGGGCGAACCGCGGGTGGAGCATAAGCTGACCTTTGCGGATGTTGCCGAGGGCGAATGGTACACGGAGGCCATTGCATGGGCAAACGCCGCAGGGATCGTCGAGGGCTACAACAGCCGCAGATTCGGCCCTGACGATGCCGTTACGCGTGAGCAGATGGCCGCGATCCTGTACCGCTATGCGGACTATAAGGGTGAGCTCGGTTCGGTTGCAGAGGATGCCGCGAAGAATTTCTCCGACTGGAAGCGCGTTGGCAAGTGGGCGGAGACGGCAGTTGCATGGGCCTGCGATCAGGGACTGATCGCGGGAATCGCGGAAGGCAATAAGGTGACCCTGGCTCCCAAGGGCACGGCTTCCCGCGCACAGACCGCAAATATTATCTATCGTTATATCGAAAATATCTGATCCGCTATAGTCTGAACCCCGGCAGATGCTTCTGCCGGGGTTTTTCTGTGCGGAAAGAACAAGGTAAGAAGGAGGCAACGAAAAGTTGCAACGGCGGCAGGCGAGGCCGTGGATACCGTGAAAACATGCGGACATGCTCTGTGATATGAGCAACTAACAGTTGCGAAAGCATTTCCATGTTTAATTGGTGGAAAAGAAGACAGAAGCATCATATAATACAGTGTAAAGACGAAATGCGAATTTCTTACCGAAAGGGGAAGACAATGACCATCGGAGAAAAGATCGCGCATCTGCGCACACATGCACGTATGACGCAGGAGCAGCTGGCTGACCATTTGGGGATCTCGCGGCAGTCTGTGTCCAAATGGGAAGTGGATCAGGCAGAGCCCCGCATGGAAAAAATCCTGCAGATGTGCACGCTCTTTCAGATCAGTGCGGATGATATGATCCGGGAGGACGTAGTGCTGCACAGATCACATACCCTGCCTGACCCGGAATTCCGGGGGAACTACTTTGGAACGGACGGCTTTCGCGGCGAGGCCGGAACGGAACTGACGGCGGAGCATGCCTTCAAAGTCGGCCGGTTTCTCGGCTGGTATTATGCAAATCCGATCTCCGGGTGCCGGGAGCACGGCTACCGTCCCCGCGTGGTTATTGGAAAGGATACGCGGCGCTCAAGTTATGCGCTGGAGTATGCGCTGGCGGCGGGGCTTACGGCCTCCGGAGCAGATGCGAGTATCCTGCATGTGACGACCACGCCGGGCGTTTCCTATGTTACAAGGAATGATAATTTTGACTGCGGCGTTATGATCTCCGCATCCCACAATCCCTTCTATGACAACGGGATCAAGCTGGTCAACCGTCACGGAGAGAAGATGGATGACCGTACCCTTGCCCTGATTGAGGCCTATCTGGACGGGCGGCTGCAGGAGCTGGGGCTTAAGACTGACGATCTGCCCCTTGCGACACATGAACGCATGGGCACCATCGTGGATCATGTGGCCGGAAGAAACCGTTATATGGGCTATCTGATCTCCCTTGCCGCACATTCCTACCGGGAGCTGCGCATCGGCCTTGACTGTGCCAACGGCGCTGCATGGATGATTGCACCGGCGGTATTTGAGGCACTCGGTGCGCGGACCTTTGTTATCAACGCAAGCCCCGACGGACTGAACATCAACCGTGAGGCGGGGGCAACACATACCGGGACGCTGCAGGCCTTTGTGCGCGACAACGGGCTGGATGTCGGCTTTGCCTTTGACGGTGACGGAGACAGGTGTATTGCGGTGGATGAGCGGGGAAATGTGCTCACCGGAGACCATATTCTCTACATTCTGGCAAACCGGCTGCGCAGCCGCGGCGGTCTGGACCGGAATACGGTTGTGACCACGGTCATGTCCAATGCCGGACTTCTGCAGGCATTGGACCGGACGGGGATCACTGCCGTGCAGACCCGGGTGGGAGACAGATATGTGTACGAAAATATGATGGAAAACGGTTATGCTTTGGGTGGTGAGCAGTCCGGACACATCATCATGCGAAAATACGCCACCACTGGTGACGGCATCCTTACGGCGCTGATGCTCATTGAGGAAATGCTTGACCGGAAGCAGACACTTGGCGCGCTTGCGGCACAGGTGAAGATCCTGCCGCAGGTTCTGAAGAATATTCGGGTTTGCAACAAGGCAGAGGTCATAGCAGATGCGGATATTTGCCGGCGGACGGAGGAGCTGGAACGCAGCCTTGAGAACTGTGGCCGGGTGCTCGTGCGCGAGAGCGGCACGGAACCCGTCATCCGCATCATGGTCGAGGCGGCAGAGGAGACGCTGTGCGAAAACTGTGCGGAGAGCATAGCGGAGCTGATCCGTCAGAAAGGATATGCGCAGCCGTGACGGAGCTTTTTGATCTTTCTCACAGCCTGTCGGCTCCGCTTTTTAAGAAAGCACGATATCCGTGGGATGTGCTTTCCGACCTGACGGAGTTTCTTGCCCGCGGTCCGCGGCTTTTGGGCTTTCGTGAGACAGCTCCGTCTGTTTGGATCCATGAAAGTGCGCGGATCGCCCCTACCGCATGCATTTCCGGGCCTGCCGTTATCGGACGGGGGGCGGAGATCCGCCACTGTGCATTTCTGCGGGGCAGCGTCCTCGTTGGTGACGGAGCTGTGGTGGGCAACTCTACTGAGTTGAAAAACTGCATTCTGTTTGATGAAGTACAGGTCCCGCATTATAATTACGTCGGCGATTCCGTTCTTGGGTTCCGGGCCCATATGGGTGCGGGCGCGGTCACATCCAATGTAAAAGGGGACCGAAGTCCGGTGACCGTACATCTGCCGGGGATGGATATTCCGACGGGCAGAAAAAAGCTCGGGGCATTGATCGGTGACGGTGCCGAGATCGGCTGCGGCACGGTACTCAATCCGGGTACGGTGCTCGGGCGGGGATGCCGGATTTATCCGCAGCTTTCTGTGAGGGGGTACGTGCCGGGTGGGTGCATTTTGAAAGAGTCCGGAACGGCTGCGCTGAAAATCGAAAAAAATTTTTCTGACCCCCTTGACAAAACCTGTGTGTCGGGTGTATGATGTGCGCATACAGTTAAAGGCTGTGACGAAGAAAGCCAAAAACACAACGCTTTCAGAGAGCCGGCGGTGGGTGCAAGCCGGCAGCAGAGTGTTTTACCCGCTATCCCTTCCGAGCTGAGGCCCCGAAAGCAGATGTATCTGTGAGTAGACGGCCTTCGTATCCGCCGCGTTAAGGCGGGGGGCTTGTTGGAGCCCGCAGAGTGGTTCTCTCCGTAAAAGGAGGGAGCAAATTGAGTGGTACCGCGGATAGTTTTAATATCTACCCGTCTCAAGAAAGAAAATTTCTTGGGACGGTTTTTTTATTGCCTCTCCCAAGAGCCAAACCGATGAAAAAGAGAGGAGAAACAACATGGAATTCAATCTGAAGGAAGTCGCACGCCGCATCCGCGACCTGCGCGAAGCCACCGGCTATTCCCCGGAAGAGCTGGCACGTCTGACCGGCGTCAGCGTTGAGGATTACCGGACTCTGGAGGCCGGTGACGCCGACTTTACCTTTACCTTTATCTACAAGTGCGCCAAGGCCTGCGGCGTTGAGGTCACGGACATCCTGGAGGGAACCAGCGCAACCCTGACCTCCTTCACCGTCACCCGCCGCGGTGAGGGTATGAAGATCGTAAAGAAGCACGGTTACGTCTACAATAACCTCGCTCCGAAGTTCAAGGATAAGCTGGCAGAGCCCTTCCTCGTCAAGTTCCCCTATCTGCCGGAGGAGCAGGATGCTCCCATGAAACTCAGTTCTCACAACGGACAGGAGTTTGACGTTATCGTCAAGGGCTCCCTGAAGGTGCAGGTGGGCGGACATGTGGAGGTGCTCAATGAGGGCGACTCCATCTTCTACAACAGTCTCATTCCCCACGGCATGATCGCCGTTTCCGAGGGCGGCTGTGAGTTCCACGCCGTGGTGCTCAATCCCCAGGACGGTCAGGTCAGCGAGGAATACCCCGAGGCTCCCTATGTGGCAGCAAAGGCCGCAGCGGAAACGAGCCGCATGACCTCCGTTGCCGATGAATTCATCACCTCTTCCTACGACGAGCAGGGTGTCTTCAACGGCATTTCCTTCAAAAATGCCGACCGCTTCAACTTTGCCTTTGACTGCGTAGATGCCGTTGCTGCAAAGAATCCCGACAAGCTTGCCATGCAGTGGGTGGCAAACGATAAGAGCGACCGGAAGTTCTCCTTCCTCGATATGAAGAAATATTCCGCAAAGACGGCCAACTATTTCGAATCCCTTGGCATCAAGCGCGGAGATACCGTCATGCTGGTGCTCAAGCGCCACTATCAGTTCTGGTTCTGCATGCTTGCCCTGCACAAGATCGGTGCCATCGCCATCCCCGCCACCAATCAGCTGGTGGAGCACGACTTTACCTACCGTTACAAGGCCGCAAAGGTCAAGGCCATTGTCTGCACCGCCGACGGTGAGGTTGCCGCAGAGGCCGAAAAGGCGGCGGCGGAGTTCCCCGGCATGGTCAAGATCATGGTGGGCGGCAA
>JAFQKV010000103.1 GCA_017414715.1 Clostridia bacterium
GTCAACAAGCGCCAGCTGATCAAGAACATCGCAGACCAGGTCAAGGACAAGCGGCTGGAAGGCATTTCCGATTTGCGGGACGAGACCGACCGGAAGGGTATGCGTATCGTCATTGAGCTGAAAAAGGATGCCAACGGTCAGGTCGTCCTCAATAACCTCTTCAAGCAGACTGCTCTGCAGTCCAACTTCTCCATCATTCTTCTTGCGCTGGTCAACAACCAGAAGCAGCCCAAGGTGCTTACCCTGCGGCAGATCCTCGATGAGTATCTGAAGTTCCAGAAGGAGATCATCGTCCGCCGTACCCGCTACGATCTGCGCAAGGCGATGGAGCGTGCCCATCTGCTGGCCGGACTTATCATCGCCCAGGACAATATCGACGAGGTCATCCGCATCATCCGCACAAGCTATGACGATGCCAAAGAAAACCTCATGGCACGCTTCGAGCTTGATGAGATCCAGGCGCAGGCCATTCTCGATATGCGCCTGAAGGCACTGCAGGGACTGGACCGCGAAAAGCTGCAGGCGGAAATGGCCGAGCTGCAGGAAAAGATCGCCTATTACAACCGCCTGCTTGCCTCCGATGAGATGATCTGCGGCGTGCTCAAGGAGGAGCTCACCGCCATCGCCGCGAAATTCGGCGATGAGCGCCGCACCGACATTCAGGACGTGGAGGATGAGCTGGATATCGAGGATCTCATCGAGGAGGAGGACTGTGTCTTCACCCTCACCCGGATGGGCTATATCAAGCGTATCCCCACCTCCGTCTACCGCGCCCAGCGCCGCGGCGGCCGCGGTGTCAACGCCATGACCACCCGTGAGGAGGACATCATCGGATCCCTCTTTGTTGCCTCCACCCACGACCATATCCTCTGCTTCACCAACCGCGGACGGCTCTACCGTCTCAAGGGCTATCAGATCCCCGAGGCAGCCCGCACCGCAAAGGGCACCAACATGGTCAACCTTCTGCAGCTGGAGCCCGATGAGAAGGTCACCGCCCTTCTGCACACCCGCGAGTTTGACGAGGATACCTACGTCGTCATGGTCACCCTCGGCGGTACCGTCAAGCGAATCTCCCTTGCGGCTCTCAATTCCGCCCGCAAGGCCGGTATCCGCGCCATTTCTCTGGATGAAGGCGATCTGCTGCTGCATGTCATGCTCACCGACGGCAAAAAGGACGTGCTGGTCGTCTCCAAGGGCGGCCGTGCCGTCTGCTTTGAGGAAAGCGACGTGCGCTGCATGGGCCGTGAGGCCGCCGGCGTGCGTGCCATCCGTCTGGAGGAGGATGACGAGGTTATCGGTGCCGTTGTGGCGGAAAAGGGACGGGATATCGTCACCGTCACGGAGCTTGGCTTTGGCAAGCGCACCGATGAGAGTGAATTCACCCGCCATTCCCGCGGCGGCAAGGGTATGACCGCCCATAAGCTGACAGAAAAAACGGGCAGCCTTGCCGGCGTGCTTTCGGCCGGAACCGAGGAGGATCTGCTGCTCATCACCGATTGCGGCACCATGATCCGCACAAGCGTTGAGGATATCCGTCTCTGCGGCCGATCCTCTCAGGGTGTCATCGTTATGCGCACCTCCGGAGAGGAGAAGGTCATTGCCACCGCCCTCACCGATAAGGAAGGCGCGGAGGAGACCGAGGCGTAAGGCAAAGCTATGGATCACGTTACCATCTATACCGACGGTGCCTGCTCCGGCAATCCCGGTCCCGGCGGCTGGGGTGCCATCCTGAAATACGGTGAGCGGGAGCTGGAGCTTTCCGGCTCCCATCCCGCCACCACCAACAACCGCATGGAGCTGACCGGCGCGGTGGAGGCCCTCTCGCGCTTAAAGCACCCCTGCGAGGTCACTCTCTATTCCGATTCCAAGTATCTGGTGGATGCCATGAAGCTTGGCTGGGCGGCGCGCTGGCAGAAAAACGGCTGGAAGCGCAACGCAAAGGATAAGGCCCTCAATCCCGACCTGTGGGAGAAGCTTCTCTCCCTGTGTGCCACCCATACGGTGGAATTTGTGTGGGTTAAGGGCCATGCGGATAATCCCTACAACAACCGCTGCGACGAGCTCGCGGTGGGCGAATACAAGAAATTGCAGAAATAAGGAGAATCTTTGAAAATGAAAAATCCCGTATTTACCATCACCATGGAGGACGGCCGCACCATGACCGGCGAGCTCTATCCCGAGATCGCCCCCGAGAGCGTCCGCAACTTCATTCATCTGGCAAACGATCTTAATTTCTACGACGGAAAGATCTTCCATCGCTGCATCCAGAACTTTATGATCCAGGGCGGCTGCCCCAACGGCAACGGTATGGGCGGTCCCGGCTGGCGCATCAAGGGTGAGTTTGCCATCAACGGTGTCAACAATCCTCTTTCCCATCAGCCCGGTGTCATCTCCATGGCCCGCTCCCAGATGCCCGACTCCGCCGGCTCCCAGTTCTTTATCTGCACCGCGGACGATGCCTTTCTGGACGGTCAGTACGCCGCCTTCGGCAAGCTGACCGAGGGTCTTGACGTGGCGGAGAATATTTCCCGCGTGCGTACCAATCCCATGGACAAGCCCCTCGTGGAGGAAAAGATGGCCTCCGTCCGTGTGGAGACCTTCGGCGAGACCTATCCCGCCCCGAACAAGCTGTAAGACTGTTGTGCATCCGCACCGGAAGGAGAAACCATGAACGAATACCGCGAACAGGAAATGGGCGATATCTTCAACGAAAAGCTCGTTGCCCGCATTCCCACCTTCAAGATCCTCATGCTCAAGACGCTTATCGTCCTTGCGGCGGCGGGCATCATCGTCTTCGCCTTTATGACCCTCTTTACCATCAAGAGTGCCTTCAGCTATCTTTTTGCCTTTGTGGTTACCGGCGCGGGCTACGGCGCATGGTATCTGGTCAAGCAGCTTAACGTGGAATACGAGTATGCCGTCACCAACAGCACCCTCGACGTGGATAAGATCATTGCCCAGGCCCGCCGCAAGGCGGTGGTAACTCTGGATATCCACAATATCGAGGAGGCCGGTCCCGCCGATGAAATCGGCCTTGAGCATGTGAAGAACTACAGTTTTGCTAAAATCATCGATTGCACCTCCCATGTACAGGCTCCCGGCCGCTGGTATATCATTTACAGCGACAACGGAGCGAAGACCCTGCTGTTTATCGAGCCCAATGAAAAGATGATCCGTTCCTTCCGTACCTATGCCCCCGGGGCTGTGGAAAAGCGATGACCCCCGTCGGACTGGGACTGGATTCCATCGAGATCGACCGCATCCAAAGGTCGGCCGAACGGCCGGCCTTTCTTCGCCGTGTCTATACGGAGGGGGAACTTGCCTATGCCGGTGGCAGGGCGGAGAGCCTTGCCGCCATGTTTGCCGCGAAGGAAGCCTTTGGCAAGGCCGTCGGCAGCGGCATTTCCGGCTTTTCGTGGACGGAGGCGGAGGTGAAGCATCTTCCCTCCGGTCAGCCGGTGCTGCGGCTTTCCGGCCGCGCGGCGGAAAAGTTCGGACATATGTCCTTTCTGCTTTCCCTGACCCACGATAAGACCCATGCGACAGCCGCAGTTTTTGCCTTTATTTCCGGAAAGGAATGATTGAACGATGATCCCTCTTGCCACACGCACCGAGATCCGGGCGGCGGAAGCCGCCTATGCACAAAAAGTGGGTCCCCTGTCCCAGCTGATGGAGCGGGCGGGCAAGCGTCTCGCCGAGCGCGCCGCCCTGCGTGTACCGGAGGGGCCGGTCTGCGTGCTGTGCGGCGGAGGAAACAACGGCGGCGACGGTTTCGCCGCGGCGGCGGAGCTCATGCGCCGCGGGATCCCCGCCTTCTGTTTGTGCACCCATGAAAAAAGTGAGGGAGACGCGGCGTATTTTCGCTCTCAGTATATCGAACTCGGCGGTGCCGTGGGGATTCTGGAGGAAAACTCCCGTCTTCCGGCGGATACCGCAGTCATTATCGATGCCCTGTTCGGCACCGGGCTTTCCCGGGCACCGGAGGGGGCCTTTGCCGCGGGTATCCGGCTGGCAAATGCCAGCGGTGTTCCCGTCATTGCCGCGGACGTGCCCTCCGGGGTGCGGTCGGACGGCGGATGCTTTTCGCCCTGCATCCGTGCGGCGGAAACGGTGAGCTTCGTGCGCCGAAAGCCCGCCCATTTTCTTGCCGACACCTATGCCCTCTGCGGAAACGTTATCCACGACCGGCTGGGTCTGCCGGGGGAGCTTCTGCCCTCCCCGGATCTCTGGGCCATGGACGAGGAGGATGCCTTAGGGGCGCTTCCTCCCCGCGTGCCCGATTCCCATAAGGGCAATTACCCAAAGGTGCTTATCGTCGCCGGAGCGGAGGGTTATGCAGGTGCCGCCGTCATGGCCGCCCGGGCGGCGCTTCGCAGCGGCGCGGGGCTGGTTTTCTGCGGCGTTCCGCGTTCCATCTATCAAATCGTTGCTGTCGGTGCGCCGGAAGCGGTGGTTTTCCCTCTCCCCGAAGAGGAGGGGGCCGTCTCCCGGGAAGCTCTGCCGGAGCTTATCCGGCGGGCCGACGGTTGTGATATCTGCCTGTGCGGCTGCGGCCTTTCCCGCCGGGGTTCCGTGCGGGACGTGGTTTTCGGGCTTCTCTCGGAGTGTTCCTGTCCGCTGGTGCTGGATGCTGACGGCATAAACGCCCTTGCCGGGCATATAGATATGCTGAAGAAGGCCCGGCATACCCCGATCATCACCCCCCACATGGGAGAGCTTGCCCGACTTCTGGGCGAGGATCCCCTCCGTCCTGAGGAGCTTCCCCAGACTGCCGCCCGCCGCATTGCGGAAAAGCTCGGTGTTATCCTTGTTATGAAGGGGCACCGCACCCTGACCGCCTCCAGGGAGGGGCAGGTCATCCTGAACACCACCGGCAATGCCGGAATGGCGCGGGGGGGCAGCGGCGACGTGCTCGCCGGTATGCTTGCCGTGCTCTGCGCCAAGGGTCCGACGGCGGAAAATGCCGCCGCGGCAGTGTGGCTCCATGGACGGGCGGGGGATCTTGCCGCAAAGCGGCGGGGTCAGACCGCCATGCTGCCCACGGACATGATGGACGAATTCCCGGAGGCCTTCTCATACCGATAAGAGGAGGCCAAGGTTATTATGAAATTTCCCGTCGGATGCCGTCGGCTGCTGCCGGTGCTTTGCATCCTCTGCCTTTTGCTTTCCGGCTGCGGCGGCAGCGCCGGGCCGGGGGAAAAGCATCTGCACACCCTTGCCGACAAGGCATTTACGGCCGTCTGTGACACACGTCTCACCGCGGGCGGGGTGGAAAGCACGTATACGCTGACCCTCCGCCACGCTGAAGGGCTGTCGGAGATCGTGCTGCAGGCCCCGGAGGAACATGCGGGCATCACGGTTTTGGTGGATGGGGATGCGGAGCTCATCTGGGAGGATGTCCAGCTGGTCATCCCCGGCGGGGAGGAGCATGTCAGTCTCTTTTCCCTGCTGCACAGTCTTGCAGAGAGTGTGACCGGCGGCACTGCCGATACCTACCTGCGGGAGCGGCGGGAGGGCGAGGATGTCATCACCGCCCTGTGTCCCGCAAAGATCGGGGAGAAGGAGCTTTCCCACAGCATTTCCGTCACCGCGAAGGACGGAATACCTGTAGATTCTCACACGTCCGCCGCCGACGGCACGACCCTGTACTGCCGGTGGAGGGAATTTACTGTCCAGGAAGGATAAAATAACTGATCATGACCAATTTCTCTCAGCGCATCTGCGCTACGGTTTCTCTGGAAAACATCGAAAAAAACTTCCGTGCCCTCTGCGAGCTCGTGGGGCCCGGCTGCCGCGTGCTCTGCGTGGTCAAGGCCGATGCCTATGGCCACGGCGCGGTGCCCGTTGCCCGCAGACTGAGCGCGGCGGGGGCGGAGGCCTTTGCCGTGGCGACGGTGGATGAAGCGCTGGAGCTTCGCGCAGAAGATATCCGTGGTGAGATCCTTATTCTCGGCCGTACGCCCGCCGCAGGTCTGCCCGTGGCGCTGCGGGAGGGCATGACCCTGTCCGTCACCTCCCTTGCGGATGCGGAGGAGATCTCTGCGGCGGGACTTGCCGCCGGCTGCCGGGCACCTGTTCATGTGCAGGTGGATACCGGTATGGGGCGTCTTGGTTTTTCTGCGGCAGATGACAGGAATATTCCCGCCGCCGCGGCGGAGATCCTGCGGCTTGCCGCCCTGCCCGGGCTGAGGGTGGAAGGCATTTACACCCATTTTGCCGATGCCGACCGCCCGGAGGGGCAGGAATATACCGCCGCCCAGGCCGCGCGGTTTGATAAGCTCGTTGATCTGCTCGGGGCCCAGGGACTCCGTCCGCCGTACATACACTGTGCAAACTCTGCCGCGACGCTGCTGTGCCCGGAACAGCGCAAGACCATGTGCCGTCCCGGCATCTGTCTCTACGGCGGCTATCCAGACAGTGCGGAGCAAAGCGACATGGGGAGGGTCATCCCCCTTTATCCCGCCATGCAGCTTTCCGCCGCCGTCATCCACGTGCACGATCTGCCCGCCGGGGGGTACGTCAGCTACGGCCGCACCTACCGGGCCGATAAGCCGCGCCGCATGGCGGTGGTGGCAGCCGGATATGCCGACGGTATTCACCGCGCCCTCGGTGCGGGGGGCTCGGTACTCATCCATGGCAGACGCGCCCCGATCGCGGGACGGGTATGTATGGATATGTTCATGGCCGATGTGACGGACATTCCCGATGTCGTTCCGGGGGATGAGGCCGTCATCTTCGGTGAGCAGCAGGGTGTGCGTCTCTCCGTGGAGGAGCAGGCGGCGAAGGCCGGTACCATCAGCTATGAGCTTCTCTGCGCCGTATCCAAGCGTGTACCGCGGGAATATATCTGATAAAGAACTCCCAAATAAGGAGATAAAAGTTATGAAAACCATAAATATTGCAGGAATAAAAACCTCTTCTCTGGTGCTCGGCACCGATTATTTCGGCTCTGCTTTGAGCAGGGAGGACTCCTTTCGCCTGATGGATGCCTATTATGCCGCCGGCGGCCGCGCGCTGGACACCGCCCGGATGTATGCCAACTGGCTGCCCGGCGGTGACGGCATGAGTGAGCGCACCGTCGGTGCCTGGGTGAAGGAGCGCGGTGTGCGCGAAGAGATGGTCGTCATCACCAAGGGCGGGCACGGCTTCAAGGGAGACGGCGGTCTGGGCCGCCTCCGCCGGGAGGAGCTGGAGCTCGACATGAGTGAGAGCCTGGAAAACCTCGGCTTTGCGCCGGACATCTATCTTCTCCACCGCGACAACATCCATATTCCCGTGGAGGAGATCATGGACACCCTGCACAGCTTTGTCACCAGGGGCTATACCCGCGCCATCGGCTGCTCCAACTGGCGCGCCGACCGTATCGTTGCCGCCAATGCCTATGCGGAGAAAAAGGGGCTGACTCTCTTTACTTCCTCGGAGATCCAGTGGTCGCTGGCCTATTCCAACGGAGAAATGCAGGGCGATCCTTCTCTTGTTTGCATGGACGGGGAGGAATACGGCTTCTATGCCGGGAGCGGTATGCCCGTGCTGGCTTTTTCATCCCAGGGTAAGGGCTTCTTTGCCCGCGGTGCCTCCGGAGAGGCACAGAACAGCAAGGCATCCAGCCGGTTTGACTGCTCCCTGAACCGCGAACGCCTCGCCCGCGTTATGGAGCTTGCGGACCGCCGCGGCATTTCCGTCACCTCGGCGGTGCTTTCCTACATCACCTCCGCTCCCTTCCCTGCCGCCGCCCTCATCGGCTGCAAGAAGCCGGAGCAGCTGGCAGATTCCCTTGCCGCCGCCGACGTGGAGCTGACGGCGGAGGAATGTGCCTTCCTTGAAGGCGCTGAGCGCTTTCCCGCCCTTTGATCGGGTGAGGACAGAGCAATGAAGATAAAAATTCTGGCCCTTTTGACGGTTTTTGCCATCATCTGTGGTCTCGCGGGCTGCAGCGGCAATGACCGGGTCATTCGCGTGGGTGTCACAGCGTCACGGCTGCCCCTTGCCGCCGAAGGCCGAAACGGCCCGGAGGGCTTTGAGATCGAGCTTTGCCGCCTCATGGCGGAGGAAATGGGCCGCGAGGTGCAGTTCCGGCTGGTCACCGCCGAGGAAGGCCTTGCACAACTCGCGGCAGGCAAGCTGGATCTCGTTACCGGTCTTGGAAACAACGTTACCGGCGGTGACACCGTCGCCCTGATCGGTCCTTATATGCAGGAACGGTTGGTGACGGTACTGCCTGCCGCCGACACGACGACCTCTCTGGCATATCTTGCCGGAAAGCGGGTCGCACTCCGCAGGAATGATACTGCCGCCGCATGGCTTTCGGCAAATCCGGCGGTAAAGAATTCCTTCTCCTCCACCGTTTTTGTGGAGGATCTGTACAGCGCCATGCTGGATATCATGGTCTCCGATTACGATGCTGCCCTTATGACGGAAACGGAAGCCCGCTGGCGCATCACCCAGAACAGTATGAAGCTGCGCATCGGCCCTGCTCTCAACGGCGAGGGAGATCCGCGCTATTTTGCCGTAACGCCGGACAGCACCCTTGCAGGTCACGTGGGAACGGCACTCTACGAGCTTTCTCTGTCGGGAGAGCTTACGGAGCTGTCCGTCCGCTGGTTCGGGGCGGATATCCTGCCCGATGCGGCGACACTGCAGAAGAATTTCGGCATCATCCTCACCGAGGATCCGCCTGCGGCCGGCGAGGATGCGGAGAGCTCTGTTCATTCGTCGGGACTTTCCGCAGCGGAATGAAGTAAGAAAACACAGAAATATACAGGAGAAACCATGCCGGAGCTCAGGGAGATCCGCGGGATCATCGATTCCGTGGTCTATACAAACGAAGAAAACGGCTATACCGTGGCGGAAGTCGACTGCGAGGAGGGGATGTCCATCACCCTCGTTGGGACCATGCCCATGGCCGCCCCCGGCGAGTATATCCATGCAGAGGGGCGGGTGGTCACCCATCCCTCCTACGGCCCGCAGTTTCAGGCCGACCGGGTGGAGCGATCCCTTCCCGACCGCGCATCGGGCATCCTGAAATATCTTGCCTTCGGCGGTGTCAAAGGCATCGGCCCGGCCACCGCGCAGAAGATCGTCGCCAAGTTCGGCGACCGGGCGCTGGAGATCATTCGCTATGAGCCGCAGCGGCTGACCGCCATCGGTGGCATTACGGAAAAGCGTGCCCGTGCCATCGGCGCGGCCTTTACCGCCCGCTTTGCCCTGCGTGCTCTCATTGAGTTTCTTGCCAAAAACGGTCTGGATACCTCCCTTGCCGCCGGGCTTTACAAGCGGTACGGCGAGGCAGCCTCCGACCGGCTGTGCGAAAATCCGTACATACTTTGCGAGGAGCCATGGCAGGCGGATTTTTTTCAGGTGGACGGACTTGCAAACCGCATGGGCTTTGAGCCCGACTGCTACGAGCGGGTCATCGCCGCCCTTTTCTTCGAGCTTTCCTTTAACGCCGGGGAGGGCCACTGCTTTCTGCCCCGGGAAAAGCTCGTTGCCGTTGCAGCCCAGCTGCTGGGACTTTCTGCGGAGCCCGTGGAGGAGGCGCTGGAGGATCTTATTTCCGACCGGCGGCTCATTTCGGAACCTCTCGGACGGGTGGAGGCGGTTTACCTGCCGGCGCTTTACGAGGCGGAGACCTTCTGTGCCCAGCGGCTTGCCTTTCTTGCCGGGCGAAAATTCAAGGATATTCCGAATGCCGAAGCCCTGCTTTCCCTTGCAGAGAAGCGCCTCGGGCTGAAATATGCGGAGAAGCAGCGGGAGGCGGTGCTGGCCGCCACCGGCGGCGGTATCACTGTCCTTACCGGCGGCCCCGGAACGGGTAAAACCACCATCGTCCGTGCCATGCTGGCTTTGTTTGAGTATACCGGGGCAAAATGCCAGCTTGCCGCCCCCACCGGCCGCGCCGCAAAGCGGCTGGGCGAGGTCTGCGGCAGGGAAGCCCGCACCGTGCACCGGCTGCTGGAGGTCACCTACGACGAAAACGGTCTGAAATTTATCCATAACGAGCAGAATCCGCTGGAGGCGGATGTCATCATCGTGGATGAAATGTCCATGGTGGATATTCAGCTCTTTGCCGCACTTCTGCGGGGTATGAAAAATTCTGCCCGGCTCATTCTGGTGGGCGATGCCGACCAGCTGCCAAGCGTCGGACCGGGCAGCGTGCTGAAGGATATCCTCGATTCCGCCGCCGTGCCTGCGGTGCGCCTCACGGAGATCTTCCGTCAGGCGGAGGAAAGTGCCATCGTCGTCAATGCGCACCGCATCAACCGCGGCGAGAGCATCCCTTTGGATAATAAGCAGACGGATTTCTTCTTTCTGCGCCGCAACGACCCGGAATCCACCCTCAAAACGGTGGTGGAGCTGTGTGCAGAGCGCCTTCCCCGCCGGATGGGCTTTGATCCCTCCGAGATCCAGGTGCTTTCCCCTACCCGCAAGGCCGGTGTCAGCACCCAGATGCTCAATGCGGAGCTGCAGGCGGTACTGAATCCCCCGGACAAGGGCAAAAAGGAGCGCCAGATGGCCGCATACATCCTCCGCGAGGGTGACCGCGTCATGCAGGTGCAGAACAATTACGATCTGGAATGGCGCCGCACCGACGGCGGCGAAGCCGGTCTCGGTGTTTTCAACGGCGATATCGGGATCATTCGTTCCATTTCCACCGTCACAGAATCCGCCACCGTGGTCTTTGATGACCGGGAGGCGGTCTACGATTTTGAAACATTGCGTCAGCTGGAGCCTGCCTACGCCGTCACGGTACATAAGGCGCAGGGCAGCGAGTATCCCGTGGTGGTGCTTGCCGCCTGCACGGGGGCATCGCGGCTTCTGACCCGCAGCCTTCTCTATACGGCGGTCACCCGGGCAAAGAAGCTGCTCATCATTGTCGGGCGGGAGGATGTTCTTTCGACAATGATCGGAAGCGTCGGCCATGAGCGCCGCTATTCCGGGCTGAAGCTGCGGCTCCGCAGTATTGCGGGAGAAACAGCATGAGAATTTTCGAGCTTTTGGACCGGATCCCCGATATTCTGTGGCCGCGTCGGTGTATGTTCTGCGGCGGAAGGCCCGAGGGGCGGGGAACGGTCTGCGAAAAATGCGCGGAAAAGCTGCCTTTCATCCCTGCGGATAACAAGCGCTTCCCGGTGGAGTTTACCGCAGGCTGTGCCTGTGCTCTGCGGTATGAGGGAGGTGTGCGTGATGCCGTGCACCGCTATAAGTATGGCGGAAGCTGGCACTATTTTCGCCACTTTTCCGCGCTGATGGCGGCAAACGTCGCCGCCCGGGGGCTGGAATTTGACACGGTGACCTTTGTTCCTACCACGGCGCGGCGCAGAAAGAGCCGCGGCTATAACCCGGCGGAGCTGCTGGCCCGGGGGCTTTGCCGCAGGCTGGAGATCCCGCCGCCGGAAAAGCTTTTGCGCAAATGCCGCGAGACCCGGCAGCAGGCGGGACTGGAAGCCGCCGCCCGGCGGGCCAACGTGCTGGGGGCCTATAAGGCAGCCCGCGGTGCGGATATCGCGGGCAAGCGCATCCTTGTGGTGGACGATGTGCTCACCACAGGTGCAACCCTGTCGGAATGTGCCCGGGTGCTCCGGATGGCCGGGGCGGAGGCGGTGCTCTGCGCCACCCTTGCCCACAGCACGGGAAGAGATAAAAATTCATGAGAATTTGGTTGAATTCTCTGCATGGATTATATATAATTAATTCGGCAAATAAAACTACGAGGTGTACAATTATGAAACCTGCACTTGTCATCATGGCCGCCGGTATGGGCAGCCGCTACGGCGGTATGAAGCAGATCGATCCCGTGGATGATCAGGGCCACATTATCATCGACTATTCCGTTTACGATGCTTACCGCGCAGGCTTCCGCAAGGTTGTTTTTATCATTAAGGAGCAAAACCGCGCCGATTTTGAAGAGACCATCGGCCGCCGCATCGGGGATAAGATGCAGGTGGAATACGTATATCAGAAGCTGGAGGATCTTCCCGAGGGCTTCTCTGTGCCCGAAGGCCGCGTGAAGCCCTGGGGCACCGCCCACGCCATCCTTTCTGCCCGCGACGTGGTTAAGGAGCCCTTTGCCGTCATCAATGCCGACGACTATTACGGCATCAAGGCCTTCCAGGAGATCTACAACTATCTTGAGCAGGCGCAGGATGACGACAAGTATCGCTACTGCATGGTGGGCTACCGTCTGTATAACACCCTGACGGAGAACGGCTCCGTCGGTCGCGGTGTGTGCGAGGTCTCCCCTGCCGGTGAGCTGATCTCCGTCACCGAGCGCACCAAGATCTACAAGCGCGGCGAGGGCGCCGCCTATACCGAGGATGACGGTGCCACCTTTGTGGAAGTTTCACCCGATGCCATCGTTTCCATGAACATGTGGGGCTTTACCCCTTCCCTGCTGCCGGAGCTCGGTGCCCGCTTTGCCGATACGCTGCGCAAGGGGCTTGCGGAAAACCCCCTGAAGTGCGAATACTTCCTGCCCTCTGCTGTCAGTGCGCTGCTTGAAGAGGATAAAGCCACCGTTCGTGTGCTCTCTTCCCCCGACCGCTGGTACGGCGTGACCTATAAAGAAGATAAACCCACTGTGGTTGCCGCACTGAAGAGTCTGCGTGATGCAGGACTCTATCCCGAAAAACTGCTGGAGGACTGATACGATGGCTATGGATACCAAGGCATTGATTATGGAGGCTGTCGCCGGTTATACATACCGCGGCGAGTATGTGCGCCACGAGCCGCTGGGCAACGGACACATCAACGATACCTTCCTTGTGGTGTGCAACAACGGTGAGCGCGATTATCTCTATGTTCTGCAGCGCATCAACACCAAGATATTTAAAGATCCCGAAGCGTTGATGAACAACATCATGGGCGTTACCCGCCACATTCGCCAGAAGGTCAAGGCCGAGGGCGGCGATCCCGAGCGCGAGACCATCAATATCATCACCGCAAAGACCGGGGAGCCTTACTTCAGGGATTCCGACGGCCATTACTGGAAGAGCTACGTCTACATTGACGATGTGACCTGCTATGACATGGTGGAGAAGGCGGAGCATTTCTATCAGTGCGGCCGTGCCTTCGGAAAGTTCCAGGGTCAGCTTGCAGATTATCCCGCGGAGACCCTGGCGGAGACCATTCCCGATTTCCACAACACCCCCAAGCGCTACGAGACCTTTGAGAAGGCCGTGGCCGAGGATATCTGCGGCCGTGCGGCAAGCGTCGCGGCGGAGATCGAATTTGTCCGCGCCCGTGCCGACTTCATGCGGACGCTGACCGATCTGCAGTCTGCAGGCGAGATGCCCCTGCGCGTTACGCATAACGATACCAAGCTCAACAATTCCCTCATCGATAATGCCACCGGAAATGCCATCTGCATCATCGACCTCGATACCGTGATGCCCGGCCTCTCCGTCAACGATTTCGGCGATTCCATCCGCTTCGGTGCCACCACCGGTGCCGAGGATGAGCCCGATCTCTCCAAGGTCAACTTTGATCTCAGCCTGTATGAGGCCTATACCCGGGGCTTCCTCGAAGGCTGCGCCGGCCGCCTTTGCGAGAAGGAGCTGTGGGCGCTGCCCGTGGGCGCAAAGATGATGACGCTGGAATGCGGCATGCGCTTCCTGACGGATTATCTCCAGGGCGATACCTACTTCCGTACCCACCGCGAGGGACACAATCTCGACCGCTGCCGTACCCAGTTCAAGCTGGTTGCCGATATGGAAAAGGTATGGGACGAGATGTACGCGATCATCGAAAAAAATAAGTAAAAATTGCACGGGCACCCCGGGCTTATGCCGCGGTGCCCGTGTTTTTATGAGGTAAAAAGCCATGACAGAACTGAAACTGACCAAATTCCGTATTCCTGCCGCGGATATCGGCCCGGAGAGCACGCTGCCAGCCATCAACGAGGTGCAGGCAAAGGCATACAAACCCACCTTCTATCTGGATGAGGATGACGGCCTCTTCGTGGGCTACGGCGCACTGCAGTCGGCCTATCCCTACCGGATGCAGGACAACTACGGCCGTGAGCTCACCGAGCAGGATGTGGATGCCGCGATACTTGAAAATGATCATCTTCGTGCCCTTTTCCTGCCCGGTTGGGGCGGACGGCTCTGGTCCCTCATCGATAAGGATACCGGCCGTGAGCTGACCTTTGCAAACCCCGTCATCCGCCCGGCAAACCTTGCCATCCGCAATGCGTGGCTTTCCGGCGGCGTGGAGTGGAACTGCGGCATGGTGGGTCACCATCCCTACACCTGCGATTCCGTGGGCGTTGCAAAGACCGCCCTTTCCGACGGAACTCCCGTTCTGCGTATGTACCAGTACGAGCGCATCCGCAACGCCGTCTATCAGATGGACTTCTTCCTGCCGGAGGGCTCGAAGGTGCTCTACGCCCGTATGCGCATCTACAACCCCAACAATGAGACCGTTCCCATGTACTGGTGGTCCAACATCGCCGTGCCGGAAGCAGAGGGAAGCCGCGTGATCATGGATGCCCGCGAGACCTACAACAACCGCGACGGTATCCTAGGCAAAAACAGCGTGCCTGTCTGCGACGGTGTGGACATCACCTATCCCGTCAACAATCCCCATGCGGTGGATTTCTTCTGGAAGATCCCCGAGGATCGCCGCAAGTACGTCTGCCAGCTGGATGCCGGGGGCTACGGCCTCATCCAGACCTCCACCCGCCGTCTGCAGGGCAGAAAGCTCTTCGTCTGGGGTCAGGGACCCGGCGGCGATCGCTGGCAGAAGTTCCTCACCGCCGACGATTCCGACGGCCGTTACGTGGAGATCCAGGCGGGCATCGCCCATACCCAGTACGAGTGTCTGCCCATGCCGCCCAAGACCGCCTGGGAGTGGCTGGAAGCCTACGGCGCCATGCAGGCTGACCCCGCTGCCGTTCACGGTGAGTGGGACGGCGCGGTGGCGGAGGTTTCCGGCAAGCTGGAGGCCCTCGTCGGTGAGGCGGATATGGAAAAGCTGCTGCGTGACACCCGCGAAATGGCCCTCTCCCCCGCCGAGACGGTTTCTCCCGGCGTCGCCTGGGGAAGTCTTGAGCGCATGCGCCGGGAAAAGGACGGCGAGGATGCCCTTTGCCCGCATCTTGCCTTTGCCGAGCCGGATGCCGCCTGTGAGCCCTGGCTCAGCCTGCTGACCAAGGGCGAGGTGCCCGAGATCGGTACCGGCGAGGCGCCTACCTCCTGGATCAGCGGTGAGAAGTGGATGGAGCGGCTGGAGGCCGCCCCCGAAAGCTGGTATACGCACCTGCTGCGCGGCACCGCCGCCATGGCGGAGCGGGATTTCCGCACCGCCCGCGAGGAATGTGCCGCCTCCGAGGCACTTTGCCCCTCGGCTTACGGAAAATATCTCAAGGCGCAGCTCTGCCGAATCGACGGCGATATGAAGACCGCCGCCGCCCTCGTTTACGAGGCCGCCCGCGAGAATCCTGCGGATATCTCTATGGTCAAGGAGGCCTTCCGCTACATGACCGCCGCCGACATGTGGCAGGAGACGGTGGATTTCTACCGTGCGCTGCCCGCCGAGGCCGCAGCCATCGGCCGCGTCAAGCTCTGCTACTGCAAGGCTGTTCTCGAGACCGGCGACTTGGAGGGCGCAGATAAGCTGCTTTACGAGTTCCGCACCGTGGTCGTGCCCGATATCCGCGAGGGCGAGAACACCGTCACCGAGCTGTGGTTTGATCTGGAGGAAGCCCGCGCAAAGCGCGAGGGCAGACCCTTCGACCGTGCCACTGCCACCCCGCCCGCAGAGCTCGACTTCCGCATGAACGCCGTCAAGGAATAGTTCGGATTATCAAAGAATACGGACAAAAACAATAAAAAAGAAGTCCTGAAAGTTTAAGGACTTCTTTAATGTGATAGCATCAACTTAACAACTGGATAAACCTGAATTTATGGGAGAGAAAAATTTGATTACATTAAGAAATTTTACCGTTGATGATGCATTAGAATTCCAACAAAAGCAAAGTACAAATATGTCCCTCGATGAAGTTAAATCATTATTGACAAAATGGCAAGAAAAAGAGTTTGAAGGCAAATATTTCGAGATGTTTGCTGTTACAAATGATGAAGGAATTGTTGGTATGATATCGTTGTATCAAAATTCTGAGAATGTTATTTCCTGCGGTCCCGAAATATTTGAGCATTATCGCAAACAAGGGATTGGTGGAGAAGCTATGAAACTTGCAATGAAAATAGCAAAAAACAAAGGATATAAATTAGTGTCGCAACAAATTCGAGTAAATAACACTGCAAGTATTGCACTGCATAAAAAGTTAGGGTTTGAAACAGATGAATACATCTATAAAAACAGACACAACAATGATGTTCAGATTTTTATAAAACTATTGTAAGACCAGTTCAAGTTTGTCGAACAGATAAAGGGCGCACTTCTGTACACCTTGAGGTGCAGTGCGTTATATGCGTTTTTGCACCGCGCCAAAGCCTCCCTCTGATGAGGGAGGTGGCAAAAATCTTTGATTTTTGACGGA
>JAFQKV010000104.1 GCA_017414715.1 Clostridia bacterium
ATCCGAACCCGCCTGAGCGGGCGTCTGATGCGCCCAGCCTTCCTTTCATTCATTGATGGGCGTCAGCCCATCTGCTTTATTCAAGATTGTCTGAACACATCATCCATCCCGCTCAGGTCGCAGATTTCTGAGCCGCGAGGCCGTTCTGAGACAAGGCGCCGCTTTGCAGACGGGCCGTCGCCCTTCAAAAAGCGGTAACGCAGTATCAGGGCGGCCTTGTGGTTCAGAAACGGGTTTGGATAATATTGCTCAGCCTACGTTTCCAGACGATCAGCAGCGTGGTCAGCGCGGCAAGGGAGACTGTCATCACCGCAAGGGTGGGCAGCAGCGCATCGCCTGTGCGCGGGACATCCGGATCGACCGCAGGAGCCTGCACGGTGAAGATCGTGTTGACCGTCTGGCCGTCCTTGTAGACGAGCGTGATGGTGTAGGCTGCAGGAGCAAGGCGGTTCAGGTATCTGGGCTGCAGCGAAATGATGGTGGAGCCCCGGGCTGCGGTGTAATCCGTGCCTGCCTCAAGCACCTTGCTGTAGCTTACGGCTACGGAAGAGACCTCCACCCGGTCAAGGCTGTCAAGGAAGCCGCTGCAGGTAAAGGAGAGCGCGGTGTTGCTGTCCAGAGTATAGACAGGGAAGTTGGGATGATTTGTCCAGTCGGTCATTTTTATGTCGGGAAGTCCGTCGCCGTCTGCATCGGTGAGATACCCCTCTGTACCGGAGACGGTAACGGTGCCGTCGCTTCCCAGCGTCAGCGCGCTGCCGTTGGGAAGGAAGTATGTGACCTTATTGCCATCGGCATCCTCGGTGATGACGGTACCGTAGGCGGTGGTGCCGGAGACCGTGGGAGCGAAGCTCACGGAGCCGTCCTCCGTTACGGAGACCGTACCGCTGTTCGGGAGCGTGACAGAGGCATCGCCCACAGTGACGGTGCCGCCGGACTGAGGCAGGGTAACAGTGCCTTTTTCGGGCTCTGCAGCGGAGCCTGCGGGAACGGTGATCTCTGTGCCGCCAAGCTCGATGGCGGTTTCGTCCTTTACGGTGACCTTGCCGTCGCTGCCGATGGTGACATTTCCGCCCTCAGGCAGAACAAGCTCAGCCTCTCCGATGACGATACTGCCGCCCTCAGGCAGAGTAACGGAGCCGTCGGGCAGGATCATGCCGCCCTCGGGCAGGAGAACCTCGGCGCCGCCGACGGTAAGCTCGCTGTCATCGGGAACGGTGACGCTGCCGTCCGGGTTCAGGATCGCGGTACCGTTTTCGGGAAGCTCAACGGTGACGTTTCCGCCGACAGACAGAGGCGCGTCCTCGTTCGGACCTGCGGGATCCACGATGAAGCCGCCCTGACCGTCAGGGGTCAGCGTGGAATCCGGCGGGAGTTCGAGCTCCGTACCGCCGATACTGACGCTGCCGCTGTCCCCGGGCAGGGTGATCGTGCCGGTGCCGGGGTCAATGGAGGAGCCGCCTGGAAGTTCGAGCTCCGAATCGCCGTAGGAAATGCTGCCGCCGTCCTCAGGCAGGAGGATATCCCCGGTGTCCGGGTCAAAGGTGCTGCCCTCGGGCAGGGTCACGTTCGTGCCGCCCATAGGCAGGGAGGTTTCGCCCTCAATGGTAATGGTGCCGTCTGCGCCGACGGAGACGGTTCCTCCGTTGGGGAGAGAGGTCTCTTTGCCGTCAACAATGATGCTGCCGCCCTCGGGGAGGGTCACGGTGCCGTCGGGGTTTACTGTGCCGCCTTCGGGCAGGACGATCTCTGTGCCGTCGGGCAGAGTAACGGAGCTGCCGTCGGAAACGGTAAGACTGCCGTCTGCGCCGATGCCGAGAGAGCCGTCACCGGGCACGGTGGCGGAAACACCGCCGATATTGAATTCGGTTTCCTCCGAGGGCTCGAGGATATAGCCGCCGTTTCCGTCCGGCGTGACCGTGCCGCCGGGGAAGGGGATGTTTTCGCCGCCAATGGGCAGGGTGTAGTCCCCGTCAGGGAGGGTCAGGGCACCGGTGTTGGTATCTACAGCGGAACCCTTGGGTGCCTGTACAGTGATATCCCATACGGTGATGGTGGCGCCGGCTGTGTTATCCACGGTAACGGTGCCGTCAGGATTGGCGATCACGGAAGCCCCGTCGGTAAAGGTCAATGTCCTGTCGTTTACGATCATGCTGCCCCCTTCGGGCAGAGTGATCATGCCGTAATAATCCACTTTACCACCCTGCGGCAGGATAATTTCCATTCCGCCGATGGTAACAGTACCGTTGGGGGAAAGGACAAAATAATACTGTCGGGAAGCATCGTTCATATGACCCGGATCGAAGCTTCCTTCTCTGACTGTACCATCGGAGAACGTCACAAGGAAAACAGAGAAGGTGCCATCTGCATTCCGAACAGCTTGATAACCGGTGTCATTGGTCAGTGTTACATCTCCTCGGCTGTGAGTGGGATCGGCATTATAAGTACCACCGGTAACTGTGATTTGCAGCCCTCCGCCGTCCCAGTAATTACCCGAAGCATTGAAGATCCATGGAGCATACGGACTATTTGTGTTACCCAGATAGAAGGAACCGCCGGAGACCTGAAAATCGGTGTTTTTCTGGGCATAGAACATGGCGTTGGCGCTGGTTTGATCCAGATAGTAGTATCCGCTTTCAATACTCAGAGCGGAACCTGAACCGTATGTGGATGCCACAGAATAGATATTTGCGCCGTTTGCGTAGACGTATACGGAACCGGAACCACCGGTGTCTTTGATGGTGAGGTTACCGCCCAAATCAGTGCAAAAAACAGCCAACAGCATATTGTCTGCTGCTGAAATGCTTGAAAGATGCGCTGCATCTCCGTAAACAGAGACGGTGCAGCCACCAAGGTCAATGGTAACGGACTTGTTCGCCGCATTGACCAGAACATAATAACCGCCGGAATTGGTTGTACCTTTCGTGAAATCCATCGTATGGCTTGCGGTGACTACGATGGTATCTCCGCTTGATGCGGCAGCCACAGCCTCCTGCAGGGAGGAATAAGGTGTGCCGTTAATGGCGCACACGGCTGCCGGAGCATCTTCCGCAGCTGCAGGCAAGGCCAAAGAGGGCAGAAGCAGCGAAAGAAGCAGCAGAACAGCGGTCAAATACGATATACAGCGTTTCATGAAAAATCCTCCTTTTGCAGATTTGCGGGGCTGTTTGTAACAGACGCAAGAAGCTCAAGCCGCTTGGGAATGTCCTCCGCCGGGAGAAAACCGGGGCATTCCGTGCCGGAAAGCAGAGTACGGTCGGGACAGGGCTCTTTGCCGGAGAGCATGGGCAGCTTTGCGCAGAAGCTGCAGAGGTCAAGCGCCAATTCGGCTCCGTCGGCATTTTGAAAACGCATAATGTAAGGTTCACATTTCGTGTCCGGCATTGTGATCGTCCTCCTCCTTTTCCGGAAGATACTGTTCCAGATATTCCGCGATTCTCGTCTCGGCAGCCTTCCGCGCACTTACCGCATCCGCAAGGAGGGAATAGCGCCCAAGATACTGCCGTTTGCCGCGGAAGGTGATATGCGCCTCGTACTTTCCGCGGTGAAGTACAACACCGCGAACGCCTGTGTCCGGCGAGTCGGAAATGCGGCTTTTGCCGATGTCGCGGGCAAATTCAAGACAGGTGCCGTCTGTAAAGGTGAGCCTGTCATGAAAATTCCTGCCTTCATCCAGATCCCGCTTTGCACAGCCGCAGGATGTGGTATGGCCGGAGGCCAGCAGTGTTGCCCGGACGAATACCGTGCTGCCGCAAGCGCAGAGGCATTTCCATACCACGGAATTGGCGCGCCGTTCCTGCGTGGGCTCTACAGCAGTCAGCCGCCCGAATTGCGCGCCCGGCTGAACAGGTGACCGGCGTGAGCAGCCGCAGCTTACGGCAAAACCGGAATTCAGCTCATTCGTCGGTTTCTCGCAGAGACTGCCGCACGCGCAGCGGCACAGCCAGAGGACCGAACCGTTTTTGCGCTTATCGGTTTTTTGAAGTACGGAAAGCTTACCGAAGCGTTTTCCGGTAAGATCCTTTTTCGGGGATCCCGGCACATTTTCCGGGGAGGCGGCTGCGTGCGAATGATCTTCCATTGGCGGTGTCTCCGTAACAACCACATAATTTGCATTATGTGGTTATAAGTTCCGGATCGAAGGGAAACAAAAACGCATTGCGCAAGTACACTGCAAAAAAGTGCGATAATTACACCCGCAGCGTTTCCGGAGAAAATTCACGCTGCTGCGGGTGTATTTGTCGTGGAACGAGGCTGTTCTGCGGCGGTATTTTCAAGATTTCCCTTGCCAAATTGGAATTGAGAATGTATACTTTAATAGAATAAATATGTCAACTGCGCCATACGCGTACCACATAATGCAAATTATGTGGTGCTTTTTATATGACAAGACCAAGCCTCTCCATTCGTCGGCGATGCTCCGTTCCGGTGGTCATGATATAAATTCTGGTGGTTTCGATGCTGCCGTGACCAAGGATATCGGCAAGCTTTGCGATGTCCTTTTCCATGGCGTAAAAGGTTCGGGCGAAAAGCTTTCGCAGATTGTGGGGGAAGACCTTGGCGGGGGAAACCCCTGCGGCAGCGCACAGCCGCTTCATCTGCGCCCAGATGTTGCTGCGATCCAGAGGTTTGCCGCTGCGGGTGATAAAGATGGAGCCGGAAGAAATGCCGCGTGCCTTTGCGTGGGCAAGCAGAAGGGCTTTCAGCTTGCCGGGGATCAGGATCCTGCGCGTTTTGCTTTTGCAGCAAACGGAGATCTCTCCCCGCCGCACCGCTTCCACGGTGAAAAAGCGAAGCTCTGATATGCGGATGCCTGTGCCGCAGATGGTCTGCAGCACAAGATTCAGCCTGCCCTGTCCTTTTGAGGCCTCCAGCAGCCGCAGATACTCCGCCTTGGTAAGCTCATTTTCCTCCCGGCAGAAAATCTGCCGCTGTGAGCGCAGGGTCTTTACCTGCAGCTCCCGCAGACCGAGAAACCGCAGAAGGCAGTTGACGCCGGCCAGCATGGAATTTACGGAGGAAACGGCGTATGCCGTCTCCAGAGATTTCTTGTAGGCGACGGTCAGCTCCTTTGTCAGCTCCCTTCCGGCGGCATACAGAAAAAATGCGCCGGCATCCCGAAGATATTTTTCGATGGTATGGCAGCTTTTCTCCTCCCGAAGCAGATGGTTGTGAAATGCGGTCAGGTGTTTTTTGGTCAAAATCAATCCCATAGATTTCCCTCCGTTTCAGATTGCTGATGCCTATATTGTATAGCCTTGCCGATTCCGTGAAAAGTGATAAAGAAAACCGCCGGATATCCGGCGGCGGAAAAATCCGGCGTATCCGCGTTGGAGGCTCTTTCTTTTTTTCCCTGCGGGGGGTATAATGTGTTCAAACACGGCTGAGACCGTAAAAGAAAGGGATCAGGTGATTGCCATGATCAAGAAGCCTCAC
>JAFQKV010000006.1 GCA_017414715.1 Clostridia bacterium
CGCAGCTGCTGCTCTGCTGCCTCGGCATCCAGATCAACAACCGTGTACCCAACGGCCTCTCCAGCGGATTTATGGTCGGCGGACGTGATAAGAAGGGAAACACCGCCGCAAACGAGCTGACGGAAATGTGTCTGCAGGTCATTTCTGATATCCGGCTGGTTTATCCCGCCGTGGGACTTTGCTATACGGAGGATATGCCCCGGCATATTCTGGACAAAGCTATCTCCCTTCTGCTTGCCGGTCATTCCCACCCGGCGATTTTCAACGATGACGTCATCACCCGGGGGCTCCTTTCCTACGGAGTTCCCCAGGAGGAGGCATCGGATTACATCCACAGCACCTGTGTGGAGATCACTCCCGTCGCAAGCTCCAACGCCTGGGTGGCAAGCCCCTATACCAATCTGCCCGCGCTGCTGCTAAAGGAGCTTTCCGGCGACCATCCCGACTTTGACAGCCTGCTTTCCTCCGTTCTGAGCCGACTGGATACGCACATACGCACAAATTGGGAACGCGAATGTCAAAAACGCAGTCTGCGGGCGGAAAATTCCATGAATCCGCTGCTTTCCTGCTTTGTGCGCGATTGTCTTGCCGACGGCGTGGATATTGAGGCCGGCGGTGCACGCTACAACTGGATCATGCCCTCCTTTGTGGGCATGGCAAATCTGGTGGATTCCCTGTATGCCGTCAAAACGTTGGTTTACGACACCGGTGAGTTCACCCTTGCCTCTCTTTCCGACGTCCTTTCCGCCGATTTTGAAGGAAATGAATCTCTTCGCCGGCGGATCCTGAAGGAGATCCCCAAATACGGCAACAGCATCCCAGAGATCGACGGCCTTTTCCGCCGGATCTCGGAGCATATCGTTGCCGAATGTGCCAAATACACCTGTCCGCACCGAAACGGGCAACTCATCCCCAGCGTTTTTTGCTGGGTGATGCATGAGCTGTTCGGCAGAGAGACGGGTGCCACCCCCGACGGCCGCCGGGCAGGTTTCCCTCTGGGGGACGGCTCCGGCCCCTGTCAGGGTCGGGAGATGAAGGGCCCCACCGCCTCCATCCTCTCCTCCACCGCCTGGGATCATACCCCCTTTATCGGCGGCGTTGCCGTCAATCTGAAGTTCTCCCGCTCCTCCCTCGGCCCCCACGCGGCAGAAGCGCTGCAGGGATTGATCCTTGCCTATCTTTCCCGCGGCGGATTTGAGACCCAGATCAACGTCATCGACAATGAGACCCTCCGCAAGGCACAGAAGGATCCCGAAAGCTATCGGGATCTGGTGGTTCGCATCGGCGGCTACAGCGATTATTTCGTCCGCCTCTCCCCCGAGATGCAGGAGGAGCTCATTCTCCGCACCGCCCATGATATTTGATCCATTTGACACAAAAGAGCCCGAATCCGCAGATTCGGGCTCTTTTTTCTTGATTTACAGACTTTTCAGCGCAGCGCGAAGATCCGCGATCTTCGCCTGCAGTATTTCCTCACTGTGGTCGGGATTGATGCCCACGTATACTGAACGGGCAAGCAGATCCAGGGTGGCAGGGCACATATCCGCGCGGTAGTCGGGCACGATATCGCGGTTTGCCTCCATCTTAAAGGGATCCATGGCCGGGTGGCAGGCACCGCGTTTTTTCATGATGGGCTCCCAGTTGGTATACACGTGCCGCCCCGTATCGATGGGCAGCGTTCCTCTGACACCGGGGGCCTTTGCAAAGGCACGGGCCTTTTCCTCCGTGTCAAAGCGGAAGGCCAGCGTCGTTCCGCAGTCGCCGTCAATATCATTGGAGGGAACGAATTCCGCAACGTCGGCCAGCGCATCCATAAAGAACTTTTTATTTTTTCTAAGATCCGCAAGGATCCCATCTAAGCGGTCAAGCTGCACCTTCATAACTGCCGCGCAAAGCTCATTGGAGCGGTATTCGCTGCCGCAGAAGCCTTCGGTCTCAAAGCCGGACATCTGGTCGCCGAAGAAGGCAATGGCTCCGGCATCGTGATAGATGAGGGCGCGTTCAAACAGCCCCTTATCATCCGTCAGCAGGGCGCCGCCCTCGCCGGCGGAAATGATCTTAAAGAAGTTAAAGCTCAGCGCGCCGACATTTCCGATGGTTCCAAGGCGCTTGCCCTTGAAAGAGCCGCCGTCTGCCTGGCAGGCATCCTCAAGAATGGCAATTCCGTACTCCCGGGCGATATCCGTCAGGGCATCCATATTGCAGGGGAAACCCTGAATGTGTACGGGGATCATGGCCTTGGTATGGGAGGTGATCTTCCGGCGGACATCCTCCGGCGAAAGGGTCAGGGTCTCATCCACCTCTGCGATGACAGGCATTGCGCCCGCCTCCACCACCGCCATTGCGGTGGAAATGTATGTATATGCCGGAACGATGACCTCATCGCCAGGGCCGATGCCAAGACCGACCAGAGCCGCCACCAGAGCCGCGTGGCCGCTGGTCAGAAAAATCGAATGCTTGGTTTCAAAGATCTCGCACAGGCGTTCCTCCACCCGGCGGGACTCCTGAAGTCCGGAATTGATTTTAAACATATCCCGGCTTTCAATAACGCGGGTAAGCTCTGCAATCTCTTCCTGTCCAATTCGGTACATATGTATAATCCTCCTTTAATCTTCGGAAATGATTTTCCGTATCCCGTCAACGCTTCCCCGCACCAGCGCAAAGTCCGCGTTATCCACATAAGGCTGCAGTCGGTCGTAGTAGAACATATTCACCTCATAGCCACCGCGGCAAAGCACATCTTCTGTGACAAAATAGCCGTGCCGGCCGTTAACGCAGGATACAGTCAGCAACTTTGCCTCCGGCAGCATCCGATCCATACGAAGGCCGCTCTCCGAGAACACCTCATAAGGAAAACCGGCCAGCACAAGATTTCCGAGGGCGATCACCGGCAGTTCAAAAACAAACTCTTTTTCATCCGGAATACCGGCCTCATGGGCTTCGATCACCTTTTCCAGGTGGTGCCGCCGCAATCCCGACACGTTGATCCCGCCGGCCCGCTCCTGAAGCATTGCTTTGGCTGTCTCAAGATCTGTTTTTGCCTTGAGAGGGATGGACACCCGACCGGTTCCGATCTTGAGGTCCACCGGATGCACGTCCCAGATACCGCGCCAGATCGAAACGGCATCCCTCGCCGCCGCCTGTCCCAGCTGGGCGGCATAGGTGATATCGCCACATATCTTTCCGTCGACACGTTTTTCTCCTGCAGTACCTCCGTTTGTGATCCGAGGGCCGGTATCGCCGATACATCCGTTGAAAAATACGGCGACCGCACCGCTTTCCCGCTCCAGCGCATCGCACATATATCCCGACCAGTCCCGGGTGATCTCGCGGTTTATGCCTGCGGCAGTGCCGTGGCAGCCGTAGTGGATGAGATTTGCTATACAGTTACCCTCTTCGTTCTGAAAGGTGACCACCGTCATACGGCGATCGATGGGACCCCAGGGATTCTGCCCCAGGGCGATCTCATTTTTCGCCGTCAGCTGCCGGCGGTTGACGGCAACGTCACTTTCCCCGACACCGACACCCACCGTCACAGGGACGGGAGCCGTCATGGCCTCCTTTGCCGCCGAGATCAGCCCGGGCAGAAGGATCTCGTCCCGATACGCCTCATCCACAACGCCCCATCCCACCGTTCCGTCGGTATTCGGGCCGGAATGGGTATGCGTCGCGTGGAGAATGACCTCCGATTTGGCAAGGCCGGCAGCCTTTGCCGCTTCCGTGCGCAGGAGTTCACACAGTTCGTTATTCAAAGTCGTGATCGTCAGGCTGACCAGCAGCACCTGTCGCTCTCCCTGCCGGAAATACAGCGCCGTGGCCGTCAGGTCATCCGCCACCGATTCCGACAGTATATCCGGCCGATAGCCGCACAGATGGCAGCCCACCTCCGGGGTAATGACCGATCGGCCTACGCCGAGCTTCAAATCTTTCATTTTACATCCTCCAGAAGCCGGCGGATCTCCTCAGCACTGCCCTTTGCCAGCGCAAAATCCGCATCATCCACAAAGGGCTGCACCTCGCCGTAGCGGAACATTTCCACCTCATAGCCGCCGCGGCAGAGGGAATCCTCGGTAACGTAATAGCCTTCGCTTCCGTTGGTATTGGACAGAGAAAGTACCCGTGCGCCCTTCACCATACGGTCGGTCCGCAGACCGATCTCCGAGAAGGTCTCATACGGCACTCCGGCAAAAACAAGATTTCCCAGCCCCAACACAGAAAGCTCCACATCTCTCGTCTCCGCATCGGGTTCTCCTGCCGTATGGGCAGCAATGACCATTTCCAGGTGACGACGGATCTGCCCGTGCAGGTTTGTGGTCTTGCCTTCGTATTTTTTCAAAAGCTCCCTGGCGGTTTCCTCCGGCATTTTGGCCTTGAGGGGGATGGGAAGCCGGCAGCTGCCTGCCCGCAGGCGAACGGGATGATAATCCCAGATCTCCCGCCAGATACGCACGGCATCCCGAGCAGCGATCTGTCCAAGCTGCCGCACGTAGCGAATATCACCGCGGTCGCTGCCGACGATACTGACATCCTCACCCACGGTTTTTCCGTTGGTGATGCGCGGACCGACGTCACCCTCCGGGCCGTTGAAGAAAACAGTAACTGCGCCGCTCTCTCTGCATAAGGTATCGCACATCAGTCCCGACCAGTCGCGGCTGATCTCCCGGTTCCGTCCGGCGGCAGTGCCATGGCAGCCGTAATGAATGATGTTTGCCATGCATTTTCCTTCCGCATCCCGGAAGGAAATCACCGTCATCCGTTTGTCCATGGGGCCCCAGGGATTCTGTCCCAGTGTAACTGTATTTCTTCCGGTCAGCTCACGGCGGTTGATGCCAACAAGGCTCTCCCCTTCTGCAGCGCCTACCGTCACAGGGACGGGGGCAGCCGTCGCTTCCGCCGCCGCAGTAAGAATGGCGGGAACAAAGATACTTTCACAGTATTCCGTGTCGATATCTCCCCAGCCGTAGCTTCCTGCCGTATTCGGGCCGGAATGGGTGTGGGTTGCGTGCAGCAGAATGTTTTCTGCACAGATCCCCGTCTTTTCCGCAAGCATCCCGCGGATCCGGCGGGTAAGGGCGGTGTTCATAAGGCAAACCGTGGCGCTGATCATCAGGGCGCGTACATCGCCCTGACAAAAATAAAGGGCGGAAACATTCAGTCGGTCCTCCACGGCATTTGAGAAGACATTCGGCGCATAGCCGTACAGTTGTCCGCCGATGGGCGGTGTGATATCCGCCCTGCCGATACCAAGATAGAGCTTTTCCATATATATTTACCTCTGAATTGTTTTACAGTATACCGAGGCTGCGCAGATATTCAATGCTCTTTTGGGCGCAAAGAAGCTGATCCTCATCGCACATATCCTGCTCCACGATAAAGGTATCCGCCCCGCCGGCAAGGGCTGTGCGGATGATCCCCGGCATATAGAGATTTCCTTCGCCCAGGGGAGCAAAGGTGCGCCCCGTTTCGGTCTTCTGCATATCCTTGAGGTGAATGTGCTTATACCGCCCCGCCGTCTGCTCCAGAAAACGGCGCACATCATACCCGCCATCGTGTATCCAGTAGGTATCCGGCATGTAATCCACCTGCTTTGAGAAGCCCTCCATCATGAGTTCCATCACCGTTTTCCCACATTCGGTACGCACAAATTCCGTGGAATGGTTGTGGTAGGAGAAAGTCAGTCCCTCCGATACAGCACGTTCTGCAAAGGCGTTGGCGCGTGTGATGAAATCCCTGGTCTCTGCCTCTGTTTTTACCACAGAGCTGACGCTGATATCCGTCATTCCGGTCTCCTTGAAGAGGGCGATCAATCCGTCGGGGTCTTCCTCGCACATTTCCAGCATAATCACAGCGCCGATAGCGGGAATGCCCAATTCTTTGCAGATATGGGCATCCGTTTCCAGACGCTTCATGCCGCCAAACAGCTGCACAAAGTCATATCCCCGCTCCCGGACGGCACAAAAGGTTTTGCGACGGTCCTCCGGCGTTGTCAAAAGGTCTCTGATCGTATAGGTTTGAAGCCCGATCCGATGCATTTCCACATTCCTCCTCATGAGATTCTTGATTTTATTATAATCCTTTTTTTCTTGATGCAACACATCTTTCGTTGCTCAAAAATTCGCAAAAATTCTCATCACTTCTTGTGCGAGTACGATTTCTGTGCTATACTCTTTTCCGGAGGTGATTTTTCATGCTGTATCAGCCTCTGCTGGTAGGTAAAGATACGTATTTTCTCCAGACCGGAGATGCCACAGGCTTTGAACTTCACCGTCATCCGGAAATGGAACTGAGTTTCTGTCTCTCCGGCGATTACCGGGTCATCGTAGAGGGGGAAGAATTCCTGCTTCAGGCAGGAGATCTTGTCCTCATCCGCCCCATGGCGGCACACGAATATCCCGAAGGCGGTACCGGCCGCCGGCTGACGGCGGAGTTGGGCCCCGGCTTTCTCGGGGAATATTTCCGTCCGCTGGTCAATATGACCTTTTCCCGCCGTATTTTCCGCCTTACGGAGGGGGGCGAGGTTTTTTCTGCGCTCCACGAGCTTCTCCACGAAACCAGCACCTTATGGGAGACCCGATCCGAGTTTTCCGGTCTTGCCATCCGCGGAAATCTTTTCCGTATCAGCGCACTGATCCTCCAACACTTTCTCACCGCTCCGGGGGATACCTCCTCCGCCCGTTCCCTCCGGGATGTTGCCCGCATCGAGCTTGCGTTGGAAATGATCCACGAGCGGTATGCCTCTCCGCTGGATCTGGACTGCGTCTGTGAGGCCTGCGGCTTCAGCAAATCCAGCTTTTGCCGCATCTTTAAAAAGATCACCGGGAACACCTTTCACAATGTTTTGAACCGGCACCGTGTTGAAGTTGCCTGCCTCCATCTGCGGGACAGCAGCCTGCCCGTTGCCGAGATCTCCGTTGCCGTGGGGTTTGCCGATGCAAAAAGCTTTTGCCGTGTCTTCCGCAGCATCACCGGGGAATCGCCCGGTGTCTACCGGCGCAGACATTCATAAAAAGGTGCCGTCTCCCTGGGGGAACGGCACCTTTTTCATGCATTTACAGCTCCACGATGACTGTTTCGAAGGGCGGGATACGGTCGATCTCAAAGAACGTGTATTCTCCGCCGTACAGATTCTCACCCCGGGCGGCACAAAGCCCGCACTCCCCGTCAAACATGGTGTGCAGGCGGGCGGTCGGTTTATCCGTCCGCACTGCCAGGGAAAGTCCGGTGATCTCGTCATTGGATGTATTGGTAAGGGTCACGCAGATCCTGCCCTCTCCGGTAAGGGTATAGTTTCGTACCCGGTGGTAGCTTTCCACAAAGGAAGGCAGCGTTCCGTGGGACAGCCAAAGGAAGATATTTCGCAGCTGCTGCGCCTTCTGCTGATCGGAGCACCAGTCGAAGGGGTAGTAGCCTGCGCAGAGCACGCGGCCGCCCAGATCGTTTTCATACAGACCGCTGGCACAGGGACCCCAGATATTTTCATGGTAGTCAATGAGCTCGGAGAGTATCTCACAGCTCTCCTTCTCCGGGTACAGCAGGAAGCTCGGTCCGAAATGGAAGGCCTGGCGGCAGTTGCGAAGTCCGCCGACGATGCCCTCGTTGATCGGATGCTGCACATAACGCTCCATAGCATCCACGGGGATCTCCTTTTCCACGGAGAAGCCGATCCGGTCTCCAAATCCCCGGGAGGAAAGGTAGGCGATCGCATCCGGATCCAGATAAATGCCGCCGGAAAGCAGTTTTTCCACCTCTGCATCATCCATGATCCCGGCCGCCGTTCCCGTCATGGTAACAACGCTGGCCTTGTCCTTATGATAACACTCCGGCAGCCCGCAGAAGAAAAGCTCCCGGTTGTATGTGGAAAAGCACATACCGTTACGGCTCGTATAGTCCCCCTCCGGCACCGCCGCCTGCGAGTCAGGACGCCAGCCGGAATGGATGCCCTCCGGCGAAAGTCCCTCAAAAAGTCTTGCCGCCGTCTCACAGAAGGGGCGGATCTTTTCAATGGCCGCAAGATGTCCGCGGATATTGTCAAGGCTCTCCCCCGTCTCCGAGGGCAGGATGTTAAAGGCCGCGCCGGTGCATCCCACCGTCATGGCCATGATGGCCTCCAGAGCCGTGGAACGGGGCGTTTTTTTAATGGTCTGATAGGGGAAGTTCTCGATCTCGTGGTGGATCGTGGTCACATAGTCGGGCATATAGGCGTTCTGCCGTCCGATGCCCTCCACCTTCTGCACGATGCTCTCAAAATTGAAATCCTCATAGGCACCGCCGCCGGGACGCCACATGATCTCATACTTTCCGCCCTCGGAAAGCGCCTCCGAGCGGCGGGCAAAGTCATAGCCTTCAAAATAGTGCTCACCGGTCATCGCGCCGAGGACAATGCTCTCATCCACCGCGCGCACCGTACGGCCGATGGTCTGCAGAAGGTCGCAGATGGCCTTTTCGTTGTGTGCAAGCCACTTTTTCCGGAGAGTCGGGTCAAACTCACTGAGGGCGGCGTGCAGGCTCTCACGGGTATAGGCAGTACCGTGTTCCGCATTGAAGGCGGAAATGCAGCCGTCGCAGAAGCAGGCTTTGCCGATGGGCATATGCCCAAGACGGAGATCGTCATCGATCCAGATGAAATCGGGACGCGCGGCCGCAAGCATCTGATAGGTGGGCACCACACAGTCGGCGCGGAAGCGCTCGTCCCGCATGCAGTAGCTTCCGCGGCAGACCTCACCCTTGATGTTGGTCATGAAATGATATCCGTCGCCCCAGCTGTGATCCAGATCCTCGCAGTGATGTCCCACGGTGGGCAGGTGGTTAATTCCGGCACGGAAGCCTGCCGCACGCAGACGCTCCACACGATCGGCAAGCACCGCGGCCCGGCGCTCGACCTCCGGCAGAAGCAGCGGCGTATGCACCGCGGAGGTAAAGAGTGCCACGGTGGAAAAACCGCAGTCGTACTCCGAAAGCAGACGCAGAAGGTGCTCAAATCGATCCTCGTACATCCAGTTTTCATAGGCTACCCGCAGAGAATGCGGTCTCTTCGTGTCTGTCATATCGTCGCTCTCCTTATATATCCGTCTTTCCTTCCGCACCGCTTTTTCAAAGTAAAACCGCGGAAGATTTTTTCTTTACGGGTTGATTATCTCATATCCCCTTTAAATAATCAAGAAAAATGTAGCATAGGCACATATTTTCCGCACAAGTTCCACACATAAAAGGCCGCATGCAATTTTGAAATCTGCATGTGGCCTTTTTATTTAAAACGATAATTCAAACCGAATGGCTTCGGTGTTTTCCTCGGAATATTCCAGTTCTTCAGATATCATCCGGGCACATTCGGCAAGATCCTCCGGCCCGGCGATACTTACGAGCAGGCGCTCGCAGAAGAGGGCGAACCCGACTCCTTCGCGAAACTCCGCCTCACTTTCCGCCGGTGTTGCGTGACGGAAGATAAAATAGGCGAGCGCACGTCGAAGTGCCTCCGTATTCTCCGGATCGGCGCAGGCGGAGGAATAGGCCTGAAAGCGCTCCCGCCGTTCCTCCTGCAGATATTCAAGCTCCCCGAGCAGCTCCCGGGCGGCCTCGTCGGAGAGATCCGAGGGCAAGACCTCCCAGCGCTCCGAAATCTTTTTTCGGCACTCTGCGTAGGACAGATCCCGGTCGGAAAGCAGCCGATACAGTTCCGCGCGGCAGACTACCGCATCAAATCCGGGAAGCTCAGCATCCGGGACTTCTCCCACGGGTATAAATTCCGCGTACGCATCGGAGGAAAGAATGAGACGACAGGCCTCCTCGCAGGCCATTCCGAGTCCAACCTCCCGTCCGCGACAGGTGTCGTGGTAAAAGCGGGGGTGTTCCCGACAGATATCGCAGAGGGCATCCTCTCCACAGGCTTTTATAATACGGCAAAGCCCCTTTTCGTCGAGGTGCGGACAGCGCTCCCCCTCGCCGAGGCGGAAATGGGGCGGATCTCCGGGCTCGATACTGTCCAAAACGGCGGTCGCATATGCCCCCGTCATACGGCGGTATTTCTCCGCCGTATCTGCATCGATATCGATCTCCCAGCCGATGCAGCAGCTATGCTTGCAGCGATCGGCAATGCAGGAAAACTCCGTATAATACTTTGGCGCGAAGATTTTCATGTGTTTCTCCGTAAACTTTTGAGAATGATTTATTTATAGCAGATCGGCAGCCGGTTGTCAACGTCCTTTCTGCCGCCGCTCCATCCGAAGCCACGAGAAAAAGCCGTAAAGATCGCTACCGAGGAAGAGGACAAAACAAATCACCATGCTCATCCGCCCCGCAAGGATCCAGAGAAGGATGAGCACCACATCATTTGCTGCATAGGCCAGGGCAAAATAAGGGCTTCTGCAGAAGGTCAGATAGGCCGCAACAAAGCTTGTGGTAACGGATACAATGCTCGGTACAAGATTTGCCGTATGGAAGAGGGCCAGCAGCAGCCCAAATCCTGCCGTTACCGGCACAGCTGCCAGCAGCATCAGCGCCGTCTCCCGGCGGGGCATTCGCCGGACCTCCACCTCTGCCGCATTGCCCCGAAAAGGGTGCTTAAGCCAGGACACGAGTGCAAGCGCGGCCATCGGTGCCGTCATGCCAAGGTAGGTCAGCATCTCGCCGTAATAACGGGCAGAAAAGGATATTACCGCATACATGATGCTGAAGATGAGCATCAGCGCCTGTCCCACAGGATTTCCGCGGGCATTGAACACAAGGGAGGTTACCCCCACCACCGAGGCAAGAATCTCCACCGGTTCCATGCCTCCAAAAAGGCTCGCCGCCGCAAGCACCGCCGCCACGGAAAACCCCCATAGCAGCCATTCTGCCGGGGAAAACAGGGCTGTAATTCGCTTTTTCATATGTTTCTCCTATTTGCAAAAACACGGGCATCCGGGACACACATCTTCAAAGACCTAACGATGTGCATCACGGATGCCCGAAAAACAAGACATCTGTCTCCACCCGGTGGCGGAAACTACTTATTCGGTTATTTCTTCTCTCCGCAGATCTCCTCTGCCCAGCGGACGGCTTCCATGGCATCGGCGGCATACTTGTCCGCGCCGATGCGGGCGGCATATTCCTCTGTCAGCACTGCACCGCCGACAACGACGCGGCATTCCGGCGCTGCGGCACGCAGGGCGAGGATGGTCTCCTCCATGGCAGGAACGGTGGTGGTCATAAGGGCGGAAAGTCCGGCAATGGGCGCGCGGTTTGCCACCACCGCCTCCACCACCGCCTCCGGTGCCACGTCGCGCCCAAGATCGATGACGCGCCAGCCGTAGTTTTCCAGAAGAAGCTTTACGATATTCTTACCGATATCGTGGATATCTCCCTTGACGGTAGCCAGCACAAAGGGGCCTTTTTCTGCCTTTTCTCCGGCAATCATACTGTTTTTGATGACCTCAAAGGCGGCCTTTGCCGCCTCGGCAGCCATAAGAAGCTGGGGCAGATAGACCGTCTTTGCCTCAAAGCCGCGGCCTACCCGGTCAAGGGCGGGAATGATCTCGCCGTTGACGATATCCAGCGGTTTTTCCGTCCGAAGCAGCCGTTCCGTCTCGGCGGCAGCCTGCTCCCGCAGGCCCTTGCAGACGGCACGGCAAAGTTCAGAGGAATAGCCCGCCTCGGCGGAGGCTGCCGCCGGTGCGGAGGTGGGCACGGCGGGGGCAAAGCTGTCCGCCGCAGCGATATATTCCGCGCAGTTTTCATCCATTCCCCACAGGGCCCGGAAGGTGTAATATGCCCGCCGCATATCGGCCGAATAGGGATTCATAATGGCGGCGGAAAGACCCGCAGAGAGGGCGAGAGTAAAAAAGGTTCCGTTGACCGCATCCCGGTTGGGCAGCCCGAAGGAAACGTTGGATACGCCCAGGGAGGTGTGGCAGGAAAGCTCCTCCCGGATACGCCGCAGCGCCTCCAGCGTGACCCGCGCAGCTTTTTTATCCGCACTGACAGTCATGGCAAGGGTGTCAAAGATAATATCTTTCTTTGCAATGCCGTACTTTTCCGCCTCCGCAAGGATACGGCGGGCGACGGCAATGCGGCCCTCCGCCGTTTCGGGGATGCCGTTTTCATCCAGCGTCAGCGCAACGATGACACCGCCGTATTTCTTTGCCAGCGGGAAAACGGCGCGCATGCTCTCCGCCTTGCCGCTGACAGAGTTGATCATCGCCTTGCCGTTGTAGCGGCGAAGCGCCGCCTCCATGGCGGCAGGATCGGAGGTATCGATCTGCAGGGGCAGATCGGTCACCGCCTGCAGGGCACAGACACTCTCCCTGAGGATCCGCACCTCGTCGATCTCCGGGAGTCCGACGTTAACGTCGAGAATATGGGCACCGGCCTCCGCCTGGGCAAGCCCTTCGTTGAGGATATAATCCATATCCTCCGCCCGCAGGGCTTCCTTGAAGCGTTTTTTGCCCGTGGGGTTGATGCGCTCACCGATGAGCACCGGCTCCGTCCCGAAGGTTACCGCATGGGTGCAGGAGGACACCACGGTCAGTCCCTTATCCGTCAGCGGCAGGGGAGAAAGCTCCGAAAGTGCTCCGGACAGGGCGGCGATATGCTCCGGTGTTGTGCCGCAGCAGCCGCCGGCCAGGCGAACGCCCCGGAGCACAAGCTCCCGAACCTCGGCGGCAAACTCCGCCGGGGTAACGTCATAGACCGTGCGGCCATCCTCCACCCGGGGAAGACCCGCATTGGGCTTGAGCACCACGGGAACAGAGGCAACCCGCAGCAGCTCCTCCATCACGCCCCGCAGCTGACGGGGGCCGAGGGAGCAGTTTGCACCGATGGCATCCGCCCCCATGCCCTCAAGCAGCGCAGCCATGGCTGCAGGGGATGCACCGGTCATGAGCTTTCCGTCCTCGCCGTAGGCGTTGGTGACGATGATGGGCAGATCGCAGTTTTCCTTTGCCGCAAGCAGGGCGGCCTTGGTCTCGTAGGCATCGTTCATGGTCTCGATGACCACAAGATCCGCTCCCGCCGCCGCACCGAGACGCACCGTCTCCGCAAAGAGGGAAACGGCATCCTCAAAATCAAGATCGCCCAGGGGGCGCAAAAGCTTACCGCTGGGGCCGATATCCAGCGCCACAAAGCGGTTCTGCACCTCCCCTGCCGCCGCCCGTGCGATACGCACCGCAGCATGAACGACTTCGGCAAGGGTCTCCCGGTCGTATTTCAGCAGATTTGCGCCGAAGGTGTTGGTGCAGACAACGTTTGTGCCCGCATCAAAATAGGCGCGGTGGACCACTTCGATCTCCTCGGGGTGGGTAAGGTTCCATTTCTCCGGTGCCTCCCCGGCCTGCAGGCCCTTTTCCTGCAGAAGCGTTCCCATGCCGCCGTCCAGAAGGACGATATTCTCTTTGAGAAAATCTCTGAAATTCATATCTGTATCCTTTACTTTCCGAGAATATCGGAAAGATTTGCCTGGATCTTTTCCGCCACGTCGGGCTTGTTCATGGAATAAACATGCACGTTTTTGATGCCGTTGGCATACAGGTCAATGATCTGGTCGGTGGCGTAGGCGATGCCC
>JAFQKV010000105.1 GCA_017414715.1 Clostridia bacterium
GGAAGTACTTCGCAAGCTCATCATAGAGGGGAAGGGCGGCCTCCGAAAGCTTCTTGGAAAGCGGGAGGATCGCGGCCTTCATCGGGGCGAGGGCGGGATGCAGGTGGAGAACGGTGCGGACATCGTTCTTCTCGGCATCGATGACCTCCTCATCATAGGCATCGACGAGGAAGGCGAGGGTCACACGGTCGGCACCGAGCGAGGGCTCGATGACATAAGGCACATAGTGCTCGTTGGTCTCGGGATCGAAGTAGTCCATTGCCTCGCCCGAGTGCTTGGCGTGCTGGCCGAGGTCATAGTCGGTACGGTCGGCAACGCCCCAGAGCTCGCCCCAGCCGAAGGGGAAGAGGAACTCAAAGTCGGTGGTTGCCTTGGAGTAGAAGGAAAGCTCCTCGGGCTCATGGTCGCGCAGGCGGAGGTTCTCCTCGGTCATGCCGAGGCCAAGCAGCCAGTCACGGCAGAAGCCGCGCCAGTAGGCGAACCACTCCAGATCGGTGCCGGGCTCGCAGAAGAACTCCAGCTCCATCTGCTCAAACTCGCGGATACGGAAGATGAAGTTACCCGGGGTGATCTCGTTACGGAAGGACTTACCGATCTGGCAGACACCGAAGGGCATCTTCTTACGGGTGGTGCGCTGAATGTTCTTGAAGTTGACGAAAATACCCTGAGCGGTCTCGGGACGGAGGTAAACGGTGGAGGCGGTGTCCTCGTTGACGCCCTGGAAGGTCTTGAACATGAGGTTGAACTTACGGATGTCGGTAAAGTCGCACTTGCCGCAGCCGGGGCAGGTGACACCCTTCTCGCGGATGTAGGCGACCATATCCTCGTTGGTCATGGACTCAACAACAACGTCGGTGATGCCGTTTGCGGCATTGTAGTCCTCGATGAGCTTGTCGGCGCGGTGGCGCATCTTGCAGGACTTGCAGTCGATGAGGGGATCGTTGAAGGTGGAAACGTGACCGGAGGCCACCCACACCTCGGGGTTCATAAGGATGGCGGCATCGAGACCCACGTTGTAGGGGTTCTCCTGCACGAATTTCTTCCACCAGGCGCGCTTGACGTTGTTTTTGAACTCAACGCCGAGAGGGCCGTAGTCCCAGGAGTTGGCGAGACCGCCGTAGATCTCACGGCCCGGATAGATATAGCCGCGGCCCTTACAGAGGGCTACGATCTTGTCCATGGTTTTTTCGGTTGCTTTCATCATATATCCCTTTCCGTAGAAAAATAATTACGAAGAATTTAACCTATATATGATATAGTTTTCTTATCGAAAAGTCAAGAGACAGAGGGGGAAACGATCATTTTTTATCCCGTCCGGCGAGGAATTCCGCAAGCACGGGGGCAAGTCGGGGATGCTCGGCGGAAAAATGCAGCATGGCGCGGAAATAGCCCTCCAGGCTGCCGGTATCGTGGCGCTCACCCTCGAAGTCCACGGCCACCATGGGCTCCTCCCGGCAGAGGGCGTTGAGGCCGTCGGTCAGCTGGATCTCGCCGCCGTGGCCGGCAGGGAGGTTTTCCAGAATTTCAAAGATGCGCGGGGTGAGAACGTACCGGCCGAGGATGGCAAAGTTGGAAAGGATCTGCTCGGGACGGGGCTTTTCCACCATGCCGTGGACATCGTAGACATTTCCCTCCCGGTGGGTGACATCCAGCGAGCAGTATTTGCCGATCTCCGAGCGCGGAACGGCCTGAACGCCCACTGCGGCCGCGCCAAAACCCTCGGAGGCGGAGATGAGCTGGCCGATGACCGGCGTTTTGGAACGCATCAGATCGTCGCCGAGAAGTACGGCAAAGGGCTCATTTCCAACGATGCGGCGGGTGCACCACACCGCGTGGCCGAGACCGAGGGTCTGCTTCTGGCGGACAAAGGTGATATCCGCCATGTCGGCAATGGCCCGCAGCTCGGCGACCTCGGCATGTTTTCCCGCAGCACGGAGCTTTTCCTCCAGCTCGGGGGTATAGTCGAAATAATCGTGCATAACGGTCTTGCAGCGGTTGGTGAGGATGATGATCTCCTCGATGCCGGCATCCACCGCCTCCTGAACAATGTAGTGCAGCACGGGGCGGTCGGCTACGGGGAACATTTCCTTGGGCACGGTCTTTGCGGCGGGAAGCATGCGGGAGCCAAGGCCCGCGGCGGGGATAACGGCTTTGCGGATCTTCATGGCGGGCCTCCTGATTTTAGAGGTTGTGGTAACGCTTGACGATTTCGTGTAAACGCGGGTTCTTTTCAAAAAGCAGCAGCAGCGGAAGTCCAAGGCCGAAGCAGGCGATGAGCTCACCGGTGCCGACGGAGAGAATGTTGTAAAGATAGAGCAGGGGGGCGGAATCCTTTCCGCCGAGGGTCACGGTCAGCATGATGCCGACGATCAGGGCGTTGCAGAGCACCGGCGGCAGCGGGGCGAGCCAGCGCGAGGGCATTTTTGCGGTCGCAACGGATGCGATCAGCGTGGCAAGGGTGCCAAAGATCACATCGGCCGGGACGGAGAGCCCCATGGAAACGCCGATGATATTGGCAAGCAGGCAGCCAACCGTCAGGCCGGGGACGGCCTGCGGAAAGAGGAAGGGAAGCACGCAGAGTGCTTCCGCAACACGGACCTGCAGTCCTGCAAAGGACAGCGGTGCAAGCAGCAGGCACAGAGCGGCGTAGGCGGCGGCGATAATGGCGGATACAGCGAGGGATGAGGTTTTTTTCAGCATGGTTTTCCTCCACATGCCCGATCCGGAGAAGGCGGACCGATATTTTGATTTTGTAAGAATATTATGCTCCTTTTCGGGCATTTTGTCAATGACATTGACAAATAATGGGGTGTGTGGTAGGATGGAAGGCAGAGGAAAGAATGAGGAAGGAGCGGTAATGAGGATGGCAAAACAGTATCATATTGCCTGCGGAGCGGGGGACGTTGGGAAATACGTGATCCTGCCGGGAGATCCCGGACGGTGTGAGAAGATCGCCACGCATTTTGAGAACGCAGGGTTGGTCGCCCGAAACCGTGAATTTGTCACCTATACGGGTGAGCTTGACGGGGTGAAGGTCAGCGTCACCAGCACGGGCATCGGCGGCCCCTCCGCGGCTATTGCCATGGAGGAGCTCTGCGCCGTCGGTGCGGATACCTTTGTGCGCGTGGGTACCTGCGGGGGCATTGCGTTGCCGGTGCAGGCGGGAGATCTGGTCATCGCCACCGGTGCTGTGCGTGCCGAGGGCACCTCCCGGGAATATGCGCCCATCGAATTTCCCGCCGTGGCGGATTTTGAGCTGGCTCTCGCTCTGCGCGAGGAGGCGGCCGCTATGGGTGCCCGTTTCCATACCGGCGTGGTCCAGTGCAAGGATTCCTTCTACGGCCAGCATTCGCCGGAGCGGATGCCCGTAGCCGATGAACTGCTCAAAAAATGGGAGGCGTGGAAACGCCTTGGTGTGCTTGCAAGTGAGATGGAATCCGCTGCCCTCTTTACCGTTGCCGCCGCCCTTGGGGTGAGATGCGCCTCGGTGTTTTCCGTGGTCTGGAATCAGGAGCGCAAGGCCGCCGGACTGCCCGACGGCGAGTGCCACGATACGGAGCGCGCCATCCGCTGCGCCGTGGGTGCCCTTCGCCGCCGTATCGCTGCGGATCGGGCGTAAAATGTGACGGATAGATATTGACTTTGCGGTATAAATGCGATAAAATAAGTAGAACAAAAAATTCCGGAGGATATAACCATGAAACATATCAAGACCATCAAGACCCGCAATCTTTGCGAGAGCGCCAAGAAGGGCGGCTGCGGCGAGTGCCAGACCTCCTGCCAGTCTGCCTGCAAGACCAGCTGCGGCATCGCCAACCAGCAGTGCGAGAACTCCAAGGAGAGCAAGTAATCCAAATCGCTTGAAATGCCGCCGCAAGGCGGCATTTTTTCATGGAAAGGGAAGTAAACATGATCCATCAGTACAAGCTCGGCGGCTATAACATCGTGCTGGACGTCTGCTCCGGTGCGGTGCACGCCGTGGATGACGTGGCCTACGATATCATCGGCCGTTACGAGTGTGCCAGCCGCGAGGAGATCCTTGCAGAGCTTGCGGAAAAGTATACGGATATCCCGGCGGAGGAGCTGTCCGAGTGCTACGATCAGGTGGCGGCTCTTGCCGCCGAGGGGCAGCTTTTTGCCCCGGATACCTTTGAGCCCGCCGCAGGCAAGCTCAAGGAAAAGACCGCCGGGGTGGTGAAGGCCCTGTGTCTGCATATCGCCCACACCTGCAACCTGAATTGTGCCTACTGCTTTGCAAGCCAGGGAAAATATCACGGTGACCGGGCGGTGATGAGCTTTGAGGTGGGCAAGCGCGCGCTGGATTTCCTTATTGAGAATTCCGGCAGCCGCCGCAATCTGGAGGTTGACTTTTTCGGCGGCGAGCCGCTGATGAACTTTGACGTGGTCAAGGAGCTGGTGGCCTATGCCCGCTCCGTGGAGAAGGAGAAGGGGAAAAATTTCCGCTTTACCCTTACCACCAACGGCCTGCTCATCGATGATGATGTCATCGAATTTGCCAACCGCGAATGTGCAAACGTCGTGTTGAGCCTTGACGGCCGCCGCGAGATCCACGACCGCTACCGGGTGGACTATGCCGGCAACGGATCCTTTGACCGCATCGTGCCGAAATTCCAGAAGCTGGTGGAGGCCCGCGGCGGAAAAAACTATTATATGCGTGGCACCTTTACCCATGCAAACCCCGATTTTCTCAAGGACGTACAGACCATGCTGGATCTCGGCTTCCGGGAGCTGAGCATGGAGCCCGTGGTCTGTGCGCCCGGCGACGAGTCGGAGCTTACGGCGGAGGATATGCCCATCGTCTGCGAGCAGTATGAGAAGCTTGCGGAGCTTATGCTTCAAAAGGACAATGAGGGCGATCCCTTCACCTTCTATCACTATATGATCGATCTGGAGGGCGGCCCCTGTATCTACAAGCGTATTTCCGGCTGCGGCAGCGGCACGGAATACATGGCCGTTACCCCATGGGGTGATCTGTATCCCTGCCATCAGTTCGTGGGCGAGGAAAAATTCCTTCTCGGCAATGTTTTTGACGGCGTGACCAACACCGAATGCCGGGCGGATTATGCCGCCTGCAACGACTATGCCCGTCCCGAGTGCCGGGACTGCTGGGCGCGGCTCTACTGCAGCGGCGGCTGTGCCGCCAATGCCTACCATGCCACCGGATCGGTGCGCGGCGTGTACAAATACGGCTGCGAGCTCTTCCGCAAGCGTATGGAATGTGCCATCATGGTGGCGGTGGCCCGCGCCATGGAAGAAGACGGCGAATGAGCACCCCTGTTCTGGATTTTGTGCGGGCTTATGCAGAAAAGCAGGGTCTGCGGCTGCATATGCCGGGGCATAAGGGCCGGGGTGCGCTCGGCATCGAGGGCTTTGACATCACCGAGATCTCCGGTGCGGACAGCCTTTATGCGTCTGCGGGTATCATTGCGGAGAGCGAGACGGAGGCCGGACGGATATTCGGGGCAAATACCCTTTATTCCACCGAAGGCTCCTCCCAGTGCATCCGCGCCATGCTGATGCTTGCCTCCCTTTGGGCACGGGAGCGCGGACTGCCTGCCCGCGTGCTTTCCGGGCGCAACGCACACGCCTCCTTTCTCACCGCCGCGGCGCTTACCGGCACGGAGGTGGAGTGGATCTGGCTTGCGGAGGAAGAAAGCTACCTTTCCTGTCGGATATCGCCGGAGGAGGTGGATGCCCGCCTTGCGCAGGAGCCCTTTGCCGCACTGTACGTGACGTGCCCCGACTATCTCGGGCAGATGCAGGATCTTGCCGCTCTGGCAGAGGTCTGCCATCGGCACGGGGTGTTGCTTCTGTGCGACAATGCCCACGGTGCCTACCTGAAATTTCTCTCGCCCTCCCGGCATCCCATGGATCTCGGGGCGGACATGTGCTGCGATTCCGCACACAAGACCCTGCCGGTGCTCACCGGAGGGGCGTATCTGCATATTTCCCGCCGTGCGCCCGAAGTTCTTTGGAAGAATGCCCGCCGGTGCATGGCCATGTTTGGCTCCACCAGCCCCTCCTATCTCATTCTTGCCTCTCTCGATGCCGCGAATGCCCGCCTTGCCGGGAGTTTTCCGGCGGCTGTGCGGAGCATGGCGGCGGAGATCGGGTGCCTGCGCCCGCGGCTTGCCGCCCTCGGCTACGCCCCTGTGGGAGAGGAGCCGATGAAGATATCCCTGTGCCCGGCGGCACGGGGATATGCCGGAGAGGAACTGGCAGAGGTGCTGCGGGAGCGGGAGATCGAGTGCGAATTTGCCGATCCCGATCATATTGTGTTCATGCCGTCGCCGGATACGGGCCGCGAAGGACTTGTCCGGCTGACGGAGGCCCTGGAAAAAGTTCCCCGGCGGCTGCCGCGCAGAGAAACACCTCCTTCGATGCCTCGTCCGGAGCGGGTGACAGACATCCGCAGCGCGGCGATGTCCCCGGCGGAACGGGTTTCTGCAGAAAAAGCCGTGGGACGGGTGCTTGCATCCCCCTCGGTTTCCTGCCCGCCGGCAGTATCGCTGGTGATGTGCGGTGAGTGCATCCCCGAGGGGGCAGAGGCGGTGTTTGCCTATTACGGCATTACGGAATGTACGGTTATAAAGGAATAAAAAAGGAGATAAGACCATGCGATTTGCGGAAAGCGGAAAGAAAAAGGCCGTTACCTTTTCCTATGATGACGGCATCACCCAGGATATCCGGCTCATTGAGCTTTTCAACCGCTACGGGCTGAAATGTACCTTCAACCTGAATTCCGGCCTGCTTGGCAAGCCCGGAATCCTCTGGCGCGAGGAGCAGCACATCTCCCACTACAAGATCCACCCCGATGACGTGAAGTCGGTCTACGAGGGACACGAGGTCGCGGTGCATACCCTGACGCACCCCTGCCTGCCTGATAAGGATGAGGAGTTTATCATCCGCCAGGTGGAGGATGACCGTATCGCCCTTTCGGAGCTGGTGGGATATGAGGTGGTGGGCATGGCCTATCCCTGCGGCCCCAATGACGACCGTTGTGCCTCCATCATTCGGGAGCATACCGGCGTTAAATATGCGCGCACCGTGACCGACACCGACAGCTTTGCCCCCCAGACCTATCTGCACCGCTTCAAGCCCAACGCCTATCACCTGAATTTTGACAGGCTTGATGCCCTTGCCGACCGCTTCCTTTCCGAGGAGAGCGACGAGCCGCAGATCTTCTACGTGTGGGGACATGCCTACGAGATGGACTACCGTCCCGATTACTGGGTAAGGCTGGAGGACTTCTTCCGCCGCATTGCCGGACATGAGGACATTTTCTACGGCACCAACGCGGAGATTCTTTTATAAAATGTACACGGCGCCCGGATTTCCGTATATGGGACATCCGGGTGTCCTTTTTTTGTCCGGCGGGACGATTTACAATTGAAGCAACAGATGTTATAATCATGAAAAATGAGAAAATGCGGAGGACATGACCATGCGCTTTCGGGACAGTGGCAAAATGAAGGCCGTTACCTTTTCCTATGATGACGGTATCTCCCAGGATATCCGTCTGATCGAGCTTTTCAACCGTTACGAACTGAAAAGCACCTTCAATATCAATTCCGAGCTGCTCGGCACCGGCAGAATCATCTTCCGACCGGATATGCGGGTCGCGCACTACAAGGTTTTTCCGCAGGACATCCGGCTGATCTATGAAAACCATGAGGTGGCAGCCCACACCCTCACGCATCCCAACCTCACCCAGATCGAGGACGATGCGGAGGTCATCCGCCAGGTGGAGGAGGACCGCCTCAAGCTTTCGGAGCTCGCAGGCTACGAGGTGGTGGGCATGGCCTATCCCTGCGGCGGCACGAACAACGATGACCGCGTGGCAAAGCTCATCCGCGAGAATACCGGCATCAAATATGCCCGTACCATCACCTGCACCCATGATTTTGAGCCCCAGGAAAATCTTTACCGCTTCAATCCCACCGTCTACCACATCGAGGACTTTGATGCGCTGATGAAGATGGGCGAGAAGTTTATCGAAATGCAGTGTGACCGTCCGCAGATCTTCTATATCTGGGGTCATTCCTATGAAATGGATTATAAGCAGGATTACTGGGTTCGTATGGAGGAATTCTGCCGCCTGATCTCCGGCCGGGAGGATATCTTCTACGGCACGAATAAGGAGGTCCTGCTCTGATGATCGGACGTTTGATTGCGGACCTTGGTCCCTCGGAGGAAAACTGCCGCAACAGTGAGGGCTCTTTTCTCGAATTAAAGGACGGATCCATCCTCTTTGCCTGGTCGCGCTACGGCATCGGCGACGGCGACGACGGCGACGTCTGCGAGATCTGGGGCATGGTCTCCCGGGACGGAGGCGAGAGCTTCGACGGATCCCGCCGCCTCATCGCCCGGGAGGATGTTTCGGACGATACCGACAACATTATGTCGGCTTCCCTGCTGCGCATGAAAAACGGAGACGTCGGTCTGTTTTTCCTTGCCAAAAACCATGCAAACCACCGCTGCCGCGTCTATTTCTCCCGCTCGGCGGATGAGGGCGAAAGCTGGTCGGTACCCCTGCTTTGCAGCGCACCGGAGGGCTATCACGTGGTCAACAACGACCGTGTGATCGCAACCTCGGCAGGACGTATTCTTGTCCCTGCCGCCCTGCATCAGTCCCGCTATTCCAAGCGTGATCCAAACAAGATCACCGGTGTAGGTCCGGGATCGCTGGTGGTGTATTATTCCGATGATGACGGCGCTACCTTCCATGCATCGAAACCGGTGACCATCCCCGTTTCCTCCGGCTGCCGCACCGGTGTGCAGGAGCCGGGTGTGCTGGAGCTTGCCGACGGCCGTCTCTGGTGTTTTATCCGCACCGATGCAGGACGGCAGTACGAAAGCTACTCTGCGGACGGCGGCGAGACATGGACGGATCCGCTGCCCTCAAAATTCACCAGCGCCATATCTCCTCTGTCGGCAAAGCGCCTGCGGGACGGACGTATCGCTGCCGTGTGGAATCCCGTTCCTGTCTATAACGGCCGGTCGGAATGGATCGGCGATACCTGGACGGGTGCCCGCACCCCTCTGGTGCTTGCATTATCCGAGGATGACGGGCAGAATTTCCCCGAGCTGATCCCCGTGGAGACAGACGAGCGGCGCGGCTTCTGCTACGTGGCCATCCACGAGACCCGGGATGGCGGGCTGCTGCTGGGTTACTGTGCCGGCGGTGAGCCGGAGGGCAGCACGCTGCGGCTGCTGCGCATCCGGAAGCTGTCACGGGATGAACTGAAGTAAAAAAGAGCCCCACGGGGTGACTTCCAATAAGACAGTATGAGAACATTACTGGCATAGGGTAGCTGCCGTACAGGAGTGCGACAAGAAAAATTGGCGATACTTGTTTTTCACAACCAGGTATCGCCTTTTTCTATCTTTAACAGATTGTTTGTATCTTATTGGAGGTACATA
>JAFQKV010000106.1 GCA_017414715.1 Clostridia bacterium
AAGGCCGTTTTCGACTTCGGCGACGTAATAAGCGGGCGCTGCGGTCTTGAAGCCGCCGTTATCCCTCACCCCCAGCTGCCCCGCCTGTTCTTCCTTACCGCTCCCGTCGACCCCATCACCTCCGATGAGGAGGCTGCGGGACTCACCCGCCTGATTCGCTTCACCCGCGATATTTTCGATTACTGCATCATTGATTCCCCGGCAGGACTTGGCTCCGGCTTCACCGCCGCCGCTGCCGCAGCGGACTGCGCCGTTATAGTTTCCGCCTCCGACCCTTCCAGCTGCCGTGATTCCGGCCGCGTGGTAATGGAGCTGAGAGACATGGGCATGGATGACGTCCGCCTCGTGGTCAACAGAGTGCATAAGGGCATACTATCCCGCACAAAGCAAACCATCGATGATGCCGTTGACTCCATAGGCGCAAGACTGCTGGGTATAGTCCCCGAGGACAAACAGGTAATGCTCTCCGCCGCCGCACAAACGCCGTTGGCGCTTTCCAAAAACAGCGGTGCGCTTTCCGCCTTTGACCGCATCGCCCGCCGCATTGACGGCGAAAAAGTCCCCATTCTTACCAAGTAAACAAATTCTCTCAAAGGAGGCTTCACATATGAATATTGCTCTGATAGCCCATGACAACAAAAAGGAACTTATGGTTCAGTTCTGCATCGCATACTGCGGCATTCTTTCCGGCAATAATCTCTGCTCCACTGCCAGCACCGGCCGCCTCATCTCCGACGCTACCGGCCTCAAGGTTTCCTCCTATATGTCCCGCAAGCAGGGCGGTGCTCAGCAGATAGCCGCAAGAATCGCCTATAACGAGATCGACCTTGTTCTCTTCTTCTGCGATCCTCAGGCTCCCGAGTACACCGAGGAGCTCAACCTCATTGCCAAGGCCTGCGACCAGTATTCCATTCCCTTCGCCTCCAATATCGCCACCGCCGAGGTTCTCGTTCTCGGTCTCCAGCGCGGCGATCTTGCTTGGCGCGACATCGTAAACCCCAAGTAATTCTTTTAGCTTGACTTTTCACACCTTTTAATATAGGATATTCCCACCGCGTTGACGGCGCATTAGTAGCCGGCACACCATCCGACAGAGAAGGACCCCACGGCTGAGAGGGTCTCAGGTACAGGAGCCGGTAAAGACAGCGCTACCAGCGGCCCCGGAAACGGGGGCGGTTCCCTTCCCGCAACAGAAGGCCAAAGGGCTCGCATGAGCCGAAATTGGGTGGCACCACGAAGCGATACGCTATCGTCCCAATACACGGGGACGATAGCGTTTTTTTGTACGTTTTATAAGCAATCCAACTATTTTGCCCCCTTGTTAAAGGGGGCTGTCAGCGGAGCTGACTGGGGGATTCATTAAAAAACAGCATTTGAATCCCTCCACCGATTACGCGGTCCCCCTCCCTTTAACAAGGGAGGAAAAAGAATTGCGACAATAATCTGACTCCGCAAGCGGTCTCCCTCTGCCTCAAGGCACAAGTTCGCGATACCAAATCACAGATTTGGACGCTCACTTCCCTTTAACAAGGGTGGAAAGGAATTATCAACACCATAAATTTCCCATCAAATGGTGCCCTGCAGAGGCTTCACACCTTTGAATACTCGCCTATAAACTCAAGCACGCATTCTTTCAGCCGGCGGATGCTTTCCGTTTCTTTTTTGCGCACATGGGTGCCCATGCCGAGCTCGCGGATAGCGGCGGGGCTTACCGGCACGCACAGAACATCGTCCGTTCTGCCGCGTATCATCAGTTCCGTCATCATTGACACACCCAAACCGCGGCCCACCATGCGGATAACGGTTTCATCGTCCACACGGCATATCTGAGAATCCAGTTTTACGTTCTCCGGCTCGGTTACTGCCCTTACGTCCCTGTCAAACCTGCCGTAGGGCATAAGGAAATCCTGTCCCTCAAACTCCTTCAGCGGGAATGTATCCCGCTCTCCTATCGGGTAGCTTTTGGGCAGTATGGCATACATTTTCTCATTATAAAGAGGTATCCACTCGCAGCTGTCGTAATTCTGTCGGCTGGCAAATATAAAGTCCGTTTCGCCGCTTTCCAGCAGTTCAAAGGGCTCAAGGGCATGGTCGACCATACGCAGGTCAACATTGACCTCCGGACACCGGCGGCGGAAGCGATAGAGTATTTCCGGCATCCAGTG
>JAFQKV010000107.1 GCA_017414715.1 Clostridia bacterium
CGGAGAAGGTCTTGATATTCTCCTGGGTAAAGCCGTTGGGGTGGTTGCCGGTGGAAACAGCATACTGCTCTGCGGGCAGACCGAAGGAGTCATAGCCCATGGGATGCAGAACATTGTAGCCCTGCATGCGCTTCATGCGGGACATGATGTCCGTCGCGGTATAGCCCTCGGGATGGCCCGCATGCAGACCGACACCGGAGGGATAGGGGAACATATCAAGGACATAGTACTTGGGCTTGGAAAAATCCCACACATCCGTATGGAAGGTGTCATTTTCCTCCCAGTACTTTTGCCACTTTTTTTCAATACTTTCGTGTTCGTACTTCATCGGATAATCTTCTCCAGCAATTTTATTTCAGGCTCTCAAGCTCCACGGGCTTTGCATCGGCCCACAGCTTCTCAAGGGCATAGAATTCACGCATATCGCGGTGGAAAACATGAACCACAACGCTGCCGAAATCCAGCAGAATCCAATTTGCGGAAACGTAGCCCTCCACGTGATCCGGGGGATTTCCGGCTTCGGAGGTCTTCTCCTCGATGGCATCGGCAATGGCGCGGATCTGGGTGGTGGAATTTCCGTTGCAGATGACAAAGCGCTCGGTAAGCGTGGTGATCTCATCCACGGCAAGAACGCGGATATCGGTGGCCATACGGTCTTCCGCGGCAGCAAGGATCAAACGGGTCAGTTCATCGGGATGCATAATCGTTTTCCTTTCTCTGTTTGGATTTGAATCGGTCAGACCGAGGAATCCGGGGTGGGTGTCGGGCTGTTCTCCGGCATCGGAGTAACTTCATCCGGCGTGGGCTCCGGACTCGGAGTCGGTTCCTCTGTGGGATCTGCCTCCGGGGTCACGGACACATCAGGCTCAGGTGTCGGGGCCGTCGTCGGAATCTCAACGTCGGGCTCCGCCGGAGTCACCGTCGGCTTCGTGGCGGGGGTCAGCGTTCCACCGGTCACGATGTCCAGATCGGTAATGGGATCGGTCAGGGGATTCATATGCTCATTGATAATTTCCAGCAGTTCTTTTTCCTTCAGCACGATGTAGGAAGCTCCGTAGACCGTGCGGGAGTACCCCGGAGCGGTATAGGTCTCGATCTTCTCGGAATCGATCTTCGCCGCCTGGGTGGCCAGCCAAACGAGTTCGCTGACTGTCAGATCCGTCTCGGTATGCTCCGTGAGCATCTTTGCAAAGCTCTGGATCTTGGTGATGTTCTTTGGCTGCACCAGAGTGGAGAAAAGCGCCTTCAGGAAGCCCTGGGTAGTCTCAATCCGGCCGAGATCCTGATTCAAATAGCCCTTGCGGAAGCGCACCAGCTGTATGGCCTTTTCACCGTCCAGCAGCTGATAACCCTTCTTGAGGTCTATGTAAAGATCCTGGGTGGGATCCTTATAATACATGTCCCGGGGAACATCGTACCACACGCCGCCGACAGCGTCGATCAGCTCGACAAAGCCGTCAAGATCAACGATGACATAGCGGTTGGCATAATAGCCGGTAACGCGGGCTACCGCTTCACGGGTCGCCTCAATTCCCTGCTTGGTTCCGTAAGCGGAGTTGATTTTGCGGACACCGGTGGAGGTATTGCCGCGCACCATACTGTCGCGGGGGATGCTCAGCATCTTGATGGAGCCGTTGACAGTATCCAGCGTCAGCGTCATAAGCACGTCCGTGCGGCTTCCGTCCTTATCTGTTCCTCCGAGCAGAAAGGTGTATACACCCTCACGCTGGGCATTGCTTCCGCTGAGCTGTCCCTGCAGAGAGTTGGGGATATTGCTGTCCGACGGATCCGTCACAGAGGTACCGCCCTGTACCGGCGGGGGATTGATGCCTCCGGGGGCACGGGGCCACAGCCACCAGGCCATCACCGCGATGCAGATCCCAAGGGTTCCGCACACGGCAGCCGCTGTGATGCGGCGGCGGCGACGGCGGCGGGGATCTGCCTTGCGGCGGCGCTTTTCCTCCCGGCGGCTCTCTTTCTCCGTCGCTTCCGCAACGGCACCGGCGATGGCATCCTCAATGGAGATCTCCGGCTCCGGCACGGACTCCTGTCTGTCCTCTTTTTTTATCCTGCGGGCACTTTCCCGCTCATCGGTCTCGTAGGCCTCCGCCTCTTCCCTGCGTTTTTCCGCACGTGCCGCCTTTTCGGCCTCTCTTTTCAGCTTCAGCTGTTCCGGGTCTTTACCGGCATTGGAAAAATCTCTCATGCTTTTAAAACACTCCTCCATCCGTCCCTTTATTTCAGGACAGCGGTCACGCTCTGCTGTTATACTCTTCTTCCATGGCGGCACAGGCGGCCACCGTCAGCGGATGCACGCCCCTGCCCATATCCCGCAGCCGCCGGATCTCCCGGCGCATCTGCACAAGGCAGGCCTTGCAGAGATCACGCTCCGCAAGAAAACGCACCTCACAAATATACGGGTCGGAGGCGATGCTCCGTCCCGGCTCCACCAGATCGGCCAGATAGAGGATACGGGCGACCGTATCCATCTCCATCCCGCCGGTGGTATGGGTCCGGATGGCGGAACAAACCGTCTCCGGCATGGCAAATTCCCGCGCCGCAGATCCTGCACCGGAAAACTGGTGCAGGATCTGCGGGCAGGACAGGCTTTCACAATCTAATAGTATATCCCATTTTTTGCACAATTTCAAGTGATCTTCCGCGGATAGTTCCTTGGTGATATCGTGGAGCAGCGCCGCCGCGCGCAAAAGCTCCGTATCCTCCGCAGAAAGACCGTGGAGCGCCGCAAGCCGGACGGCTTCCGCCTCCACCCGCAGGGTATGCGCAAACCGTTCTTTTGAAAGACGCATCTCCGCTTCCCGGCGCAGATTCTCCAGGGGCAGTTTAACGGACACCGTACAATCCCCTTTCCCGGATATAGTCGCGGACCTTCTCCGGCAGCCGTCCGTCCGTCGCCGGGTCTCCGTCCCGCACCGAGGTGGATGACACCTCATAGACCTGATGCCGAAGCACACGGCAATCCGCACCGTAGCGGCGGTTGAGTTCCTCCGCATGGCGCTGAAGCGTGATTCCGTCATCGATTTTTTCCCGACAGAGTGCCACAACCGAACAGGCCGCAAAAATGCGGCGGGCCTCCTTCCAGCTCTCAAGCTTCAGGAACATATCCGCGCCCATAATGAGCCAGAGCTCCGCCTCCGGCAGCTCCTGCCGCAGGGCCTCCAGGGTCTGGTAGGTATAGCTCTTCCCTTCCCGGCGCATCTCATCCTCCCGAACCTCAGCGATGGGGATATCCGCAAAGGCGATCCTTGTCATCGCAAGGCGGTCCTCCGCATCCGGCGCATCGGGCGGCAGCACTTTATGCGGCGGTATCCCCGTCGGGATGACCAGCAGGCGATCCAGCGCAAGCTGCCGGGCCGCCTCCGCCGCCACGGCCACATGGCCGCGGTGAGGTGGATCAAAGGTTCCGCCGAAAATGCCGATTTTCGCCATCAGATGCGATCCGCATAGGCGCGGATATCGGGGTTTTCCCGGTAAAGCACGATCACGCGGCCAACGACCTGTACGCCGTCGGCACCGATGGCGGCGCAGATCTCCGCGCTGGCATCCTTCGCGGTGACCGGGCAGGTCTCCAAAGCCCGGATCTTGATGAGCTCTCTGGCGGTAAGCGCCTCATCCACCGTGGCGATGACCGACTCGGTCACGCCGGATTTTCCGATCTGAAAGATGGGCTGCATGGAATTGGCAATACGGCGCAGATTTGCGCGCTCCTTGGTGGTGATCATTTCTCTTTCCTCATTTCTTCGGTAAAAATGCGGGAAAATTCCCGCAGGGCCCGGGCCCGATGGGAGACGGAATTTTTTTCCGCGCTGCTCATTTCCGCAAAGGTCTTGCCGTATTCCGGCACATAGAAAAGGGGATCATAACCGAATCCGCCATCTCCCGCCGCCCGGCGCAGGATGATGCCGGGGCATCTGCCCTCCGCCCGCAGGACGCGCCCGTCGGGAAGGATACAGCAGATGGAGGATACAAAGGCCGCCGTCCGCCGGGGATCGGCTATGTTTTCAAGCTCCCGAAGGAGTTTTTCATTATTTTTCGCATCGTCGGCATCCTCACCGGCATAGCGGGCGGAATATACGCCCGGCGCACCGCCGAGGGCATCCACCGCCAGGCCGGAATCGTCGGCAATGACGGCGCATCCGGCAAGATCAAAAAGGCTTTTTGCCTTGATATAGGCATTCTCCGCAAAGGTAGTCCCGTTTTCCTCGGGATCGGAAGAAAAGCCCGACTCCCGCATGGTCAGCGTCTCCACGCCGAGCACAGAGAGGATGGCACGAAGCTCCTCCGCCTTGTGGGCGTTGTTGGAGGCAAGGATCATCCGCATAGCACTCTTACCCCCTGGCATCCATGATCTTCTTCTGGGCACGGAAGAGGGCAGCGTTGCCCCGCTTTGCCGCCGAGAGGATGCCCTTGAGCTCCTGCTCGGTAAAGGGACGCTCCTCGCCGGTGCCCTGCAGCTCCACGATGCCGCCGGAGGAGGAAAGGATGATGTTGCAGTCGGCCTCCGCGCTGCTGTCCTCTTCATAGCACAGATCCAGCAGCACCTCTCCGTCCACGACGCCGGCGCTGACGGCAGCAACCTGTGCCGTGAGGGGCATACGGGTGATCAGTCCCCGCTCCATCATTTTTCTGCAGGCAAGCCAAAGGGCCAGATAACCGCCGGTAACGGATGCACAGCGCGTGCCGCCGTCCGCCTGGATAACATCGCAGTCCACCGTAACCGTATAACCGTCCAGCGCAGTAAGATCCGTCACGCTGCGCAGCGCGCGGCCGATCAGCCGCTGGATCTCTGCAGCACGGCCGTTAAGTTTCAGCGAAGAAATGTCCCGTCGGCTCCGGGTACCCGTGGCACGGGGCAGCATCGCATATTCCGCCGTCACCCAGCCCTTGCCGCTGTCCCGCAGGAAGGGGGGCACGCCCACCTCCACGGAGGCATTGCAGATGACCTTGGTGTCTCCCATCTCCATGAGGACGCTGCCCTCGGCATATTTCGTATAGTCTGCGGTCATTCTGACCCGGCGGAGCTGTCCCGCCCCCCGTCCGTCAATACGCATTTTTTATTCCTCCGATGCTTTCAATGTGATCATAACCAGCTCCGGCCGGTTGAAGATGCGGGGCACCTCCGTATTGTTGCCAAGTCCCCGGCTGACGATGAGCGTGCTCTCTCCGACGGTGTATTTTCCGCCGGCATAGGTCATATCCCCCACCGGCAGGCTTTTAAACACGGGCCCCAAAAAGGGAAACCGCACCACACCGCCGTGCAGATGGCCGGAAATGACGAGCTCATAGCCCGCATCGGCCACGTGGTCAAATACGTTAGCCCGGTGAAAGAGCAGCAGATCAAAGCCATCTCCGGCGGGCAGTTTTTCCAGCACTTCATCCATGCAGCCCTCCGGGGGCTCCGCCGTCCAGAATTCCGGATCGGCAAAGCCGACAAGACGGATCGTTTCACTGCCTCTGGTAAGGGTACATGCGCGGTCCTCCAGAACGGTCACGCCTGCAGATTCGCAGACCGCGAGAAACGCCCGGTAATAGTCGTGCCATCGGTCATGATTGCCGCTGACGGCATATACGGGAGCGATCTCCGCGAGTTCTGCAAGAAATTCCGAAAAGGATTCCATATCCGGTGCCGTTTCGTCAAGCATATCGCCGAGAAGGAGGATCACATCTGCCTTTTTCTCCGCGATCCGGACTGCGAGTTCGCTGTCTTTATGCATATAACTTCCGTGCGGATCGGCCACCACGGCAAGCCGCAGGCCGCCGAATCCCGCCGGTATCTTCGGAGACTCCACTTCATATTCCGTCACGCACAAACGTCCGTCCAGTCCTGCGGCACAAAACACACCGCAGAGCAGCAGGACGATCAGAAGGTTCCGCACCTTCCGCGAGCCCTTAGCCCTCGTAGCCCGCAAGGTATGCCTCCTGTTCCGGGGTCAGTACGTCCAGACCGAGTCCCTCGGCCTCCACCTTCAGGCGTGCCACCTCACGGTCAATCTCCGGGGGCACGTCGTAGAGCTTATTTGCAAGGCTGCGGCCTTCCTTTGCCATCTTTTCCACACAAAGGGCCTGAATGCCGAAGCTCATATCCATGATCTCCGCAGGATGTCCGTTGCCGCCGGCAAGGTTGACCAGGCGGCCGTCGGCCAGCAGGTTGAGGCAGCGGCCGTTGGCCATGCGGTAGCAGATGATGCCGGGCTTGCGCTCACAGACCTCCACCGCACGGGCTTCGAGATCGGGCTTGTTGGCCTCCACGTCGAAATGACCAGCATTGGAGATGAGGGCACCGTCCCGCATGACATCGTAATGTCGGCCGACGATAACGTCGCAGCAGCCGGTGGCGGAAACGAAGATATCTCCGAGAGGTGCGGCATCGTCCATCTTCATGACACGGAAGCCGTCCATATTGGCCTCCAGCGCACAGAAGGGATCCACCTCGGTGACGATAACACGGGCACCGAGGCCCTTGGCGCGCATGGCAATACCCTTGCCGCAGAAGCCGTATCCGGCAACAACGACATTCTTTCCGGCAACGACCATGTTGGTCATATGCATGATGGCATCCCAGACCGACTGGCCGGTGCCGTAGCGATTGTCAAAGAGGTGCTTTGAATTGGCATCGTTGACGGCAAACATGGGGAAGCTGAGGGCACCGGCCTTCTCGCGCGCCTCCAGTCGGCGGATGCCGGTGGTGGTCTCCTCGCAGCCGCCGATGAGGCACTCGGCATATTCCGGATGCTCACCGTGCAGGATGGCGGTAAAATCGCCGCCGTCGTCCACCATCACGTGGGGCCGGATGGAGAGGGTCTCGCAAAGATGTTCGTGGTACTCCTCCATGCTCGCACCGTGGCGCGCAGCCACCCGGAAGCCCCGGGCGGCAAGGGCGTGGGCAACGTCATCCTGCGTTGACAGAGGGTTGCAGCCGGTAACGGCCACCTCCGCACCTGCGGTACGCAGCAGCAGACAGAGATTCGCAGTCTTCGCCTCCAGATGCACGGAAACGGAGACCCGCAGGCCCGCAAGGGGCTTTTCCTTTTCAAAACGCGCCTCCAGCGCCGAAAGCACCGGCATGCACAGGCGCACCCATTCGATCTTTTTCCAACCCGATTCCGCAAGGATCGGATCCACCTTTTCTATCATGTCCAATTCTCCTGACTCATAAAAACGGTCACAATAAACCTATTTTATTTATTCTACCAAATTCTGCGGATTTTGTAAAGCAACGGGCACACATTTCACCCTCTTCTTTTCCCTCGCTTGACGGACATGCAAGGAACTTCTTCCCTTTTCATATAATGCCTCATCCGACAACGAAACAAGGCGGTGACAGATCATGATTTCTCTGCTTTCTCTCATCGGCTCCACCCTCTTTCTCTCCCTTCGGGTATCCTCCGGCGGCGGTTTTCCCCCGCCATTGACCGAGGAGGAGGAAAAGCTCTGTCTTGAGGGTGTCGCCAGAGGCGATATTGAGGCGCGAAACCGGCTGGTGGAGCACAATCTGCGGCTGGTATCCCACATCATCAAAAAATATTATGCCGCCTCCGACAGTCACGATGACCTCATTTCCATCGGTACCCTCGGTCTTATCAAGGCCGTCAACACCTTCCGGCCGGAAAAGGCCACGCGTTTTTCCACCTACGCCGCGCGTTGCGTGGAAAATGAGATCTTCATGCATTTCCGTTCCGCACGCCGCCGTGCCTGCGAGATCTCGCTGGATCAGCCACTTGATGCGGAAAACGAGGGCGGTCAGACGGATCTAGCGGAGATCATCGGCGAGGATGACGAGGAAATGCTTGCGCGGCTGGATGCAAAGCTGGAAAGCACACGGCTGCATAAGCTGGTCGATACGCTTCTCGATGCCCGGGAGCGCCGTATCATCTGCGCCCGCTACGGACTCGGCGGCCGCCCTCCGGAGACCCAGCGGCAGATCGCCGAGCGCTGCGGTCTCTCCCGATCTTATGTGTCCCGTATTGAAAAGCGCGCACTGGAAAAGCTGCGGGAAGGACTGGAAAAATAGTTTCGCTCTTGCCAACCGCAGTTTTCCGGAGTATTATTATAGTCAGGAAGTCAGTTTGAAATAAGAAACGGAATGTTTTTATGAAAAGAAAAGTCTTTACAGTAGGCTGCGTATTTGAAAGCGATACGCTCTACGTCGCCGACCGGGAGGTCTATCACATTTATCCCACCGATCCGCTGACGGAGCGTGACTGCTGGTGGACCTATCTTGCCACCGGCGGCGGACCGCTGATGGCCGCCTTTGTCCTGCGCGGATTGAAAAACGTTACGGTCGATCTTAGCGGCGCAAAGCTCGTCTTCCACGGGCGGATCATGCCCTTCTCCGTAACGGAATGTGAAAATATCACCCTGCGGGGCTTCTCCATCGATTACGACCGCCCCTTCTATACCCAGGGCGAGGTCATTTCAGCCGGGGACGGCTATGCCGACATCCGGATCCCCAAAAGCTTTCCCTACCGCATCGAGGGGCACGACTTCATCGCCACCTCGGAATTCTGGGAGCATCGGCTCTGCGACGGAGATATGCTTTTCCGCTGCATGGATCCCGCCACTGGCCGCCCCTCCAATCACAGCGGTGTTATGCTTGGCCTGATCGGCAACGAGATCTTCCCCCGTCCCAATCCGCCTCTGCCCATCGCGCATCTGCTCTGTGAGGATCTCGGTGAACGCACCGTCCGCCTTACGGGACTTCAGAAGCATTTCCGTCCCCGCCCCGGCGAGGTGCTTGCCATGACCCACGAGGATCGCCGCAAGACCGGCATTATCCTCGAGGAAAACCGCGACGTTCATATTGAAGACATCCGTTTCCTGCACTGCAGCGGTATGGGGATCATGGCAAATCTCTGCCATAACATTTCCCTCTCCGGCGTGCGCATGTTTGCCGATGATCAAAGCGGCGAGCGCGTCATCTCCATCAACGCCGACTGCTTTCACTGCTTCCACTGCACAGGTCTGATGCTTGTGGAGGATTGCCGGTTTAAGAGCATGCTGGATGACGGCATCAACGTGCACGGAAATTATCTTTCCTTCATCTCCCGCGAGGATGCGCACACCCTGCTTGCCGAATGCCGTGCCGCCGCCCTCTGGGGCATGAAATATTACCTGCCCGGCGACCGGGTCACCTTCTATCGTGGCGCAACGCAGGAGGTGCTCTTCGTCGGCACGGTCCGCACCGCGGAATACCTCCCCGGCGACCGCAAGCGCCAGCGCATCACCTTTGCGGAGATCCTGCCGGAGACCCTTACCGCCGGCGACTGTCTGGAAAGCGAGCGTGAGCCGGAGATCGAGGTGCGCCGCTGCCGGGTCAAATCCACCGGCGGCTTCCGCATCTCCAGCGGAAAACGGGTGCTCGTGGAGGACTGCCGGTTTGAGACCGCCTACTTCTCCATCCTTTTCTCCGGAGATATGCATTACTGGTTTGAAAACGGTCCCGTAAAGGACGTCACCGTCCGCAATTGCACCTTTGACGGCTGCGGCCGATGCATCTCCACCGAGTGCTTCTTTGAACCTACGGAGAAGGTTCCCTTCTACCATTCCGGCCTGAAATTTGAGAACAACACCGTCACAAATCCCCGCGGTCCCATGCTGTACTTAAAAGATATGACCGACGTCACGGCCAAAGGAAACCGCATTCTCGGCGCAAAGGAAAGCTACGAGCCGCTGCACCTGGAGCGGTGCCGAAACATCTTTACCGACTAAAAATGTGAGCGAAGATCGCACGATCTGCGCTCACTTTTTCTTCACTTGTCAAAATATCCCCGATATTC
>JAFQKV010000108.1 GCA_017414715.1 Clostridia bacterium
CCGGCAGAAATAAGGGCGCACTTCTATACACCTTTCGGTGTAGTGCGTTATATGCGCTTTTGAACCGCACCAATGCAAAATAATCCTCCCTATGAGATTTCTCATAGGGAGGATTAACTGTTTTATGAAGCCCTGCCAAAAGGCAGGGTCTTTTTTTGCAGCAGGACAAAAAATGCCGGGACATGTTACTGTCTGTGTATCCCAAAGGGGAACCCCATGGGAAAGTAAAGGACGGTGCAGCCGTCGGGAGGAGTCAAATTATGGATGAAAACATGATGGAAGCCTTGGGGAGCGCGGAGCCCGAGATGGACACGCAGCCCGAAACGGAAACAGTGCCTGCCCCTTCGGAAAGTCATGAAAATGGGGAGAGCGCGCAGGTGCCGCAGCCCGTTCCTGCATCGGCCGAGACGGATGGTGCGGAGAAAAAAGAAGAAGAGAGGGGAGATCTGGAGGCTTTGGCCAGAGAGTTTTTGCAGCTGCTTCGACGGGAACAGAGGGCGGAACGCAGTATTGGCGGGGAAAGTGCCGCGGGCAATGCCGGTGCCGGACTGACCCAAAAGGAAAGAGAAAACCTGGCGGACTGGAACCGCCGGTGGCCGGAGCTTGCCATGACCCCCGGCGAATGGAAAGAGAAGCGGAGATAAAGGGGGCCGGGGCGCATGAAGGTGTGCTATGACAAATGCGGAAGCCAGCTGCGGAGCATGGCGGAATATCCCATCGATCCTGCGCAGCGGGTGATGGCGGGACAGGTCGTGTGCATGCGGCAGGGCCGGGTGGTCCCCGCCGGGCGAAAAGAGTGCGGATGCATTCTCGGCGTTGCGGTGGAGGATCACACCGGACAGCGCGACGTGCTGGATCCTCGGGCAACTGGCACGCATATTCTGGTGTATGACTCACCCACGGCAGTCTGCGAGAGCCCGGCACCGGAGACGGTTGCCCAGGGCGGCGATACCGGCCGCATTTTTGCAGGGGAGGGTTTTGGCGGCAATTTTGCCGACGGGGCCTTTGCCGGCGGGCTTGCGGTGCTGACGGCGCGGGGCGAGGACAGCCGGCTGCTTTCCTGCGTGGGAACGGTTTTTGAGATCACCGACAGCTGCGGGGCGAACAGAAGCCTTGCGGTGACGGGGCTTGAGGGAATGCCCACCGCAGGGGACCGCTTTGCCATACTGCCGCCGGTGCTCTTTTCCGGCGGCGTGCTGGATGAAGAGGGCCGGGCCCTGGATCTTTCGGATACCTGCGATCTTTCCCTCCGTATCATTGGAGCAGACGCCGCACGGCGGCGAATTTTTACGCTTGCACGCCGGCACTGTCTGGCGGTGAGCGACCGGTAAGGAGGAAAAACTATGTCTGATTGGAAGACGGACAACTACAGCTTTGTAGGCAAGGCCTTTGACTATGCCTACGATCAGCGCATGAAGAAGATGCGCACCATCGTCAGCGAGAGCGACACCAACAGCGCAAGCTATATTCTGGAGGGGCTCGGCGGCTACGGAGAGTATCTGCCCTATGACGGCACCGATCTCAACATCAGCCGCCAGAGACGCGGATTTGCCACCGTCATCTCTCCCGAGCAGTTCAACATGACCGTGGATATCCACCGCAAGCAGGCAAAGAACGACCTGCTGGGCGAGACCCGCAAGGTCGGCCAGCGGCTGGGCTACGGCGGCGCGATGAGCGTTTATATGAAGATCATCCGCACCCTTGGCGGAGCCTTTGACGGCATGGTGGGCGGCGACGGCAAGACCTGGGCGGCCACCGACCATCCCGTTGCCTCCAAGGGAGGCGCCGATGCCACCTACGAGGTGGATACCGAGGCGGGTACCTTCTCAAACCTGCACACCAAGAGCTTTTCCGTGGAGGCCATCACCGAGGCACAGTCCATGGCCAACCGTTTCGTGACCCCCGACGGACTGCCCTTCCTGTGCAACATGGATCTCTGCCTGATCTCTCCCGAGCTGGAGGGTAAGGCAAAGCAGTTCTTCGGCGAGCATGCCAAGCTTACCCCCGAGCGTCTGCCCGGCGGCGCTCTCAACGATGCCAACCCCGTGGCTGACATGAGCTACATGGTCATCGGCGGCGGTGATGCCGGCTTCACCGGTGAGCAGTGGGCGGTCTGTGACCGAACCCTGCTCAAGGAGATCTTCTGCGTGGTCTACAACAACCGCCCGGAGGTTCTGCAGGCGGAGCTGGACAATCCTCTCATCGACCGCTACGTCGGTTATATCGACTATGCGGTGGGCTGGGGTGATGCCCGTCCCATCGTTTTCTCCAACAACAACTAAAAAACATAAAGAAATGAAAGAAGCCTTGCGGATCAAAGAGGTGATCCACGGTGTGTGCGGTAAGCGGGGCTGTGAGCACAGGCTTGGACTCGCGGCCTTCATGCTGCGCAACACGCACCCGACCCAGACCCTCTATTTCAGGGATAAGGGTCGGGACGGGGTTTCCGCCGGGGCGGCCAATGCCGTCTCGCTGACGGCGGGGGAGGGGATGCACTTCCCCCTGCGGGCAGATGTGCTCTCCCTTGCGGGGAGTGAGAGCGGAACGACCTACGAGCTGCTGATGCTCGAATAAAGAAAGACAGCCGGAGTCGGCAAAGGGAAAACAAACCTTTGCCGGCTCTGTTCTATTTTCAGGGGACAGGCCATATAGATAGGAAAAAGAGGGGGGGACAGGCATGGATCCGTTTGACAGCGCCATTCGGCTTTTGGGTCCCGAGCTGCGGGGACGGTGCGTGCAGCTTTCTGCGGAGGAGCGCACCCGGGCGGAGGAGATCCGTCTGCGTCGGGGAAGACCGCCTGCCCTTTGCATCGGAGGAAAGGAGATCCCCCTGTCCGCACCGCCGGTGACGGAGCGGGATCTTCTGCAGTGCATGGAGCTTTGCTCCGGCGGGTCGGCCTATGCTGTGGAGGATGAGCTGCGGGAGGGTTTTCTCTCCGCACCCGGGGGACACCGGCTGGGGATCTGCGGCCGCGCGGTGCTGCGGGGCGGCGAGGTGACGGGCTTTCGGGAGATCGCGAGCCTGTGTCTTCGCATCGCCCGCGCCGTTCCCGGGGCGGCGGACGGCCTGATCGGGCAGATGCGGCAGGGGGACCGGGTAAAAAGCACCCTCATCCTATCGCCGCCCGGGCGGGGCAAGACCACGCTTTTGCGGGATCTCATCCGACAACTGTCCGGGGCGGGGGTGCGCATCGCGGTGGCGGACGAGCGGGGGGAGATCGCGGGCTGCTTCCGGGGGGAGGCGGCCTTTCCTCTCGGACCGCTGACCGACGTGATGACGGGCTGTCCCAAGGCGGAGGCGGTATGGCGGCTTTTGCGCTGCATGACGCCCCGGGCGGTGGCACTGGATGAGATCACCGGCCCGGCAGATGCGGAAGCTGTGTCGCAGGCGGCCTTCACCGGTGTGGCCATTCTTGCCACGGCGCATGCCTTTTCACCGGAGGATGTGCATCGCCGCGCCCTTTACAGAGAGCTTGTTGTGACGGGAGTTTTTGAACAGGTGGTATTCATCGATGAGGCCCGAACCCCCGTGATCCTGCCCCTTGCGGAGATGATCTCGTGACGGCGCAGATCATCGGTCGCCTGCTATTCATGCTCGGAGGTGCGGCGGGCGGCTTTTTTGCGGCGGGAGAGCTTCGTGCCCGCCATCATTTTCTCGCGGCTATGGAACGCGCCGCCGCACACATGCGGGGAGAGATCGGTGATCTCGGAACGCCGCTGCCGGTGCTGTTTGAGCGCCTGTCCGCGGATGAAACAGCCGGCTTTTTCTTTCGCCTTGTGATGGAGGGAGAGACGGGCATGCGGGAAGCGGCCTGGCAGATTGCCGCAAAGTCGGCGAGAGAGAAATATCGTCTCTGCGATGCGGATATGCAGGCGTTGCTCATCCTTGGGGAAGGGCTCGGACAGTACGGGTTGGAGGACCAGCTGCGCAGGCTTGCAGCGGCGGAGCGGGCGCTTGCCCACAGAGTGGCGGCAGCTGAAGAAAACCGGCAGCGATATGCAAAACTACTGCGCTTTGGAGGATTTGCGGCGGGGGCTGTGGCGGCGCTGCTCATATAGAAAGGAAGTGACGAAATGCAGGTGGATCTCATTTTTCGCATCGCGGCGGTGGGTATACTGGTGGCGGTGCTGAATATGCTGCTTGCCCGGTCGGGACGGGAGGAACAGGCGCTTCTGGTAACCATTGCGGGTCTTCTGGTGGTTTTTTCCATGCTCATCGGTCAGATCGGGAGCCTCTTTGAGACCATCCGCAGGACCTTTGGCCTGTAAGCGCGATGGAACGGATGACGGCGGCGGTGGCGGCAGCGCTCATTGTTTCGGCGTTGGTGCTGATGCTTCGACGGAGCAACCCGGAGATCGCGCTGGTGCTTGGAGCCGCGGGGACGGCGGCACTTTTTCTTGCCGCGTTACCGATGCTCTCGGAGATCACGGATTTTTTTGAGGATATACTGCCCTCGGGCGCGGCGGCGGAAGTTTTTCCGCCGCTGCTGCGGGCTGCGGGCATTGCCATTCTTTCCCGAATGGGGGCGGAGCTCTGCCGGGATGCTGCGGAGGGTGCAATGGCGGTAAAGCTGGAGCTGCTTGGCGGCGTGTTGGCATTTACCGCGGCGCTGCCGGTCTTTCAGCTGCTTGCGGATCTGCTGGGGGCGATGGGCACATGAAAGGATTTCGGTATCTTGCGGCGGCACTGCTTATGATCACCCTCTTTCTCGTTCCCTGCCTTGCAGCACCGGAGGAGGTCCTTTCGGATGCCGTGCCCGATTCGGCAAAAGAACTGCTTTCGGGGGTGGATACGGAAGGAAACCTTGCAGACGGGCTTTGGGGCATTGTTGAGAATGCGATGGGTGAGCTTGGGGCAGAGGATATATTTTCGCTTCTGCGGCGCATTCTCTGCGCAGCGATTCTCTGCGGGACGGTGTGTGCACTGGAATCGGCGGTGCAGAGCCCGGTGCTTCGCCGTGTGACGGAGGCTGCCGGTGGAGCAGCGGTGTTTCTGATGGCTGCCGGGGGGACGGAATCGGCTTTTGCCCAGGCGGAGCGTGCCATCAGGGATATGACCGCCTTTTCGGAGATCTTTACCACCGTCTATACGGCGGCATCCGTGGCGGCGGGATCTCCGGCGGCTGCCGCGGCAAAAAAAGCGGCTGCGGTTTTTGCCACGGGGCTCTTTTCGGAGCTTGCGGGACGGGTGTTTCTGCCTTTCTGCGGACTGTATGCCCTCTGCCGGACGGTATCCGTCTGCATGGAGTCGCCGGGACTCGGACGGGCTGCGGTGAGCATTCGGGGGATCATGACCACAGGCCTGCGCCTTGGGCTGACGCTGTATGCAGCCTTTATCACCATCTCCGGCGTTGTCGGTGCGGCGGGAGACAGTCTTTTGAAGCGGGGCGTCAAGGGAGGCGTTGCCGCGGCGGTGCCCATTATCGGCGGCGCGCTGACAGAAGCCTGCGAGGCCATCTTTGCGGGTGCGGCGGCAGTGCGCAATTCTATCGGCGTGGCGGGAGTGCTGGTGCTCATCGCCACGGCACTGCTGCCTCTTTTAAAGCTTGGAGCATGGTACGCCGCCTTCCGGCTGACGGCGGCGGTGTGCACCGTCATTGCCCCCGGCGCGGTGACGGGGGTTGCGGATACGGCGGCGGAGACAACCGGCATGTATCTTGCCATACTTGCGGCGGCTACGGCGGCGCAGCTCATCGGGGTTATCGCCGGTTTTTTAAGCTTTGCCTGAGGGGAGGAGAGACCTTGTGTTGTGGGAGATCTTTCGCGGGGCGGCTGCTGCGGCCTTCATCGGCGCGGCATTGCTGCTGCTCGTTCCGGAGGGAGCGGGACGTCGGGTGCTGGCGCTGGGGATCGGCGCGGCGGTGACGGTGTGTGTGCTCTCGCCCCTGCAGGGGCTGCGGGGGGAGGAGATCACCCGACGGCTGCAGACGTATGCGGAGAGCCTTTCCCAAAGAGGAGAAGAGGAGGAAAAAAGCATGCAAAAAGATATACTATGTGACCAGATCGCTGCATATATTGAGACGAGGGCGGAGGAGCTTTCCGTTCCCTGTGCCGCCGAGGTCGAGCTTGCCGCCGATGGGGACAGCTTCCGCGTGACGAAGGTGACCCTGCGGACAAAGGCGGAGGATCCGTCGGCGCTGGTCACTGCCATGGCGGCGGAGCTGGGACTTTCGGAGGAGAATATCCGATGCTTGCAAAGCTGAAGACCATGCTCGGTGCACTGCCGAAAAAGTACACATACGCCCTGCTTCTGCTGGCGGCGGGATTGCTGTTGGTGCTGCTGCCGCGGGGCGGTGAGGAAGCCGCAGTAAAACCGGCGGCGCAGAGCACGGCCATTGCAGAGGACTGCGAGGCACGGCTTGAGGAGATGCTTTCCAACACCGCCGGGGTTGGAAAGACGCGGGTGATGCTGACCCGGGAGCAGGACACCGACCGCGTCTTTGCCCGGGAGACCGAGCGGGAGGAAAAGATGGAGAGCGACGGCGGACGGGAATTTTCGGAATCCTCTGCCCTTGCCATGCAGGATTCGGGCTCCGATTCCGTCCCGGTGACGGAAACAGAATTCGCACCGGTATGGCGCGGCGCGCTGGTGATCTGCGAGGGTGGAGACCGGGCGGAGGTACGGCTCGCGGTGACGGAGGCCGTCATGGCGGTGACGGGGCTGTCCAGCGACAGAATCACAGTGTTAAAATTAGGTTGAAATACAGGAGGAACTCAGGCATGAAGAAGAAAACTGCGGTGGCGGCGGTCACGGTACTGCTGGTATGTATTGCCGTCTATCTCAACTGGAGCTATCAGCGGGATGCCTTTGACGGTATGGAGCCGGTGGACGGGAGCATCCTTGAGGGCGAGAGCGTGGTAAATCTCGGGGATTCCGTGCTGGTCAACGGGTCTGTGGCCGATGCGGCTACGCAGGAGGCGCTGGCGGAGTATTTCACGAGCGCGCGGCTTGCCCGTCAGCAGGCGCGGGATGCGGCCATTGCCATTCTGGAGAACACGCTGATGTCTGCCGATGCCGCCGAGACCGGCAAGGCTGAGGCATCTGCCGCCGTGCAGGAGATCGCCCGCAACTCCATCAAGGAGGGGAATATTGAAGGCATCGTGCTCTCAAAGGGATATACCAACTGCCTTGCCTACATCGGGGACGGCGGACTGACGGTCATTGTCACCTCTAAAACGGGCAATATCAGCGCTCTGGATACGGCAAAGATCACCGATATTGCCATCTCCGAGACGGGGCTTTCCTCGGATAAGATCCGAATCGTGGAGGCAACGCCGGAAAAAGACTGACAATTATTCCAAGTCCTTGAAAAAAAGGCTTGACAAATGTCCCTCCAGCGGCTATAATATGCTATGCGCTTGCAAGACAGGCGTTTCATATGCGGTCGTGGCGGAACAGGCAGACGCGCACGTTTGAGGTGCGTGTGGGTAACCATGGGGGTTCAAGTCCCCCCGACCGCACCATCAAAGGGCAATGAAAAAGATATTGCCCAAGAAACCCCCGATTTTATCGGGGGTTTCGCCGTTTCTACGGTCGAAATTTTTACAAGCGATTTTGTAGATGTGAAAAA
>JAFQKV010000109.1 GCA_017414715.1 Clostridia bacterium
CTTTTTGTCGGGGGTCAGACCGCCTTCGTGCATGGAATAGAGGATGCGGCGGTGAACGGGCTTCAGACCGTCCCGCACATCGGGCAGGGCACGGCCGACGATGACGCTCATGGCGTATTCGATATAGGATTTCTCCATCTCGTCCACGAGATGGGATTCGTCAATTTTCTGATCGGGGAAGAGAATATCCTCCGGCTTGTAGGAACGGTTATGTGCCAACTTGCGTCACCTCCTTAGAAATCAAGATTTTCCGCATACTGGGCGTTCTTTTCGATCCAGTTCTTGCGGGGTTCCACCTCTTCGCCCATGAGCAGGGCAAAGATCTGATCGGCGCGCACGGCGTCATCCAGCGTGATGCGGCGCAGAGTGCGTCTCTCGGGATCCATGGTGGTGTTCCAAAGCTCTTCCTTGTTCATCTCACCGAGACCCTTGTAGCGCTGGATCTCGATCTTCGAGCCGGGCTTTGCCTCACGCATTTCGGCGGAGATCTGATCGCGCTGCTCGTCGGAATAGGCAACACGGGTCTCCTTGCCCTGGGTCAGCTTATAGAGCGGAGGCACTGCGGAATAAACATAGCCGTTCTCGATGAGAGGACGCATGTAGCGGAAGAAGAAGGTGAGAAGCAGGGTGCGGATATGGGCACCGTCCACGTCGGCATCGGACATGATGACGATCTTATGGTAGCGCAGCTTTTCGATATCGAACTCATCTCCGATACCGGCACCGAGGGCGACGATGAGGGGAGTGAGCTTATCGTTTCCGTAAACCTTATCCACGCGGGCCTTTTCCACGTTGAGCATCTTACCCCACATGGCCAGGATGGCCTGGAACCGGGAATCGCGTCCGCCGATGGCGGAGCCGGCCGCGGAATCACCCTCAACGATGTAGAGCTCACAGAGAGAAGGATCGCGCTCGTTGCAGTCCTGCAGCTTATCGGGCATCTGGCCGGACTCCAGTCCGTTCTTGCGGCGGACGTTCTCGCGGGCCTTGCGGGCAGCCTCGCGGGCGCGGGATGCCATCAGCGCTTTATCCAGAATCAGCTTACCGACCTGGGGATTTTCCTCAAGGTAGATATCCAGCTTTTCGCTGACCACGTTGTTGACCAGAGTGCGGATCTCCGCGTTGCCAAGCTTTGCCTTGGTCTGACCCTCAAACTGAGCCTCGGTCAGCTTGACGGAGATGACACAGGTCAGGCCCTCGCGGCAGTCCTCGCCGGAGAGCTTGTCGTCCTCCTTAAGGATCTTCATGCGGCGGCCGTAGCCTGTCAGGGCGGTGGTCAGCGCACGGCGGAAGCCTTCCTCATGCATACCGCCCTCGGGGGTGCGGACGTTGTTTGCAAAGGAAACGAGGTTTTCCTGGAAGCCGTCGTTGTACTGCAGGGCGATCTCCACCATGGAATCGTCCTTCTGGCCGGAAACGTAGATGACATCACCGTGAACAGGAGTCTTGTTTGCGTTGAGCCAGTTGACATATTCACGGATACCACCCTCGTAGCACATGGTGGCCGAGCGATCCTCCTCCGGCTTGTCGGCGGAAGCAGAACGGGCATCGGTGATGGTGATGCGCAGGCCGGCATTGAGGAAGGCCTCCTGCTGCATACGGGTGTGGAGGGTCTCGTAGGAATAAACCGTCTCATCAAACATCTCGGGGTCGGGCGTGAAGGTGACCTCGGTACCGGTGCGGTCGGTCTGGCCCACCACGGTCAGTTCCTGTACCACGC
>JAFQKV010000110.1 GCA_017414715.1 Clostridia bacterium
AAAATATCCGGCAAATGCGCTGCATCGCCGGATAGGATCTTCATAACACCGTGTCTCATGGCGGACAAAAAAGACCGCCCCATGAAAATCTTTCCGGTCTCTCGGTACCGAATTAAAAATCACGCCGGGGAGTTACTGTTTCCAACTGTCCGACAGTATACCACAAAATTGCCGAAAAGGGAAGCCCTTTTCGGCAATTTCTGACAGATATTTATATTTACAGGGTTGCCTTGTGGAAAACCTTTTTGCCCTTTTTAATGACTTTTCCGCCCTCAAAGAAGGACTTTTCAAAGGACATTTTGGGATCGGTGCACTTGCTGCCGTCCACTTCGATACCGCCCTGCTGTACGAGGCGGCGGGCCTCGGCGTTGGAGGGGGCAAGACCGCAGGTCACCAGCAGGGAAAGCAGGCCGATGGAGCCGTCGTTGAAATTTTCATCGGAAAGGGTGGTGGAGGGCATGTTCTCCGCATCACCGGCACCGCCGAAGATGGCGCGGGCAGCATTGCGGGCCTTGTCGGCCTCTTCGGTGCCGTGCACCAGGGCGGTCAGCTCGTAGGCAAGGATCTCCTTGGCCTCATTGAGGCGTGCACCCTCCCAGGTGTCCATCTCGTCGATCTGCTCCAGAGGCAGGAAGGTCAGCATCCGCAGGCACTTGAGCACATCGGCATCGTCGACGTTGCGCCAGTACTGGAAGAAATCGAAGGGGCTGGTCTTGTTGGGATCGAGCCAGACGGCGCCGGAGGCGGTCTTGCCCATCTTCTTGCCCTCGGAGTTGAGAAGGAGGGTGATGGTCATGGCGTGGGCATCGCGTCCGAGCTTCTTGCGGATGAGCTCGGTGCCGCCCAGCATGTTGGACCACTGGTCGTTGCCGCCAAACTGCATATTGCAGCCGTATTCCTTGAAGAGGTAGTAGAAATCGTAGGACTGCATGGGCATATAGTTGAATTCAAGGAAGGAGAGACCCTTCTCCATGCGCTGCTTAAAGCACTCGGCGCGCAGCATATTGTTGACGGAGAAGCAGGCACCGACATCGCGGATAAATTCAATGTAATTGAGGTCGAGCAGCCAGTCGGCATTGTTGACCATGCGTGCCTTGTCCTCGCCGAACTCAATGAAGCGGCTCATCTGCTTTCTGAAGCACTCGCAGTTGTGCTCGATGGTCTCGCGGGTCATCATGGAGCGCATATCGCTGCGGCCGGAGGGGTCGCCGATCATGGCGGTGCCGCCGCCGATGAGGGCGATGGGCTTGTTGCCTGCCATCTGCAGGCGCTTCATCAGACAGAGAGCCATGAAATGGCCCACGTGGAGGGAATCGGCGGTGGGGTCAAAGCCGATGTAGAAGGTGGCTTTGCCGTTGTTGACCATTTCCCGGATCTCTTCTTCGTTGGTCACCTGGGCGATCAGGCCGCGGGCCACCAGTTCTTCGTAGATCTGCATGATTTATTTTCCTTCCTTTGCAGGTTTTTTATATTCCTCCGCCGCGCGAAGCTGTTCCTTCGCACCGGCGATCAGGGTCTCGGTGATGCGGAAGCCGCCGGTGATGCGGGCAAGCTCGCCTGCGCGGCCCTCCTCGTCCAGAGGAAGCACGTCGGTCACCGTGCGTCCGTCGCGGACGGATTTGCGCACGGAAAAATGCGCATCGCCCATGGCGGCGATCTGGGAGAGATGGGTCACGCACAGCACCTGATTTCCGAGAGAGGCACCGTAGAGCTTTTCACCCACCCGCTGGGCGGCGCGGCCGCTGACACCGGTGTCCACCTCGTCGAAAACGAGGGTCCGTCCGGGATCGGCCCGCAGGACGTTGCGCAGAGCCAGCATGATGCGGCTCATCTCACCGCCGGAGGCGATTTTTGCAAGAGGCTTGGGCTCCTCGCCGGGGTTCGGGGCAAGATAGAACTCCATCTTGTCCGCGCCCATGGGAGAAAGCTTGCCGTTTTCCGCAAAATTTGCGAAAATGCGGCAGCCGGGCATTTCAAGGTAGGCAAGCTCGGCCTCTACCTCCGCCTTGAGCCGCCGGGCAGCCTCTCTGCGGCGGGCGGAGAGGGCAGCGGCGGCAGCCTTTGCGGCGGCAAGCGCCTCCGCATAGTCGGCGGCGAGCTGTCCGTCCAGCCCTTCGGCGGCGGACAGGGTCTCCCGCTCCGTTCGGGCTTTTTCCAGATATTCCAGGGCGGCGGCCTCGTCCCCGCCGTATTTCGGAAGCAGGCGGCGGAGGGATTCCATCCTCTCGCGGATGGCCTCCTTCTCGCCGGGCTCCTCGCGGAGGGCCTCGGCGGCCTCCGTCAGGGTTTTTGCCAGGGCCTCCGCCTCGGCGGCAAGCTCGGCCACCCGGTCAGCGGCGGCACCCGCCTCCGGGGACAGGGGGGCAACGCCCACCAGCGCCCGCCCGGCGGCAGACAGCAGGCTTTCTGCCCCGGCCCCGCCGTCTCCGGCAAGGCAGTCCGCCGCGCCGGAAAGGGCGGTGCGGATCTTATCGGCATTGTCCAGGGTCTTTTTGCGCTCGGAAAGCTCGGAAAGCTCACCGGGGCGGATATCCGCGCCCTGCAGCTCGCGGATCTGAAAATCCAGAAGCTCGGCGCGGCGGGCTCTGGCTTCGCGGCTTTCTTCTGCCATCACCAGACGGCTGCGGACCGCGCGGGCAATGCGGTATTTTTCACGGTAATCGGAAAGCTCGGCTTCGACACCGGCGTAGGCATCGAGAAAACCGAGGTGCTCCGACGGATCCAGCAGCTGTCGTCCGTCGTGCTGCCCGAGGATGGAGATGAGCTCCCCGCCAAGCTCCCGCAGCAGGGCGAGGGTGCAAGGCTTTCCGCCGGCGCGGCAGATGTTGCGGCCGTCGGCGTGCATCTCCCGGGAGAGCAGGATGCTTCCGTCCTCACACTCGATGCCGTTGTCGGCGAGGATGCGGCAGGCCGTCGGGGAGAGGGCGCAGAAGAGCGCCCGTACGGTGGCCCTGTCCTGCCCGGTGCGGATGAGCTCCCGGGAGGAGCGGCCGCCGGCGATGGCATGCAGGGCATCCAGAATGATGGACTTGCCCGCGCCGGTCTCACCGGTGAGCACGTTGAAGCCCGGAGCGGGAGAGAGCTCTGCCCGCTCGATGACGGCGATATTTTCAATATATAGGGTCACGAGCATGGCCGCGGCACCCTCCTTTCCGGGGAAATTTGCATTTTCAGGTTACAGCAGGGTCTCGATCTCCTTGCGGAAGGTCTCGGCGCTTCCCTTGCTGCGCATGACGATGAGGATGGTGTCGTCACCTGCGAGGGTGCCGACGATGGCGGCGTGCTCCATGCTGTCGATGGCGGCGGCAGCGGCGGAGGCAACACCCGCAAGGGTCTTGACAACGACGATGTTCTCGGCGCTGTCCACATGGTTGACGCTCTCCCGCAGGATGTTGGAGAGACGGCCGACGAAGTTCTTGCCGAGGGTTCCCGGCGGGGTGTAGCGGCTCTTTCCGTCGCTGCCGCGGGTCTTGACGAGCCCGAGTTGGCGGATATCGCGGGATACCGTAGCCTGGGTGACCTCAAAGCCCCGCTCACGCAGACGCTCGGTCAGCCCGTCCTGGGTATCGACGGCGTATTTGGTTATGATATCGAGTATTGCAGTATGTCTGTTGCCTTTCACAGACTTTCACCCGCCTCTCCGGATAATTTATTGCGCATGATATCAAAAAAAGGAATTTCCTTCAGACTTGCCAGCAGAAGATCACGCCGGGATTCCCGACATTCCACAATGTCGCCGGGCTGCAGGGAGATGCTGTTGCGGCCGTCAGCGGCGAGGATGCCCGCTCCCTGACCGGGGGAGAGCAGCTCGATGCGGGTACCGCCCTCCGGCGCAAGCACCACGGAACGCGCCACCAGACTGTGGGCGCAGATGGGGGTGACGATGACCGCCCTTGCCTGGGGATCCACCACGGGACCTCCGGCCGAGAGGGTGTAGGCCGTGGTGCCGGTGGGGGTGGCGGCGATGATACCGTCGCCACGGAAGGAATAGAGCCGCCGTCCGCCGCTCTCCGCCGCAAGGTGGAGCATGGTGGAGGGACGTGCGTTTTTCACAACGATCTCGTTGACCGCCTCGCCCCGGGCGATGACATCTCCGCCTCGCAGGATCTGCCAGGAAAGCAGCATCCGACGGGTGATGTGGGCCTCGGGCGAGAGCAGACGGGGCAGGTTTTCCGCCTCGTCCTTTTCCAGCGCCGAAAGATAGCCGATATTGCCAAGGTTGATGCCCGCAAGGGGAACCCCTGCCTCCACCGCGTAGGGCGCGGCACCGAGCATGGTTCCGTCTCCGCCGAGAGCAAGAACGAAGTCGGGGTGTTTGTTCGCCCTCAGGGCGGAAAGCCCGAGAGCCTCGCCGAGGGAAAGCTCCGCCGGCACACACAGACGGATGCCGGCATCCTGCAGGATGCGGACGATCTTCCGGGTCCAGAGAAGCTCCGGATCGCGGTGCTTATTCGGATAGAGAAGGACGGTCATGCCTTCTCCTCCTTTCCAAAGGCCTCGCGGACAAGTGCCGCCGGATCAAGGGCGGCGGCGGGGCCGAGTTTAGACAGGCAGAAAAGATATTCCACATTACCGTCGCCGCCCCGTATGGGAGAGGGACAGCCGCCGATGACGTAAAGGGTTCCGTCGGTAAAGCGGGCAAGGAATTCGGAGAGCAGCTTTTTGTGCACCGCGGGGTCGCGGACGATGCCCTTTTTGCCGATGTTCTCCCGTCCGGCCTCAAACTGCGGCTTAAACAGACAGACGATGCGGCCATAGGGCCCGATGAGCCGCTCGCAGCGGGGCAGCACAAGGGAAAGGGAAATAAAGGAAACGTCCACCGTACAGAGATCGAAAACGCCGTCGTAGGTGCCGGGCAGGGCGCGAACGTCGGTGCGCTCCAGCACCTCCACGCGGGTATCCTCCCGCAGCACGGGCGCCAGCTGATCCCGTCCGGTATCCACGGCAAGCACCGCCGATGCCCCGTGGGAAAGCAGGCACTGGGTAAATCCGCCGGTGGAGGCACCGACATCGATGCATTTTTTCTTCTGAACGCCGATATGAAAGGCGGAAATGGCGTGCTCCAGCTTCAGTCCGCCGCGGCTGACAAAGGGAACGAGGTTTTCCATGACCTCCAGAACGTCCTCTTCCTCCACCCGAAGCCCGGGCTTTTCAGCATATTTGCCGTTAACGAGGACGAGACCTTTTTTGATGTGCAGCACCGCACGGTCGCGGCCGGAGAAAAAGCCCCGGCGCACCAGCGCGGCATCCAGTCTTTCTTTCATCTACATTTCCTCCGCAAGTGCCGCGGCGATCCGCTCCGGTGTGAGACCGAGGGATTCAAAGAGCGCCTGCTCCGAGCCGTGGGTGACAAAACCGTTTCCGAGAGAGAAGTGCCGGCAGGAGAAGCTGCCCCGGAGCCTGGGCGCAAGGGCGGCGTACGCGCCGGCATTCTCTGCAGTTTCCTCCAAAAATACCAGTTGGCCGGTGGCTTCCGCATCGGCGATAAGTCCGGAAAGATCGGGGACGGGCAGGCAGTTGAGCTTCCAGAGGGAACAGGAAATACCCTGCGCGGACAGCTCCCGCGCCACGGCAAGGGCGGTGTTCCACATCCGTCCGTGGGAGACGAGGGTGAAACGATCTCCTTTTGCGGTGCGGACGAGGGGGTCAGGCCCGGCATCCTCCGTCCATTCGCCTTCTCCGCCGCGGGGATAGCGCAGGGCGGCGGGACGGTTTTCCGCCAGGGCGGCGGAAAGCATGCGGGAAAGTTCCGCAAAGGACGCGGGCATCCAGATCTTCATGCCCGGCACAAGGGAGAGATAGCCGATGTCGAAGACACCGTGGTGGGTCTCGCCGTCGGCCCCCACAAGACCGGCGCGATCCACGGCAAAGACCACGGGGTTTTTCATAATGGCGGTATCGTGGATGAGCTCGTCAAAGCCGCGCTGCAGGAAGGTGGAATAAACGGCGAAAACGGGCCTCATCCCTCCGGCGGCAAGGCCGGAGGCCATGGTGACGGCATGCTCCTCGGCGATACCAACGTCGAAATAGCGGTCAGGAAAGGCCTCGCGGAAGGGGAGCAGTCCGCAGCCTGCGGGCATGGCTGCCGTAACGGCGCAGATGCGCGCATCCTCTGCCGCAAGGCGGCAGAGCTCCCGACCGAAATGGGCGGAGAAGTTGTTTTCCTTTCCGTTTTCACAGCCGAGAGAAGGCTCAAAGCGGGAAACGCCGTGGTAATCCTCCGGGTTTTCCTCCGACGGGGCATAGCCCAGCCCCTTTTTGGTCACGATGTGCAGAAGCACCGGGCCATCGATGCGGTCGGCATCGCGGATGGCGCGGCACATGCCGGCGCAGTCGTTGCCGTCCATGGGGCCGAGGCAGGTAAAGCCCATCTGCTCAAAAAAGGAGAGATGCAGGAAAAGGGCCTTGAAGCGCTCCTTTGCCCGGGAAAGAACGGCACCGAGTCCACGGCCGCCGGGGAGGTGCTCCATGACGGCGTGATAGCGGCGCTTGGCGCGCAGATACCGGGGGCTGATGCGCAGCCCCGACAGATAGCGGGAAAGCGCGCCGACGTTGCGGTCGATGGACATGCCGTTGTTGTTTAAGATGACAAGGATGCGCTCACCGCTGGCACCGGCATCGTTAAGGGCCTCATAGGCGAGGCCTCCGGTGAGGGCACCGTCTCCCAGCACCGCCACGGTGCGGATGTTTTTCCCCTGCAGCCGTGCCGCACGGGCAAGGCCGAGGGCGGCGGAAACGGCGTTGGAGGCATGCCCCGTCACAAAGGGATCGTGGATGCTTTCATCGGGGCGCATGAAGCCGGAGATGCCGCCGAAGGTACGAAGCCCGGAGAAGGCCGCCCGGCGGTCGGTGAGGATCTTGTGTACATAGCTCTGATGCCCCACGTCGTAGATGATGCGGTCGCGGGCGGTGTCCAGCACCCGGCATAGGGCAACACCGGTCTCCACGATGCCGAGATTGGAGGCGAGATGGCCTCCCGTCTTGGAAACGTGCTCCAGCAAAAAGGCGCGGATCTCGCCGCAGAGCATATTCAGTTCGCGCTCGCTCAGAGCCCGGAGATCCTCCGGAGTCCGGATGCGGTCAAGAATTTCGTAAGCCATGAGTTTCCTTTCGGAGGGATACTTTAATAAAGGCGGGTGAGCATCTCCCGGGCGAGCTCGGCAAGGAAATCGCTGCCGGGAAGTCCGTCAAGGGCGGCAACTGCCCCGTCGGTCACTTCCTTTGCCCGGGCGGTGCAGCCATCCACGCCGAAAAGGGTGGCGTAGGTGTTTTTCTGCTCCTTTGCATCGCTGCCGACGTTTTTGCCGAGGGCGGCGCTGTCACCGATGACATCCAGCACGTCGTCCACCATCTGGAAGGCAAGGCCGATGCCCTCGCCGTAGGCGGTGAGGGCGGCCAGGATGCTGTCGCTTCCGCCGGCGGCGGCGCAGCCGGCACGCACCGCGCCGCGAATGAGAGCACCGGTCTTCTTGCGGCACATTTCCGCAAGGCGCTCCGGCGTATCGGTCCTGTCGGTGATATCCGCCATCTGGCCGCCGATCATACCGAACATGCCGGCAGCCTCGGCGATCTCCCGGGCGGCGGCGATGCGCCGGACGGGATCGATGGGGCAGTCGTATGAAAGCATGAGCTCAAAGGCATAGTTGAGCAGAGCATCGCCCGCAAGCAGGGCGGGGGCTTCGCCGTAGACCTTGTGGCTGGTGGGCCGTCCGCGGCGCAGATCGTCATTGTCCATGCAGGGAAGATCGTCGTGAATGAGGGAATAGGTGTGGATGCATTCCAGGGCGAGGGCAAAGGGCAGCGCATCCTCCACCCTGCCGCCGCAGAGCTCCGCTGCGGCCAGAACGAGCACCGGGCGCAGGCGCTTTCCGCCCGCAAGCAGGCTGTAGCGCATCATATCGGCAAGCTCGGGCTCCCGCTCTCCGCCGCAGGGCAGACGGGAGAGCCCCTCCTCCGCAAGGCTGCGCAGGCGGGCGTATTCGGCTTTGTATTCGCTCGGGGTCATCGGTCAGGCCTCCGCTTCAAAGGGGGTCTCGCCCGCTTCGGTAAAGAGGGTGACCTTCTGCTCGGCCTCGGAGAGCTGCTTCTCGCAGATGCGGGCAAGACGGGTGCCCTCCTCGAAGAGTCCGAGAGACTCCTCCAGGGCGGCATCGCCCTTTTCCAGCCGGCGGACGATCTCCTCCAGCCGGGCAAGGGCTTCCTCAAAGGTGGGTGTTTTATTTTCAGTCATAGCGGTCACTCGTTTCCTTCCTTGATTTCGTCCACGCTGCACAGAAGGCTTCCCTTCTGCAGCCGCAGGGTAAGCTTCTCGCCGGGGGATACCTCCGCGGCATCCCGCAGGGCACGTCCGTCGGCCCGGGAGGCGAGAGAGTAGCCGCGCCCCAGCACCGCAAGGGGGCTGACGGCCTGCAGGGTGGCGGCGGCGCGGGCAAAGCGCTCCCGGCGGCCGGATACCGCAACGGCGGTGAGATCGCCCAGTCGCCGGGCAAGATGATCCGTGTACTGACGGCGTTCATGGATAAAGCCGAGGGGGCTTTCCATCACGCGGGTGCGCATGTGCGCCGCAAGGCGTTCCCGCTCCCGGGCAAGACGGCGGGAGAAAAGGCCCGCGGCGGAACTTTTTGCAGTTTCCACGCGGCGGAGAAGCTCTGCCCGGTCGGGAACTGCGAGCTCCGCGGCGTTGGAGGGGGTGGCGGCGCGCACATCCGCCACCAGGTCGGCAATGGTGATATCCGGCTCGTGACCGACACCGGAGATGACAGGGATGCGTGAGCCGAAGATGGCGCGGACGACGGGCTCCTCGTTGAAGGCCCAGAGATCCTCCGCCGAGCCGCCGCCGCGGCCGACGATGAGCAGATCGGCGCAGCCGGTCTCATTTGCCAGCCGTATGGCGGAGGCGATGTCCTCCGCCGCCCCCGGACCCTGCACCAGCACGGGCAGCACCCGCACCTCGCAGAGCGGCCAGCGGGCCCGCAGGATGCGCAGCACGTCCTGCACGGCGGCACCGCTGGGGGCGGTGACTACGCCGATGCGCCGGGGAAAGGCAGGCAGCGGCTTTTTGTGGGCGGGATCAAAGAGCCCCTCCCGGGCAAAGCGCTCCTTCTGCTGCTCAAAGGCAAGAAAGAGATCGCCGACACCGTCGGCGTGCAGCTCGGTTACGTAAAGTTGATACTGGCCGCTCTTGACAAAAACGCTGATGCGGCCGGCGGCTAGCACCTGCAGCCCGTTTTCCGGGCGGAAGCGCAGCTTCGCCGCGTCGGAGCGGAACATCACCGCAGAAACGGCGGCCTCCCCGTCCTTGAGGGTGAAATACATATGGCCCGAGGGATGGGGGCGGTAGTTGGAGATCTCACCGCGGATGAGCATCCCGGGAATGAGCCGCTCCTGCTCAAGCAGTCCCTTGACGTAGCTGTTGAGCTGGGCGACGGAAATGATCCTGCGTTCGGTCATGGCTTTTCGGGTTATTCTTTTTCGCGGATGAGGGTGCCGAGAATGCCGTTGATAAAAGCGGCGGATTCCTTGCTGTCGTATTTCTTTGCAAGCTCCACGGCCTCGTTTGCCGCCACGGCATTGTCCGTGTCGGGCAGATAAAGCACCTCAAAGAAGGCCATCCGCAGCACGGAAAGGGCGATGCGGCTGATGCGGTCGGTCTGCCATTTGATGGCACGGCGGCCGATCTCCTCATCCAGCTCCATCCGACGCTGCTCGACACCGGAAACAATGATGCGGATAAAGTCGGCATCCCGCTCCTCCAGGGGCTTTGCATAAGCACCGACCTCGTCGGAGAGGCGGGCGCGGCCCTCCTCCGAAAGATAGTCTGAAAGGATCTCCTCGGCGGAAAGGGTGTCATAGGTCATGGTGAAAAGGGTATGGAGTGCGATCTCTCGTGCGGTTCTACGGCTCATACGTCTGCTCCCTGATAAACAGATTATTTCATTCTGTATTATACATGCTTTTATGCAAAAATGAAAGGGGCGGCGGCAAAAATTCTGCATAAATTTTCACATTCGGCGAAGGTCGGACAGAAAACCGTTCCCCGGCGATTTGTGCAATAAGGAAACCGGTGCCGCTCCAACTGTGATTTTTTTCGTCTTTTTGCAAAAAATGTCTTCCATGGCCGCGGAATTCACAGCAATTTATTGACAAGCATATATTTTTAGGGTATAATTCGATTTTGGAACGGTTTGGCACGCAGCATGTTCCGTTCCTGCGAAAATCCCGGCCCGGCCGGGATGGTGCATGCCCCCTGCCCCGCGGCAGGAACGGCTATTTTTTGGTATTTTAAAAAAAGGAGTATACACCAATGATCGATCTGAAGAAGTATGGCATTACCGACACGACCGAGATCGTGTACAACCCCTCTTACGAAGAGCTCTTTGAGGCGGAGATGGATCCCTCTCTCGAAGGCTTTGAGAAGGGTCAGCTTACCGAGCTCGGTGCCGTCAACGTTATGACCGGTATCTACACCGGCCGCTCCCCCAAAGATAAGTTCATCGTTATGGACGAGACCTCCAAGGACACCGTGTGGTGGACCTCCGAGGAGTATGCCAACGACAACAAGCCCGCTTCCCAGGAAGCCTGGAACGAGTGCAAGCGCCTGGCCATTGAGCAGCTGAGCAACAAGAAGCTGTACGTCATGGACGTTTTCTGCGGCACCAACCCCGACTCCCGCATGGCGATCCGTTTCATCATGGAAGTGGCATGGCAGGCTCACTTCGTTAAGAACATGTTCATCGCTCCCACCGCTGAGGAGCTGGAGAACTTCGAGCCCGACTTCGTTTCCTAC
>JAFQKV010000111.1 GCA_017414715.1 Clostridia bacterium
AGGATGCGGTCGGCGCTCCGGGCGGAGGAAAGCCGGTGGGAAATGAAGATGACCGTCTTGTCAGATGTCGCCTTCTCCATGTTTTCGTACATCCGCGCCTCGGCGATGGGGTCAAGGGCGGAGGTGGGCTCGTCCAGGATCACGCAGGAAGAGGGACGGGCGTAGACGCGTGCGATGGCGATCTTCTGCGCCTCACCGCCGGAGAAATTGGTGCCGTTGTCATCAAATTCGCGAGTGACAACGGTGTCAAGCCCCTTCTCCAGCCGGGCAAGCTTCTCTCCGAAGTCGGCAAGCTCCAGACACCGGGTGGCCTCGGCGCGGTCGGCCTCGGTCACGGCGGGACGGAGCAGCACGTTCTCACCAAGGGTCATGCCAAAGAGCTTGTGATCCTGAAAAACGGTGGCATAGACCCCGGTGAGGGTGGCAGGATCGTATTCGCGGATGTCCCGTCCGTCGAGGAAGATCTCGCCGGAATCGGGATCGTAAAGGCGCAGCAGCAGCTTGACAAGGGTGGTCTTTCCCGCGCCGTTGGGGCCGACGACAGCCGCCGTCTCGCCCGCGCGGATGCGGAAGGAGACGTTCTTGAGGGTGGGCTCCTCCTTGCCGGGATAGGTGAAGGTAACGTTGCGCAGCTCGATCTCGCTGCCGCCGGGACGGACATCGGCGAAAATGCCGCCCTCTGCGGGGGCAACGATGCTGTTTTCGTGGTCAAGGAATTCCCGCAGGTTCATGATAAAGCGGGTGTTCTGGTTGACCCTGTTAAAGTTTTCCGCTGTGCCGGAAATGGCCCATTTGACGCTTTCCACACCGTTTGCGAGGGCAAGGGCGGTGCCGACGCCGTAGGCATCAAAGGAAATGGCGCGGACGAGCACGTAGGCCAGGGGCATCAGATAGGTCAGCAGATAGGGGATCTCATAGACCAGCATGCCGAGGGAAATGAGCTTCTTCTGGTGGCGCAGGCGGATATCCACCTGCTCGTCCACCGCATCCTCAAAGCGGCGGAAGAGAAGCTTCGAGATGCCGGAAAGGCGCAGATCCTTGGCATATTCCGCCTGATAGGCGGTGCGCTGCATGTAGCTGCGGCGGCGGCCGGGAACGGCGGTCTCGTCCTGGAGCTGTTTCCAGAGCCGGCTCTGCCGATCTCCGATGATGAGGGGGGCGATGAGGCCAAGAATGACGAAAACGAAGATAACAGGGTCGTTTGTCAGAATAAAGGAAAGGGAAATGATAAGACCGGGAACATTCTTTGCAGAATTGAGAATATACTGCATCCATTCCTCGATCTTGGCAGAGGAATTGTTGATGGCCTTGATATACTTGTCGTAGAATTCGGGATTTTCAAAGCAGGCAAGGTCGGATTCGGCGGCCTTTTTGTAGATCATGCGGCCGACGCCTTTCTGCATGCGCACGGAAAAGCGGCGGGCAAAGAACTTCTGCTGAAAGGAGCTGGCAAAGTCGGCAAAGGCAAGAAACAGGGCCATGATGCCGAACATGGCAAACACCGGGCCGGGGGCAACGTCCTTCCCCGCCTCCAGACTGTTGAAAAGACCGGCGATGAAATAGGTGTTGTAAAAGGACCAGGTGGCGTTGTTGACCGTCATGACACCGAGCTTGAGAAAGACGGTGGTGGGATCGGTCTTGAGAACGATTTTGCTGACGAATTTAGCCGTCGGCCAGAAGTTTTTGCGGGCAATGCGGTTTTCCTCCCGGCGCTTTGCGCGGGCCTCTGCCTTGGCGGCTTTTGTTTCGGACATGGGCGGGGTCACTTCCTTTCGGAAAAGTATCAGATAAGTGTTAAGTGATTATTTTCTACAGTATAGCATACCGACGCGTGTACGGTCAAGCAACTGGCTGTAGAGTTTCGTCAACCGTCGGTTGAAGGAAAAAGGATACATCCATTATATATATATATATATCTGTCAAGAGGGGCGCAAAAGAAAACGGCAGAAAGACGACCCCCTCAGTCGGCTGTGACGCCAGAACCCCTGACAAGGTGAGCCAGGGAGCCCTCGTTCTTGACAGCCTGCACGGGATATGGTATGATTTTCCGGAATATCTGGAACGGAAACGGAAGAAAAATGCGAAAGCTTTTGAAAAATCTCATCGGCGACAGGGCGTTTTACCGGATGGTGATGGCCATCACGCTGCCCATCATGCTGCAGAACTTTATCACAAACCTTGTTTCCATGCTGGATAATCTGATGGTGGGTGCCCTCGGCACCGAGCCGATGTCCGGCGTTTCCATCGTCAACCAGCTCATTTTTATCTTTAATCTCGCGATATTCGGCGCCTTTGGCGGTGTCGGCATCTTTACCGCCCAGTTCCACGGCAAGGGGGATGCGGAGGGTATCCGCCACACCCTGCGTTATAAGCTTATCCTTGCCATCGGTCTCTTTACGGCGGCTCTGGCGGTCTTTCTTTCGGCGGGGGATACCCTCATCGGGCTTTTCCTGCACGATGCGGATGCCACCGGCGATATCGCCGCGACCCTCGGCTTTGCAAAGGAGTATCTCGCCGTCATGCTCTTCGGGCTGCTGCCCTTTGCGCTCTCGCAGATCATGACCAGCACGCTGCGGGAAACGGGGGAGACGGTGCTGCCCATGGTGACGAGCACCGTCGCCGTGGTGACCAACTGCGTGTTCAACTATCTGCTCATCTTCGGAAAGCTGGGATTCCCTGTCCTTGGGGTTGTGGGTGCCGCGGCGGCCACGGTGCTTTCCCGCTACGTGGAACTTGCGGTGGTACTCGTCGTTGTTTTTCTGCGGAGAGCAAAATATCCCTTCTTCTCCGGCATTTTCCGGGGCTTCCGGATCCCCGGCGAGCTTGTCTGGCAGATCACCGTCAAGGGCATGCCGCTGCTCGTCAACGAGCTTTTCTGGTCGGTGGGCATGTCCCTTCTCTCCATGGGCTACAGCCTGCACGGGCTCTCGGTGGTGGCGGGCTACAGCATGTCTTCCACGATCACGAACCTCTTCGGCATTGCATTTATGAGCCTCGGTGTCAGCATCGGTATTATTGTCGGGCGTGAGCTTGGCGCAGGACGGTTTGCGCAGGCGGTGGACTGGGACAGGAAGCTCATCGCCTTCGCGGTGGCGGTCAGCGTGGTCATCGGCGGTGCGGTGTTTGCCGGGGCGGAGCTCATCCCCTCCCTGTATAACACAAACGAACTCTCCAAGACCTATGCGGCCTATTTCATCCGGGTGTCTGCCTGCCTGATGCCGGTGCAATCCTTTGCCAATGCGGCCTATTTCACCCTCCGCAGCGGCGGAAAGACGGTCATCACCTTCTTTTTTGACGGTGCGTTTGCCGCCTGTATTCAGGTGCCGGCGGTATTTCTTCTCTATCTCTGCGGCCTTTCCGTCTGGTGGGTCTTCCCGATGGTGCAGGGGCTGGATATCCTCAAGGACGTGCTTGGCTTCGTGCTTCTCAAAAAGAAAACGTGGGTGCAGAATATCGTAGCATAACAGAAAAACGGCAGACTCTGATGAAGTCTGCCGTTTTTATATTTATTCGGAAACCTTTTCGGCAAAGGAATTATCCACCACGGTATCAAAATCCGCCCGGGTATCCAGCTCGCCGGCCTCGGCCATGACATCCTGCAGGCGTTCAAAGGCCTCGCGCTTCATCACCGGGGTCTCGTTCCATGCATCGATCTCCTGATAGCGCGCCGCAACGCGGGTGAGCACGTCGAGCCCGGTGTCGGGGAACTGGCCGACCACATGGGCGGCAATATCCGCGGGATCGGCCTCCGCCACGTAGGCAAGCCCGCGAGCCACCGCCCGGGTAAAGCGCAGAATGAGATCGGGATCCTTTTCCATCAGGCTTTCCGCCGCAAAAAAGGCGGTGTAGGGGATCTCGCCGCTCTCAGCGCCGATGGAGGCCAGCACGTAGCCCTGCCCGGCAAGCTCCGTTTCGGTGGCGGTGGGTTCAAAGAGGGCAACGTAGTCGCCGAGCCCGCCGGTGAAAGCGCCCGCCATCATATTGAAGGCAACGCTGGTGTCCACCTCGGCATCCACGTGGGGGATAATGCCCTTTTGCTTCATGACATATTCGAGAGTCATCTCCGGCACGCCGCCCTTGCGGCCGCCGATGATGTATTTGCCCCGCAGATCCTCCCAGGTAAAATCGCCGCCGGTGCGGCCAACAAGGAAGGCACCGTCGCGGCGGGTCAGCTGGGCAAAGACCCTGGGGGCATCTGCCCGTCCCTCCCGCTGCACGTAGATGCAGGCCTCCGGTCCGGCAAGACCGATATCCGCCTGGCCAGTGAGAACGGCGGTCATGACCTTGTCGGCACCGCCGCCGTTGGTCAGCTCGATCTCGATGCCCTCCTCGGCAAAATAGCCGAGATCCATGGCCGCGTACAGCGGAGCATAAAAGACCGAATGTGCAACCTCACAGAGGTGGACCGTGGTCATTTCCTCTCCGGCAGGCCCACAGCCGCAGAGGATGCCGCCGACGGCGGCGAGAACAAGGATGAGCGCAATGGTTTTCTTCATACAGTCACTCCCATGTATTTTTTCAACGCCTTCTCCAGCCACAGCACGCCGAGATACATGAGGGCGGCGGCTGCGGCGAGGATCAGCACCGTTGTCATCACAAGATCCATCTTGAAGACCTGAGACCCGTAGACGATCAGGTAGCCAAGCCCCCTGCGGGAGACAAGAAACTCGCCCATGATGACACCGACCCAGGATAGGCCCACATTGACCCGGAGGGCGTTGGCCATGGTGGGCAGGCTTGCGGGCAGCACGAGCTTTGTGAAGATCTGCCGCCGCCGCGCGCCGAGGGTGCGCAGAAGGCGGATCTTATCCCGGTCGGTTTCCCGGAAGCCGGAGTACATGTCGAGCACCGTCACGATGAGGGAGATGGCGAGCGTCATGGTGATGATGGCACCGCCGCCGGCTCCCATCCAGACGATGAAGATGGGGCCAAGGGCGGTTTTGGGCAGGGCATTGAGCACCACAAGGTAGGGATCCAGCACCCGGGAGAGGAAATCGCTCCACCACAGAAGGGTTGCGACGGCGACACCGAGGGCGGTGCCGAGCAGAAAGCCCACCACCGTTTCGCCCACAGAAACACCGACGTGGATAAAGAGCTCGCCGGAGGCAAGAAGCCCGGTGAAGGTCTTCCACATCCGGGAGGGGGAGGAAAAGATGAAAGCATCGATGAAGCCTGCCCGGGCACAAAGCTCCCACCCCGCAAAGAAGAAGACCAACAGCCCGATCTGCAAAAGCAGCACCAGCCGACGGCGCCGCCGCGCGCGGGAAAGCCACGCCGCCCGGGCGGGGGAGACGGGTTCAGACATGGACATCCAGCTCCTTCCAGATGGCATTGAAAAAGGCGCGGAAGGCGGGATGGTCCCGCCGCTCCAGCGGGGGGATGCCCCGCAGCTCCTCAAGAGAATAGATTTTTTTGATCTGTGCCGGACGGCGGGTAAGCAGCACGATGCGGTCGGAGAGGCTGACGGCCTCGGAAATGTCGTGGGTGACGAGAATGGCGGTCTTTTTCTCCCGACGGATGATGGAATAAATATCCGCTGAAACGGCGAGGCGGGTCTGGTAATCCAGCGCGGAAAAGGCCTCGTCAAGCAGCAGCAGCTCCGGCCCGCAGGCAAGGGTACGGATGAGGGCGCAGCGCTGGCGCATGCCGCCGGAAAGCTCGGCAGGGGATTTTGACGCAAAATCCGCAAGACCGTAGCGGGAAAGCAGCTGCCGTACCGTCTCCTGCCGTTCCGGGGTGTTCTCACCGGCGATTTCAAGGCCGAGGGTGACGTTGCCCCAAATGGAACGCCAGGGGAAAAGCCCGTCTTTCTGGGGCATATAGCCCACGGTGCGGCTGGGGCCGTGCAGCGGTCTGCCGCCGACGGAGACGGTGCCGGAATCCGGTGTTTCCAGACCGGCAATAATGTTCAGCAGAGTGGATTTTCCGCAGCCGGAGGGACCGACGACGGAAATAAACTCCCCTGCATCAATAACAAGATCAATGCCGGCAAGGGCGGGCACCTCGCCGTCCGGAGACTGGTAGGTCAATTTTACGCCCGCAAGCTCCACGATCATGGGATCCTCTCCTTTCCCTGTGGTCTGCCCCATACTATGGAGCGGAGGGGGAATGTGTGCAGAGATTTAAGGTTTGTTAATTCCCCTTGTAAAAAGGGCAAAAATGGGATAAAATAGAAGGTGAGTAAGATTTGCTTGTGCCACAGATCACCGGAGGATATCTGCCTATGAAACTGATTTCGTTTACCGTGCCGTGCTATAACTCGGCCGCATATATGAAAAAATGCGTGGACAGTCTGCTTCGCGTGGGCGATGAGGCGGAGATCATCATCGTCAACGACGGCTCCACGGATGAGACCGCCGCCATCGCCGAAGATTATGCGGCACGTTTTCCGGGGATCGTCCGGGTGTGCCATCAGGAAAACGGCGGGCACGGAGCCGGAATCATGTCCGGTATCCGTATGGCCACCGGCCGCTGGTTCAAGGTGGTGGATTCCGATGACTGGCTGGATCCGAAAGCGCTGGATACTCTCATCGCCCGGCTGCATGATCTTTCCGAGGCGCCGGATTTGGTCGTCACAAACTACGTTTACTGGCGGCAGGGCGAGGGCGCGGTGCACACCGTTCGTTATGACAGGGTCTTCCGCGACGGCCGTGTCATCGGCTGGGAGGATACCCGCCGCTTTGGCCTCACCCAGTATCTGACCATTCACTCCTGCATCTTCCGGACCCGCGTACTGCGGGATGCGAATATCGAGCTTCCCCGGCATATTTTCTATGAGGACAACCTCTACGTCAGCTGGGCGGTGACAAAGGTTCAGCGCATCCTGTATCTTGATATCGATCTGTATATGTATTATGTAGGCCGTGCAGGTCAGTCTGTAGCGGGAGAAAACCTTATGCGCCGCGCCGGCCATCAGGTGGAGGTGGCTGCCCGGATCTTTGAGGTGACGGACATCGGCCGTGAGCTTCGCACCTGCCCCAAGCGAGGGCGGTATCTCTACCACGCGGCATCCTTCTTTTTCTGCATTGCCTGTGTCTTTTCCCGCATGCGGCAGACCCCGGAGGCGGATGCGGAGATCCGTGAAATGTGGAAGCGCGTGATGGCAAAGGATCCTGTGCTTGGACGGCGCATCCGCCGCCGCAGCATCGCCATGCTAACCGATCTTCCCGGCAGTGCAGGACAGAAGCTGTGCGTGTTTGGGTATAAATGCGCCCATAAGGTCATCAATTTCAACTGAAAACCTGTCGGCTTGCCTTTTTTGCAGAAATGTGATATGATATCGAAAACGGACAAAGGAGGCGGGGTTTGATATGGCTTTGCTTGAATCGGGTGAAATGTATCTGGAATCCATTCTGATTCTGTCCCGCCGGGGCGGAAAGGTTCGCAGCGTGGATGTCAGCGAATATATGGGCTTCTCCAAGCCCAGCGTCAGCCGCGCCATCGGCCTTCTGAAATCCGGAGGATATATCACCGTGGATCCCGACGGCTATATCGCCCTCACCGACGTGGGTACGGAGGTGGCAGAGCGCATTTACGAGCGCCACACCCTGCTGACGGAATTTCTCGTCCGCCTTGGGGTGGAGCGGGAGACCGCCTCGGCGGATGCCTGCAAGATGGAGCACCATTTGAGCGACGAGACCTTTGCCGCCATCAAAAACCATGCGGAGATCCTCGGAAAATAAACAAAATTTAACACCTGCATCCCCAAAATCAGGATGCAGGTGTTTTTCTGTGTTTTTATTTTTTCAGCGCTTCGTCCACCAGCCGGTTGAGAAGCCGGGGCTCTGCCCGGCCGCCAAAACGGCCCATGCATTTGCCCACCAGTGCCTTGGCGGCGGCGGTCTTTCCGGCGCGGATCTGGGCGACGAGCCCTTCGTTTTCCGAAAATACGGAGCGGATACCCTCCCGGAGGACACCCTCGTCGCAGATCTGACCGAGTCCTTCACGCAAAACGGTTTCCGCCGGGTCGAAATCGCCCTCCCAGAGCCGGGCGGCGAGCTTCTTTGCGGTGGACGCGTTGACGGTGCCCGCCCCGGCAAGATCCGCAACGGCGGCCAGCCGTTCCGGGGCCACCGGACAGGAAAAGCTCTCGCCCTCCGACAGGCGCAGATACTCCGACAGCAGCAGGTTTGCCGTAATTCGGGGATGCTTTCCTGCGGCGATGGCGCGGTCAAAGTAATCGGAAAGCGCACGATCCTCCGTCAGAATATGCACGTCCGCTGCAGGAAGCCCGAGGGCGGCGTAACGCTTCCGCCGGGCGGCGGGAAGCTCCGGCAGCCGGGCGGCCAGCGCCTCAATGTCGGCGGGGGAGAGCCGCAGAGGCGGAATGTCCGGCTCGGGGAAGAACCGGTAGTCTGCGGCGGTTTCCTTTTCCCGCAGGGTGTGGGTGGTGCCCGTCTGTTCATCAAAGCGGCGGGTTTCCCGGCGCACCGTGCCGCCGGCGGTGAGGATGTCGATCTGACGGCGGCTTTCGTACTCGATGGCCTTTTCGATAAACTGGAAGGAATTGAGGTTTTTGATCTCCGTGCGCTCCCCAAGCTTCGCAGAGCCCGTCGGACGGACAGAGATGTTGACATCACAGCGAAGGCCGCCCTCCTGCATGCGGCAGTCGGAAACACCGAGACAGCGCAGGATCGTCCGAAGCTCGGAGACAAAAGCGCGGGCCTCGGCGGCGCTGCGCATGTCCGGCGCGGTGACCACTTCGATGAGGGGGATGCCGCAGCGGTTGTAATCGGCGAGGATCTCGTCCCGGGAATGGATAAGCTTTCCGGCATCCTCCTCAATATGGATGCGTTCGATGCGGATAAATTTCCCGCCGCTGTCGCCTTCAACGGTCAGTCCGCCGTCCAGACAGAGGGGATAGGCATCCTGAGAGATCTGGTATGCCTTGGGCAGGTCGGGATAGAAGTAATTTTTGCGGTCCATGCAGGAAAATTCCGCAATGCGGCAGCCGGTGGCGAGGCCGGCCATAACGGCGTATTCCACCACCTTGCGGTTGAGACGGGGAAGCGTACCGGGGTGTCCGAGACAGATGGGACAGACCTGCGAATTGCGCGGGGCACCGAAGTCCGTGGGACAGGAGCAGAAGATCTTGCTTTTTGTGGCAAGCTCTGCGTGGACCTCAAGGCCGATGACCGTTTCAAAGTTCATGCGTGCACCTCCTCGATCACTGCGGCCAGCCGGTAGAGAAGACCGTCATTGCCCGCTGCCGCCATGATCTGAACGCCAATGGGCAGACCGTCGGAGGTGCCGCAGGGAAGGGAAATGGCAGGGATGCCCGCAAGGCTTGCGGGCACGGTGAAAAGATCGCCCAGGTACATGGCCACGGGGTCGGTCTTCTCTCTGAACGGAAAGGCAACGGTGGGAGCCGTCGGACAAAGCAGACAGTCACAGACGGCGAAGTTTTCCGCAAAGGCGGTGCGGATGCGCCGCGCTGCGTTCTGCGCCCGCAGATAGAAGGCATCCCGGTGACCGGCGGAAAGGGCATAGGTGCCAAGCAGGATACGGCGGCGCACTTCCGGTCCGAAATAGGTGCTGCGGGTAGTGCAGAAAAGCTCGTCCGGCGTGCCGGCACTCCCGGCGCGGGCACCGTAGCGTACACCGTCGTACCGGGCAAGGTTCGCGGAAGCCTCGGCGGAGGAGAGAATGTAATAGGCGGGTAAAGCGTCTTTCAGTGCGAGGAGGGTGACCTCGCGGATCTGTGCGCCCCTTTCTGCAAGGGCAGCGGCGGTGTCCTCGATCGCAGCGCGGACGGCGGAATCGGTCTCATCCCCGGGAAAACGCAGAAGCCCGACGGTGATCCCGCGGATATCGCCGGAAAAAAGATCTTCCGCGGCGGCAAAGGTGTATCTTGCGGTGTCATCCTGTCCGTCGGGGCCGGAGATACAGGAGAGTACTGCGGCATTGTCCCGTACGGTGCGGGTGAGGGGTCCGATCTGATCCAGTGAGGAGGCAAAGGCTACCAGCCCGTGGCGGGAAACGGTGCCGTAGGTGGGCTTCATGCCCACAAGACCGCAGAAGGCAGCGGGCTGACGGATGGAGCCTCCGGTATCGCTGCCGAGAGCAAAGGGAACCTCACCCGCAGCCACGGCCGTAGCGGGACCGCCGGAGCTTCCGCCCGGTACGCGGATGGGATCCAGCGGGTTGCGGGTGGGGTAAAAGGCGGAATTCTCTGTGGAGGAGCCCATGGAAAACTCGTCCATGTTGCCTTTTCCGAGAAGCACCGCACCGGCCTCCTGCAGGCGGGCATACGCGGTGGCACTGTAGGGCGGAATATAGTCCGCAAGCATCCGGGAGGCGCAGGTGGTGGGGATACCTTCGGTACAGATGTTGTCCTTCAAAACAAAGGGGATACCGCAGAGAAGGGGTGCGTCGCCCCCGGCAAGGCGGGCATCTGCCTCTGCAGCACGTGCAAGGGCATGCTCCTCCGTCTGCGTAATAAGAGCGGAGATATCTGCCTCTCTGCTGCGGATGCGGTCGATATGGGCGCGCACAAGCTCCACGGCGGAAAAATCCTTCCGCTGCAGACCTGCCGCGAGGGTATGTATATCCCGCGAAATCAGCTCGTTCATCATGCGATGCCTCCTGAAGGAACGGTGAAGGCATTTTCACTAAGCTTCGGTGCGGCATGAAGCAGGGGAGCGGGATCGGAAACCGTTGCCTCGTCCTCCCGAAGTGCGGAGAGGGAGCGGGCGGCTTCTTCCTCGTAAGGATCCGCCTCGGGAAGGGTCGCGGCAAAGGCGAGAATGGCGGCCATATCCTCTGCGAGTGCTTTCTTTTCTCCGTCGGAAACGGTGAGCCGCGCGATGGCGGCGATGCCGTCGATATCAAACTGAGACATGCGGGGATTTCTCCTCTCTGCGATATGGAAAGCCCTCATCCCGCGGGCGCGGAATGAGGGCGTAAAGCCTGTGGATCAGTCTTCTTTTGCGTCATCCCAGGAGACGTAGGGAGCAACGTAAAGCCCCTTCTTTTCCCGGCAGGCGGCGATAATGTTGATAAACACGCCGCTGACAAAGGCAAGGATCATGGGAGCCCAGCCGGCGATGATATTGGAGGCGAGGGTGTAGCCGCCGTAAATGCCGCCGCCCTGGAAGAGATTAACCGTATTCCAGATCACGAGGACGGTAAGGATGATGGGGCAGAACACCTTGATGGCGGAGATGAACCACCAGGCGGGCATACGGAACTTTGACGTGTTCTCGTTGACGGCATCCAGAACCTTGCGGGTGGGGAAGAACCAGCCCACGGCAACACACTCCAGAACACCGACGATGAGCAGGTTATAGGAGTTGGCCCAGTAGTCCACGATGTCGAGCCAGGCGAGACCCGCGCCGGTGATGTAGACGATGGAGATAATGCCGGAAACTGCGCAGACGCCGATGGTGGCGGAGCGCTTGTTGAGTCCGAACTTATCGGCAATGGCGGTGGAAACGCCCTCGATGATGGAGAAGGCGGAATCAACGGCAAGGGTGGTGAGGCAGAGATAGAAGACCATACCGAAGATGGCGTTGAAGATGCCGGAGCCTGTCAGCTTGACGATGGCCTGGGGATAGACAATGAAGGCGGTGGAGATGCCGGAGGCGGTGATGTTGTCGAGCATGCCGACACCGCCCATGGTGGCGAACATCACGACACCGGCAAGCACGGAGATCGCCATATCGGAGAAGCCGATGATGAGGGCATCCACAGCAACATTGGACTTGCGATCAAGGAAAGAGCCGTAGGCAAACATGATGGCCATCATAATGGAAAGGGAGTAGAAGACCTGACCCACGGCATCGACCCAGATGGTGGGGTCGGAAAGGGCGGAAAAGTCAGGCACGAAGAAGCGCAGCAGACCCTCACCGGCACCGGACATGGTGACGGACTTTGCCGCCATGATGACCATGCAGGCAACGGGGGCAAAGACGGTGAATTTGACCACCTTGCCCACGCTTTGGGCACCGTTGCGGATGCAGTAGTAGATCATGCCCCAGGCAACCAGCAGGGCGATGAGCACGGGGGTGGAAATGACATTTCCGCCGGAAAGATCACCCTTGGACATGATGGTGTCAAAGAAGAGACCGGAGGCTGCGGTGGCATCCCCCGTCATGCCCGCAAAGCTAACGGACTTGACGATCATGAGAAGCACCCACGCGAAAACCACGGCGTAGTAGGTAGAGATGATAAAGGCGTTGGAGGTGGCGGCCCAGCCGATGAACTCCGCCTTTTTATGTATGCCGCGCATGGCGCCGGGGGCACCCTGACGCATACGGCGGCCGATGGAGATCTCCATCATGAGCAGGGGAAGGCCGAGCAGGAGCATGGCCAGCAGATAAACAAAAAGGAAGGCACCGCCGCCGTGCTTGGCGGCAAGGCCGGGGAAGCGCCATGCGTTGCCGAGTCCGACGGCAGAACCGATGGCTGCAAGAATAAATGTGGAACGGGAGGCCCATGTCGCGCGGGAGGTTTCCATGAGAAAATCCATCCTTTTCAAGGTAGTGTTAACAATTTGTAAATTATACACCCTGAGCGGACTTCTGTCAAGAAAAGAGCGCCGGTTACACGACTATTTCTCCTTTGAGGAGAAGATAAAAGAGGCAAGCAGCGCGGCGAGGATCGCCGCGGTGATGCCGGCGGCGCAGGCGGTGAGACCGCCGGTCAGAATTCCGGAAAGCCCGTCCGTGCCCACCGCCTCGCGGACGCCCCGGGCAAGCAGGCTGCCAAAACCGCAGAGGGGCACCGTGGCGCCTGCCCCGGCAAGCTCGCGGAGAGGCGCAAAAAGCCCGGTTCCCTCCAGAAGAACGCCTGCCACCACGTAGCCGGTGAGGATGCGTGCGGGGGTGAGCTTGGTGAAATCCAGCAGCAGCTGACCGACGGCGCAGACGGCACCGCCGATGAGAAAGGCAAAGAGAAAGTTCATAAAAACCTCACAGATTATGCCACGATGTGGACGAGATGGGCGACGGAGGGAATACTTTCCCCCTGAAAGGAGCTGGTGGGGGACATGAGGGCACCGGTGGCGACGAAAAGCACGTTTTGCAGCCGTCCGGCACACATTTCCGGTAAAATGTGCGTGCACAGCACCGCCGCGCCGCAGCCGCAGCCCGAGCCGCCCATGCAGACGTCCCGATCCTCGGCGGAAAAAATGAGAGTTCCGCAGTCGCACAGCCGGTCTCCGGCGGGATAGCCCTCCCGCAGCAGAAGCTCCGCCAGCAGATCCCGGCCGAGACGGCCGAGATCCCCGGTGAAAATGGCATCAAAGTCTTCGGGGCGGGTGGAAGTGTCCCGAAAGAAGGAAAGCAGTGTCTCACAGGCGGCGGGTGCCATGGCAGCACCCATGTTGTTGATGTCGGAGACGTTGAAATCCTGAACGACACCGACGTTTGCCTCCACGATCCCCGGCCCCGACCGTCCGGTCTCCAGCACGGCGGCCCCGGAGGCGGTCACAGTCCACTGCGCCGAGGGCGGCCGCACGCTGCCGTACTCCAGCGGAAAGCGGTACTGCCGTTCGGCGGCGCAGAAATGGGAGGAGGTCACACAAAGGGTGCGCTGCCCAAAGCCCCCGTCCAGAAGGCAGGCGGAAAGGATGAGACTTTCCGCCATGGTGGAGCAGGCACCGTACAGCCCGAGAAAGGGGGCGGTGTGGGACCTTGCGGCAAAGGCGGAGGCGATGCACTGATTGAGAAGATCTCCCGCGAGAATGAAATCCACCGCGGCGCGGGGGACCTGCGCCCGGCCGAGGGCAGCGCTGGCAGCAAGATCCTGCATGCGCATCTCCGCTTTTTCCCAGCTTTCCTCTCCGAAAAAATCATCGGAGCTTGTGGCAATAAAAGCATCGGCAAAGGGGCCGCGCATCTCCCGCTTGCCGCCTACCGCCGCAAAGCCTGCGATGGGAACAGGACGGGAAAAACAGAGAGTGTTGCCCCGGGGACGACGGGGCAGAGGAATGTTTTCCGGCATGAAGACACCTCGTTTTTTTGTGTTCTGTGTCCTCATTTTTCCCGAAAACGGATAAAGCATGCAAACAATCTGCTGGGCAGAGAAAAGCCCCCGTCATCTCTGCAGGAAAGCCGACGTTAACTGCGTTTTTTATAAATCTTTCCGTCTGTTCGGGACGGATGCCGTAACATCCGGCAGCCTCTGCCGCGTGGATGGCTGCACCGGGAAAACTGTACGCCAAAGTTTTTGGCAGAGCAACTAAATTTTTTATTCCGTTTCATTGCGGATGTGGTATAATGAAAAAAACGGCAAGGAGGCGGCAGGCATGCGACGAGAAGAGATCAATATCCGCGACCCCTTTATCCTTCCCTTTGAGGGGAAGTATTATATGTACGGAACCCGGGTGGGAAACCCCGCCGCAGAGGGCGGTGCCTGGGGCGAGCAGAAGGGCTTTGACGTGTACGTCAGCGAAGATCTTGAGAGCTGGAGCGGGCCGAAATGTGTCTTTTCCGGCGGCAACGGCTTCTGGGGAACCCGGGATTTCTGGGCGCCGGAGGTGCACGTCTGGCGCGGTGCGTTCTATATGTTTGCCTCCTTCAAGGCGGAGGGCCGCTGCCGCGGTACCCATATCCTCCGGGCGGAAGACCCTACCGGTCCCTTCCTTCCTCTGACGGAGGATCCCGCCACCCCGCGGGACTGGGAATGTCTTGACGGCACCTTCTACGTGGACCGCGACGGCAAGCCGCACATCGTCTTCTGCCACGAATGGCTGCAGGTCAGGGACGGCACCGTCTGCGAGACGGAGCTTTCCGAGGATCTTTCCCGGGCGGTGACGGAGCCCCGCATGCTTTGGAAGGGCTCCGACTACAAGGGCGCGAAAAACGCCGGTATCGCAGACGCGACCTTCGTCACCGACGGACCCTTCCTGTACCGCACGGAGGCAGGTGAGCTGCTCTCCATCTGGTCCAGCTTCAGCCGCGAGGGCTACGAGGAGCTCATCGCCCGCTCCGACAACGGGGAGCTGGACGGCAACTGGACGGTGGATGAAAAGCCCCTTGCCGGCGGAAACGGCGGCCACGGCATGATCTTCCGCGACTTTGCCGGTAAGCTTCATTTTGTCATGCATCAGCCCAATACGTCCACCAAGGAGCGCCCGGTCATCCTCTCCCTTGCGGAGACGGAAACGGGACTTGCTCTGCGTGAATAAGGAGAGAATTATGCTAAGTACAGAACATATCAGCTGTGATCTCTGCGTTGTCGGCGGAGGCATCGCCGGCATGCTTGCGGCCATCTCTGCTGCCCGCGAGGGGGCGAAGGTGGTGCTGATGCACGAGCGCCCCGTTCTCGGCGGAAACGCTTCCTCCGAAATCCGCATGTGGGTCTGCGGTGCTGCAGGGGAATATAACCGCGAGACGGGAATCCTTGAGGAGATCGCGCTGGAAAACTACCGCCGCAATCCCACCAAGAATTACCATATCTGGGATACGGTTTTATACGAATTTGTAAAGAAAGAGGAAAACATCACCCTGCTTCTCAACTGCACCTGTATGGATGCGGACTGCGAGGAGGGAAGCTTTGCCCACGGGCGCGATCGGAGGATCCGCTCGGTGCGCGGCTATCAGATGACCACCCAGCGTTTTTATGAGGTGGAGGCAAAATTTTTCTGCGACAGCTCCGGCGATTCCATCCTTGCGCCTCTCTGCGGGGCAAACTTCCGTCTTGGACGGGAGGCCGCGGCAGAATTCGGCGAGGAGAGCACCACGGTGGAGGCAGACAGCATGACCATGGGCATGTCCTGCCTCATTCAGGGACGCGAAACGGAGAAGCCCGTTGCCTTCACCGCCCCCGACTGGACCCGCTTTCTCACCCCGGAGGAGGTGCAGAACCGCCGCCCGAATATGCAGAGCACCGCCGAAAACTTCTGGTATCTGGAGCTTGGCGGTGACCGCGACACCATCGGAGATACCGAAAAGCTGCGGGACGAGCTGGTTCCGCTGGCGCTCGGAATGTGGGATTTTGTGAAGAATTCCGGCCAGTATTCTGCGGAAAACTGGGAACTGGAATTCCTCGGCTTCCTGCCCGGCAAGCGGGAGAGCCGCCGCATGTGCGGTGAATATATGATCACCCAGCGGGACATCTCCGACGGACGGGTGTTTCCCGATGAGATCGCCTACGGCGGCTGGCCGCTGGATGACCATTATCCCGGCGGCTTCTACCACCGGGGACGCGCCAACACCAATATTGCCACCCCGGCCCCCTATTCCATCCCCTACCGGGCGCTCTATTCCGAGAATGTGGACAATCTCTTCTTTGCCGGCCGCAACATCAGTATGACCCACACCGCCATGAGCTCCGTCCGCGTGATGGCGACCTGCGGACTTCTCGGTGAGGCCGTCGGCCGCGCGGCGGCCATTGCGGCAAGAGAGGGCGTCAGTCCCCACGACGTATATCTTTCCCATATGGACGAACTGCAGGAGAGCCTTCTGCGGGGCGACTGCTTCCTGCCCTCCCGCCGCCGCCCGGTGGGTGAGGTTTGCCGCTCGGCGGCGCTTTCCGGCGGTGATGCACGCCTTTGCAACGGTGAGGACCGTCCTCACCGTATCTACGGCACCGACAGCGCCGCGACGACGAATGTTATCCCGGCGGGCAGCGAGGTCAGCTATGCCTTCCCGGAAACCCGGGTGGCGCGGATCCACCTGACCTTTGACAGCGATCTGGAGCGGGAGACCCTGCCCGGCTCCGATTGCGAGCGCAAGCATACCATGCGTGCAAATGTCGCTCTCGATGCCCCTGTGATGCACGTGCCGGATACCCTCTGCCGTGCCTTCCGGCTGGAGGGAGAGCGTGCGGGAGAGCGCTGCACCATCCTTGAGACTGCGGAAAACTGCCGCCGGGCATGGGATATCCCTGTGAACCAGTGCTTTGACCGCCTCATCCTCACCCCCCTTTCCACCTGGGGCGGCGGTGAGAGCGTGCCCTTGGTTTCTTTTGATTTTGAATAAGTGAAGGAAAGCCTCTTTTTTGGAAAAGGGGCTTTCTTTTTTCCAAAAGCAGCAAATTACGCTTGACTCTCCTCGTAGGGGAGGGTATAAAATCGGAAATATGAGAGGAGGCGCAAGGGATGCTGAAGATCGGCGAATTTTCAAAACTGACAAAGGTTACCGTGAAGACTCTGCGGCACTATGACAGGATCGGACTGTTGAAGCCGGTGTTTGTGGATGCGGATTCCGGATATCGGTTTTATGACGAGGGACAGGCCGAACAGGCGGCTAAAATTCTGAAACTGCGGGAGATTGGGCTTTCCACGGCGGATATTCGCATGCTGCTGCAGGAACCCGGACGGGAGCGGGAGATCCTCTCTGCCCGGGCGGCGGAGATCGGACAGGAGCTTGTCCGGGCAGAGCAGCAGCTTGGCAGTATAGAAGATATGCTGTCCCGACGCGAACTGCCAACATGGCAGCCGAAGCTGCGGAGCATTTTCGGCTGCACTGCCTTTTGCTGCAGGGGATATATTTCCTCCATGGCGCAGCTGCGGAGCTTTATTACCGCCGGCATCCGGGAATTCCGGTTCAAATATCCGAAAATCGGCTACGCGGATGAGGATTATTGCTGCGTGATCTATCCCGATGATGGCTTTCGGAGCGAAAATATCTTTGTGGAGTATGTCCAGTCTGTGATTTGTGCGGGAGAAGACGGAGATATCATCAAGTTCCGTGAGATCGAGCCGGTCACGGCCGTCTGTGTGGAGCACAGGGGAAATTATGAGGGCCTGCGCGGTGCTTATGCCTGCGCGCTGCGTTTTGCCGCAGAGCAGGGCCTGGAGGTCTGCGGAAATGCGCGGGAGCGGTATATCGACGGTTATTGGAACCGGGAAAACGAGGCGGACTGGCTGACGGAGATCCAACTCCCGGTGCGAAAGCGAGAGGAAGGTGAAAGAACGTGATCTGGGGACTTCTGCTCGCGGTATCCGTGATTCTCAGCGTAGGAAAAAGCATGATTTATGACCGGTTTGCCAAAACGATGCGGCCGGGGGCAAGGGAAATATTCCGCTTTAATGCGGCCTGCTACGGGACGGCTGCCCTGGCAGCTTTGTGCATGGGGCCGGGATCGCGTATTTCCGCCGTCACGGTGGGAACTGCGGTCTGGTATGCGCTGTGCGTATTTACCTTTCAGGCGATGTCCGTCGCGGCCATGCGGAGCGGCTCTATGGCGCTGGTTACTCTCTTTGGCCTGTACGGTATGATCATCCCGTCTCTTGCGGGGCCGGTATTCTGGAAGGAGCCTTTCGGTGTCGGCCAGGCGGCGGGAATGGTGCTGATGCTCTTGTCCGTGGGGCTGATCTCCGGAGGAAAAGGGGAAATACGCCTGTCTGCGCGCTGGGGAATGATGGCGTTTCTGTGCTTTCTCGGTTCGGGATTTGCCGGCGTGGCGGAAAAAGTGCATCAGAGTACGGATGCACGGGAGGAAAAAAACCTGTTTCTTTTTACCGCCTTTGTGGCAATGTTGATTCTCTCGCTTGCGGGTCTTCTTGTTTGCCGCGGGGGCGAAAAACAAGGGGCGGATTTGCGAAAAACCGCGGTGCTGGGCGGCGCGTCCGGCCTGATCGTTGCCGTGTTTTCTCTGGTCAATATCACCCTGGCGGGCAATCTCGACAGCCTGATCTATTATCCGGTAGCCAACGGAGGAAGCTTGCTTCTTACGGTGGCGGCTTCGGTGCTGATTCTGCGGGAGAAGCCTTCCGGCAGACAGACCGCCGGATTTCTTGCGGGACTCGCAGCCATACTTTTGCTGAGCTTTCCGATTTAGGAGGAAAATGATGGAAGGAAAACTGTTTGCAGACGGTATCCACGACGATACTGCGGCGCTGCAGGCGCTCTTGGATCAAGGCGGAGAGGTGTATTTTCCGTCCGGAAAATATCTTGTCAGCCGCCCGCTCATCATCCGTACCAATACCCATTTACGGGCGGCGAGAGGTGCCCATCTGCGCCTTGCCGACGGGGCAAACTGCTCTCTTTTGGACAATGAGGGGCTTTATACCCGAACGCCGGATGTAAATATCACGGTGGAGGGCGGTATCTGGGACGGAAACCATGCAAACCAAAGCCGGGTCATGATCGAAAATGAGAATGCTCCGTGTGATGAACAGATCTACATCGGCAATTCTCTGCTTGTGCTGCTGATGCGTTTTGTGCATACACAACGGCTGACGCTGCGGGATATTACCTTCCGGGATCCAACCAGCTATGCGCTCCACGTAGCGGATGCAACGTATTTTAACATTGAGAATACGACGTTGGATTTTGACCTGTCCAAGCCCAACATGGACGGTGTGCATATCCAGGGACCGGCGCGCTTCGGGCGCATCACAAACGTAACCGGCAACGCAAACGATGACCACATTGCTCTCTGCACCAACGGAACCGTGCGCAGCGAGATTACGTCCGGTCCGATCGAGGATGTGGACATTGACGGCCTTTACTGCGACAACGGATATACGGGCGTGCGCCTGCTTTCCTGCGGAGAGCCCCTGCGGAACGTGAATATCCGGAACATTCACGGAGATTTTCGCTTCTATGCCGTGTCTTTCACCCATCATTATCCCTTGCGGGACAAACCGCCGGTGCTGGAAAACATTACCGTTTCCAACTGTACTGTGTCCAAAAGCCGCGGGGATTTTCCTCCGGTGCACCGCAAACCGTCACTGGGACAACCGCTGTTTTTCATGGAGAAGGGCTGCCGGATCCGAAATGTGGAATTCCGGAATATTACCCGGCATGAACGGAATCCCGAGACCCTCGCGGCAACCTTTCTCATTGAAGAGGGGGCGGAGGCGGAGGATATCCGCATTCGGGGTCTGCGAGAGACTTTCTGTGGGGAAACCGCTCCGACCCTGCGCAATCCCGGCGGCGCAGATATCGATATATGAGGATCCACCCTGCGGGAAATCCGCAGGGTGAATTTGTTTGCGACGGCAGAGATCTCTTTCCTACAAGAGATTGCTATTCGCGGGGAAATGTGCTACAATATAAGGTATAAAGCATGGAGGTCAAAAGCTATGTCTGAACTTCGTTACCATCCCCTCATTGATGATTGGATCATGATCGCCGCCAGCCGCCAGGGCCGTCCCCAGATGCCCAAGGACTGGTGCCCCTTCTGCCCGGGCTCCGGCAAGGTGCCCGATCAGTTTGACGTTTTGAAATACGACAACGATTTCCCTGCCCTTTCCCAGAACGCGGAGACGCCCGATGATGCCCTCTGCGGTCCCCTTTTCCGCAATGCGGAGGCCCACGGCAAGTGCGAGGTCATCCTCTATTCCCCCGAGCACACCGTCACCCTGCCCGAGCTGCCGGTGTCCCATATCCGTAAGCTCGTCGATCTGTGGTGCGACCGCTTTGCGGATATCTCCTCCGATCCTAAGGTGAAGTACGTCTTCATCTTCGAGAACCGCGGCGCCGCCGTCGGTGTCACCATGCCCCATCCTCACGGTCAGATCTACGGCTATCCCTGGGTCCCCAAGAAGATCGAGCTGGAGACGGAGAACTGCGCCAAGTACCATGATAAGAACGGCCGCTGCCTCATCTGCGATATGCGTGCCGAGGAGGATAAGGCCGGTGACCGCGTCGTTATCAAGAATGACAGCTTCACCGTCTTCCTGCCCTACTTCTGCGAGTATCCCTACGGTGTTTACGTCGTTTCCAACGCCCACAAGCAGTATATCACCGACCTGACCGAGAAGGAGCGCGACGATCTCGCCGCCATCCTGCGGGAGACCGCCGGTACGCTGGACAGCCTTTTCGGCTTTGCCTTCCCCTACATGATGTGCATGCATCAGGCTCCCGTCAACACCGACAAGGATTACAGCGAGAACTATCACTTCCACATTGAGTTCTTCCCGCCCATGCGTGCAGCGGACAAGATCAAGTACAACGCCTCCTCCGAGACGGGCGTTTGGGCGCACTGCAACCCCACCTCTCCCGAGGAGAAGGCAGAGGAGCTCCGCGCGGCCCACGAAAGATTTATGAAGGGTGAATGATCATGATGAACTATAAAGCACTGGAAGAAAAGTTCCTCCGCCTCTTCGGCGGCGATGCCGCGGATATCCGCGTGTTCTGTGCGCCCGGCCGCGTGAACCTCATCGGTGAGCATATCGACTACAACGGCGGCCGTGTGCTGCCTGCCGCCATCGAGCGGGAGAACTGCATCCTCTGCCGTCCCAATGCCGAAGGCAAGTTCCGCCTTGCAGCCGACGACCTCGATCTCTTCGTGGTCGCCGATCCTGCGGAGCTGGAAAAGTACCGCGGCAAGGCCTGGGAGTCCTATCCTCTCGGCATCGCCTGGGCGCTGCGCGAGGCGGGCTATGAGATCTGCGGACTGGATATGCTCTACTGGGGCAACGTGCCCTTTGGTGCCGGCCTGTCTTCCTCTGCCTCCATTGAAGTTGCCACCGCCCTCTGCATGGCGGTGATGGGCGGCTGCAAGGAGCCCGATCTCGTCAAGCTTTCCCTTATCAGCCAGCGCTGTGAGAACGCCTTTGTCGGCGTTAACTGCGGCATTATGGATCAGTTTGCCTGCGCCATGGGCAAAAAGGATGCCTGCATCCGTCTGGACTGCGCGACCCTCGCCTACGATTATGCGCCTTTGGAGCTGGGCGACTACCGCATCGTCATCGGCAACACCAATAAGAAGCGCTCTCTGGCCGATTCCAAGTACAACGAGCGTCGCGGTGAGTGTGAGACCGCCCTTGCCGATATTCAGAAGGCAGATCCCTCCGTCAAGGCCCTCTGTGAGCTCTCTCCCGCCCGCTTTGCGGAGCTTTCCGCAAACATCACCGACGAGACCTGCCGCCGCCGTGCCCTTCACTGCGTGGAGGAAAACGACCGCGTTAACCGTTCTGTCGCCGCCCTCGGCAAGGGTGACCTTGCGGAGTTCGGCCGTCTGCTCAATGCCTCCCATGCTTCCCTGAAGGATCTCTACGAGGTTACCGGTGCCGAGCTGGATGCCCTCGCGGAGACCGCGCAGACCGCCGAGGGCTGCATCGGCAGCCGTATGACCGGCGCGGGTTTTGGCGGCTGCACCGTCAGCCTTGTCCGTGAGGACTGCGTGGATGCATTTATCGCCTTCGTTGGCGCAAAGTATACCGAAAAGACCGGCCTTGTGGCGGACTTCTACGTCACCGGCGCTGCCGACGGTGCCCGCGAGATCACCGCAGAGGTCCGGTAACCGAAAGCAGATCTTTGGAGGAGTCCCATGTCGTCTAAGGGTTATGTTCGCACCGAGAAGGATATGAAGCTTCTGGTGCTCTATATTCTCGATCATGTGCGGGATGCCCTGCCGCTGGATGTCATCGTCTTTGCGATGACCACCGATCCGGCGGTGGAATATATGCCCCTGATGGTCGCCGTCCGCGAAATGGTGGAGAGCGGACATATCCGCCTGCTCTCCGACGAGGGAAAGGAGCTCTACTGCATTTCCAACCTCGGCCGCCAGACGCTGGAGGCCTGCATGGATGAGATCCGGCCCTCCGTGCGCGCCAAGGCGAGCATCGCGGCGGTCACTTCCTGGCGGCATATGCGCAACGGCTCCGGCATCTCTACCTCCACCCGCGAGATCGGGGACGGAAAGCTGGAGACCACCATGGCCATGGTGGACGGCGAGGAGACCCTCATTGAGATCCGCATGCTGACCTTCAGTCAGGAGCTGAGCGATTTTCTCGAAAACAACTTCCGCCGCGGCGGAGACCGGCTGTACAACCGGATCCTTGCGGCACTGCTGGATGAGTACCGGGAAAACGAAAACTAAAGGACAATATACATTATGAAGAAATATGCATTTCTGCTTCTCACGGTGTTTCTGCTCGCCGTCCTCGCCGGCTGCGGAGCGGAGGCACCCTCCGAAAGCCCGTCCTCTGTGTCGGAATCCGTCGAACCCTCGTCGGAGACGGCGGTGACTCCCGCCGCATCCGAAACGGTTCCCTCTGCGGAGCCCTCTACAGGTGCGACACCCACCCCGGTGCCGGATAATTTCACCATGAAGGTGCTGCAGGCACCGGCGGTCGCCAACCCCCTGACGGGTCTTGCGGCAAAGAGCGCCAATGCCCGCCCGGTGGCGGTCATGATCAACAACCTGAAAAAAGCCCTGCCCCAGCATGGACTCAAGGATGCGGATATCGTCTATGAGATCCCGGCAGAGGGCGGCGTCACGCGCCTGCTGGCCATCTATAACGATGTCTCCGACGTGGGGGTTATCGGCTCCGTCCGCTCCTCCCGTCCCATCTTTATCGACGTGGCGGCTTCCTACGATGCCATCTACGTCCATCACGGCGGCAGCCCCGAGGCCTACAGCATGCTGGATGCCGGCGCGGTCTACAATCTGGACGGCATGAGCCTGGAGGGCTCGGTATTCTACCGCGATGCCCAGCGCCGCAAGTCCATGGGCTATGAGCACAGCTCCATGACCACCGGCGCAAAGATCTCCGCGAAGCTGCAGAAGTCCGGTGTCCGCATGACGGGCAAGGCGGCGGGAACGGCCTTCCGCTTCAGTTACAACGACCTTGTTCCTGCCGGTGCGACCGCCGAAAAGGTTTCCGTCAAAACGGGCAGCTATACCTCGGAATACGAATTCCTGCCGGACTACGGCACCTATATGCGCACCGAGCACGGCTGGTCCAGCGATGCCAACGGCACCGGCAAGCTCGATTTCCGCAACGTCTTCGTGCTGCAGATGAAGTACAGCGTCATCTCCGGCGACAGCAAGGGAAGACTTGACTTTGACAACATCTCCTCCGGCAAGGGCTATTACATCACCAACGGCCGGATGCAGGAGATCACCTGGAAGTGGACCTCCGCCTCCTCCCGCATGAAGTTCTATGCCGCCGACGGAACGGAGCTTTCGGTCAATGCGGGTAAGAGCATGATCCATTTCGTTTCATCCCTCTCCAACGTCAAGGCACAGTAAAGTTTTGCGGAATTGTAAATTATTTGTCAACCCGTTGAAATTGGATCTTTGATGTGGTAAAATCATCCTAATAAGCTTAATATCCGGAGGATATGAACTATGGAAAAGAATGTGTCTCTCTGCTCCGTGGAGGAGCTTGTTGACCTTCTGACGTCGGATGCCGAAGAGGAATTGAAGATCGAGGCTGAGGGCGAGCTCATCAAGCGCATTAAGGCCGGTGAGTGCGATGTTTCTGTGCTGGACGGCATTGATCTGCCTTCCATGGCGGAGGAAGAAGAGGAAGAGGAGACCGCCGGTGAGACGCGTTTCAATTCCTTTGTTTTGCCGGGTGCCTATGCGTTCCCCTCTGCAGTGAGCCTGGTGGTCATGCTGATCAGCGTTGTCGTGCTGGCCATTAACCTGTACGCGCTGGTCACCGGCGGATATTTTACCGACCTGATGAGCGTCATCTACTACGGCGTTACCGTGCTGCTGGTGGAGTTCGGCAAGGTCTTTATTGCCGGTCTTGCGCTCCATCTGCTGACCGATATCGCCTATAACACCTTCAAAAACCGCAAAAAGTAAGAAAATGATTTCCCGGGGCCGGATTTCCGGCTCCGGGATCAATTTTCACCGAAAAACTTACTGAAAAGTATTGACAAACAGGTATATATGGGGTATAATCTAGGAACCTATCTGTGCGGGTTCTTTTTTTATGCCCGCAAATTTCCCCGTACCGGGGGATAGGGAGGCAATTTTAACAAGGAGGTGCCGCTACATGAGAGTAAAGATTACCCTTGCCTGCACGGAGTGCAAACAGCGCAACTACGACACGATGAAGAACAAAAAGAACGACCCCGACCGGCTGGAGATGAAGAAGTACTGCCGTTTCTGCCGCAAGCATACCCTTCACAGAGAAACGAAGTAATCTTTGTAATTTGTAAAGGAGTAAGATTATGTCGGAAAAGGAAACTGGCGCAATGAAGGCTCCCCTGAAGGCTGATAAGCCTGCAAAGAAGGAGCCCAAGAAGCCCGGCAAGACCAGAGCGAGATTTGCTGAGCTTAAGAGCGAGATCAAGAAGATCCGCTGGCCCGGATTTAAGCAGGTCGTGAACAATACCCTCGTGGTTATTGCCACCGTTCTGCTGGTGGGCGTTATCATCTGGCTGTTTGATTTCCTTCTTAGTCTGCTCAACACCGGCATCCACGGCCTTCTGTAAAATTCAGAAGTCCAGGACTGCGGAGGAGTACAAAGAATGGCTGATCAGGCAAAATGGTATGTCGTTCATACCTATTCCGGTTATGAGAACATGGTCGCCGCATCCATTGAGAAGGCGGTAAAGAACCTGCATCTGCAGGATCAGATCTTCGCGGTCAACGTTCCGATGGAGACCGTCACGGAGATCAAGGACAACAAGCGCAAGGAAGTCGAGCGCAAGGTGTTCCCCGGCTACGTTCTCGTCAAGATGATCATGAACGACGAATGCTGGCATGTTGTCCGCAATACCCGCGGTGTCACCGGCTTTGTCGGCCCCGGATCCAAGCCCGTCGCCCTCACGGAGGACGAGGTCATGGCTCTCGGCGTTGACAAGCACGAGATCGTTGTGGAATATGCGGTTGGCGACAATGTCAGAATCACGGACGGACCGCTGGACGGCTTTATCGGTTTGGTGGAGGAGATCGATATCCCCAAGAACCGTGTCAAAGTCATCGTGTCCATGTTTGGCCGTGAGACCCCTGTGGAGCTGGAGCTCGCACAGGTGGAGCCAATGGACGACTGAGATCGTTCCTGAGGCAAAAACCATCGTTTTTATACGGTAGTACTCCCGAAAGGGAGGTTTTGTGGGAGGACATGCAGGGCATCGTCCGAAACCACCACATTTTATCAAGGAGGTGCACACTAAAGTGGCACAGAAAATTACCGGTTATGTTAAACTGCAGATCCCCGCAGGCAAGGCGACTCCCGCCCCCCCTGTCGGTCCTGCACTGAGCCCCTACGGCATCAATATCGCCGCCTTCACCAAGGAATTCAACGAGCGTACCAAGGCTGACATGGGCATGAAGGTTCCCGTTGTCATCACTGTTTATGCCGATCGCTCCTTCACCTTCGTTACGAAGTCGGTTCCTGCTGCCCTTCTTATCAAGAAGGCCTGCGGCATCGAGAGCGGTTCCGGTGTTCCCCAGCGCGACAAGGTCGCCAAGATCAGCCGCGAGGAGATCCGCAAGATCGTTGAGATCAAGAAGAACGACCTGAACGCCGCTTCCGAGGAAGCTGCCATGAGCATGATCGCCGGCACCGCCCGCAGCATGGGCGTTGTCGTTGAGGACTAATCCGCAGGATTTGTCCAAGTACGTGGGAGGATTTCGTTCCGAATACCACAACAGGAGGATAAGAGAGTGAAAAGAGGCAAGAAATATATTGAGAGCGCGAAGCTGATCGACCGCAGCCGTCTCTACGACGTCGATGAGACCATGGATGCCGTCATCAAGAGCGCAAAAGCTAAGTTTGATGAGACCGTTGAGGTCCATGTCCGTCTGGGCGTTGACTCCCGTCACGCCGATCAGCAGGTCCGCGGCGCCATCGTGCTGCCCCACGGTACCGGTAAGAACGTCCGCGTGCTCGTTTTCGCCCGCGGCGACAAGGCTGAGGCCGCTACCGCTGCCGGTGCCGACTACGTCGGTGCTGAGGATATGCTCGAGCGTATCCAGAAGGAGAACTTCTTCGATTACGATGTGGTCATCGCGAGCCCCGATATGATGGGTATCGTTGGCCGCCTCGGTAAGGTCCTCGGCCCCAAGGGCCTCATGCCCAACCCCAAGGCCGGTACCGTTACCCCCGATGTTGCCCGTGCCGTTACCGAAGCCAAGGCCGGTAAGATCGAGTACCGTCTGGACAAGACCAACATCATCCACTGCGCCATCGGTAAGGTTTCCTTCGGCGTTGAGAAGCTCCAGGAGAACTTCAACACCCTCCTCGGTGCCGTCATCAAGGCCAAGCCCGCCGCTGCCAAGGGCCAGTACATCAAGTCCTGTGTCGTGACCTCCACCATGGGCCCCGGCATCAAGGTCAACCCCGCAAAGCTGGAGAACGCGTAAGCGCTTCTTTCGAAAGAATAGCTTTCAAAGCACCCCGATAGATTCTGTCGGGGTGCTTTTTGTGCCAAGGATTGACTTTGAAAGCTGCCCATGGTAAAATGAAAGTGTTCAATGACAAAATGGCGGACAGTCACGTAAAGACACGAAGGGCAGGGGAATGATTTGAAAAAGATCCGGCTGAAGGATTTCGGTATATATGTGGTTATGGGGTTTCTTACCACGATGCTTTCCTCCGGAACCGTCGGGCTCATTACCCCGTTTTCCGTCAAGCTGCTTCCGCAGGTGGTAAGTGCACGGTTTTTAAATATATCCCTGATTTTGATCCATGCCACCATCTATCCCTTGCTTTGGAGCCGCAGACAGTGTGTCGCCATGATGCGCAGTGAGAGCAGTACGGACGAAAATGCACTTGTTAAACGATTTGTGCGGGAATATATTCATCTACAGGTCGCGGCGCAGTTTGCGATGAATGCGCTGTTCTGTATGCTTGGCCTTGTAACGAAGCAGACGTCGGCGATCTCTAACTTTGAGATGTGTATGTGGACCCTTGCGATACCCTTTCCGCTTTTGCTGAGCTGCCGCATCGTGGCGCGCCGGAAGATCCGGGATATCCTTGAAATGCGGGAGAAAGGCAGAAAGTAAAATGAGAACAACGCCCTTCCGACCTTCGGGAGGGCGTTGCTTTACAAAGAGCGGGGAATATGTTAGAATTGTACCGTTGTAAGAAAGGCGGTGGAAACCTCATGAAAAGCATCAAGCCCGGCCGTGGGCCCTCATTTTTCTCAGGCATCGTCAGCGTGCTTGTGGCGCTGTTTGGCGTGCTTTGGATCATAATTACCGCGTCCATGGGCGCCGGTCTCTTTTCCCTCTTTGGACTGATTTTTGTCGCCGTGGCCGGAGGCCAGGCATATATGCACTTTAAAAATGCTACCTCGGAGAAGCGCTATTCCGCCTTTGATATCGTGGATGAGACAGAGGAGCCCGATCCTCTGAACGAGCGCTTCGGATCGACTGAAAAGGCCGAAAAAGCGAGCGCAGGCAAGGCCTTTTGCCCCTGGTGCGGGGCAGAGGTGGAAAAGGAGCATAAATTCTGCTCCACCTGCGGAAGAGAATTGTAAAATAAAAGTATGAAGCCGGAAAGATTTTCCTTTCCGGCTTCTTTTATCATGCGTGAGGCAGGTCGTCTTCTTTGCGGTTATCTCGCGGACCGTTTCAGCCGTTCAATGACGGAAATAAAGCGGGGATCTTGACGGATGAGGTTGTATCGCTTGTTTTCCATGCGATCGAGCATATACCAGCACTGGGAATGCTCCGTGAGCTCGTGGAAATCCTTGCCGGACGCGGGATAGATCAGCTTATCGGTGAGAACGGAAGTGAACGTCTTTCCGTGATCGTTTGCATACGATTTATCGTATTCGACCGCGTGATAGCACATGTTCTCAAGGGAAGAAAGTGTCTCCTCCGCTTTGCCCTGCGCCTTCTGATAGGTGGAGATCAGCCAGTAATTGTGGGCA
>JAFQKV010000112.1 GCA_017414715.1 Clostridia bacterium
ATTTTTGAAAATTACATTCTGATTTCCGTTTTAAAAAAATGTTCTTGAAATGCAACTTGCCGTATAATTTCATCTTTTGTAAATGATATATTTTCAGGCACAACAACCCATTTATCCTCTACATCATCAATTCTATGAATTATAGCAATTACTTTTCCTACAAACTCTTTGATAGGTTCATCTACACCAAGGATATATGCATCTTGTTCTTCTCCGTCAAGTGCGACAATATCCGGAATATATCCATAGTTAACTGAATAATAGATATCTTTATGCTCTGGATGGTATGTACCAAGCGGTCTGTCAACAATAACTTTGACAATACTTCCAATCATAATAAATCACCTCTTGTATTTATTATACTTTCTATAAAATAAAAAAACAAGGCGAAACCTTGCAGAAACTTCTTCACTATTCACTATTACTTATTACTTGCCAAAATCGACTTTTAAGATAATAGTGAAAAGTGAAGAGTTAATAGTGAAAAAGTAAAATCGACAGGCTTCTATCGAAACCGGTCGATTTTGGCGGAGAAGGGGGGATTTGAAGTGCTTCGCACCCCTCTTGCGGTGCCCGGAAAAATCTTCGGGCATGCGCTTTTCCTCGATTTTTCCGACCGCTGCGCCAGCAAGCCCTCGCTTCATCGTCCGCCGGACGCGCTCGGGCTTGCAGCCCGCGACGGAACCGTCGCGTGGGTCCAAATCCGTTTCATCAAAGACAAAAGGCATACCCGAAAGGGTATGCCTTTTGCTTGGCGGAGAAGGGGGGATTTGAACCCCCGCGACGGTCACCCGCCCTACTCCCTTAGCAGGGGAGCCTCTTCACCACTTGAGTACTTCTCCACGGTGAAAATATTTTGTGTTTATTCACTTCGCTCCCGGCACGGAAAACCTGCTCCGGCGTCGGAGCGCTGGATATCTTTTGGCGGAGAGAGAGGGATTCGAACCCCCGGCCCTTTCGGGTCACCGGTTTTCAAGACCGGCTCCATAAACCGCTCGGACATCTCTCCGTGTCTGAAAGCGCTAAATTATGATAGCACAAAGAAACCCCGTTGTCAACATCACAGCCGCTTTTTGCGGCAAAAAATCGGCATCCCGGTGTCGGGATGCCGAAAAAATTGTTTTAAATGCTGGCCATTACGTTTTCTTTGGCCTTCAGGATGTGGGACTTGGCACTGGCCTCCGCCCCTTCGCTGTCCTTGCGGAGGATGGCCTCGTAAATGTGGCGGTGCTCCGCGACGGATGCGGCGGCACGGCCCTCTGTGCGGACGGAAAGCTCCCGCACCCGGCGTGTGTAGGTGCTGAAGGAGGCCAGTGTCTGGCGCAGGGGACGGCTGCGGCAGGCCTCGTAGAGGCTATTATGGAAGGCGGAATCCAACTGGCGCACCTGCAGGGAATCGTTTTTGCTGACGAAATATTCCTGCAGCTCCACGATCTGACGCAGGGAGTCCAGCTCCTCCGGGGTGGCATTTTCTGCGGCGAGACGGGCGGCAAGTCCCTCCAGCGTGATGCGGATGTCGTAGATATCCGAAATGTCCTTCTCGGAAATGCCGACGACCACGGCGCCCTTGTTGGGAATGTTGTGAACAAGACCTTCGCGCTCCAGCTGGCGCAGGGCCTCGCGCACCGGCGTGCGGCTGACACCGAGCTCGGTGGAGAGCCGGATCTCCGTCAGGCTTTCGCCGGGGGCGTAGCTTCCGTCAATAATGCGCTGCTCCACCTCGCGGAAGACCTTGCCGCCGAGAGAGGTGTCCCTCTCCGGCTCGGTAAAGCGGGGGCTCACCGGCTGTGGGACGCAAAGCGTCCGGGGGCGAGGGACTCGATGAGAAGCTCCAGCTCCTCGGTGGAGATGACCGTCTGGCGGCCGGTGGAATACTGCAGATCCACCCAGTCCTTGACCTGCTGGACCAGAGGATCGGATTTGCCAAGGCGGGCATTGCCGCGGGGGCGGTAATGATCGTTGATCCAGTAGGCGATGCCGGCAAGACCGGAGGTGGCGCTGACGGAAACGGCGGCACCGCGGTTGAGGATCTTCTTGGTGTCGAAGATGTTGTATATCTCCTCGTCCTTCAAAAGACCGTCGGCGTGGATGCCGGCGCGGGTCATGTTGAAATGCTCACCGACGAAGTGGGTCATGGGCGGGATATCGTAGCCGATCTCGTTGCGGTAGTAGTCGGCGATCTCGGTGATGACGGTGGTGTCCATGCCGTCGGTGGTGCCGCGCAGAGCGGCATATTCGAAGACCATGGCCTCCAGCGGCACGTTGCCCGTGCGTTCGCCGATGCCGAGCAGGGAGCAGTTGACAGAGCTTGCGCCGAAGAGCCATGCCGTGGCGGCGTTGGCAACGGCCTTGTAGAAGTCGTTGTGGCCGTGCCACTCCAGCTGCTCGGAGGGAACGCCGGAGAGATGCTGCAGCGCATAGATGAGACCGGCAACGGAGCGGGGCAGAGCAACGCCGGTGTAGGGAACACCGAAGCCCATGGTGTCGCATACGCGCAGCTTGACGGGCACGTCGGCCTCCTCGGCAAGCTTCATGATCTCATTTGCAAAGGGAACGACAAAGCCGTAGATGTCGGCGCGGGTGATGTCCTCCAGATGGCAGCGGGGGATCAGACCGGCATCCAGCGTCTCCTTGATGACGCCGAGATAGTGCTCCATGGCCTGGGAGCGGGTCATATTGAGCTTCTTGAAGATGTGATAGTCGGAGCAGGAGACGAGAATACCCGTTTCCTTGATGCCGATATTCTTGACCAGCTCAAAGTCCTTCTTGGAGGCGCGGATCCAGGTGGTGATCTCCGGAAATCTGTAGCCGAGATCCATGCAGGTCTGCAGGGCCTTGCGGTCGGTCTCACTGTAGACGAAGAACTCCGTCTGGCGGATGATGCCCTTGGGGCCGCCGAGACGCTGCAGCATCTTGTAAAGAGTGACCATCTGCTCCACGGTGTAGGGCGCGCGGGACTGCTGTCCGTCACGGAAGGTGGTGTCGGTGATCCAGATGTTCTCGGGGGTGTTCTGCGGCACACGGCGGAAGTTGAAGGCCGTCTTGGGCACCTCGTCATAGGTATATATCTCGCGGAAAAGCTCCGGCTCGGTCACGTCCTGCAGGGTGTACTTGTACGGGTCGCGCTCCAGAACGTTGGATTTTTTGTTCAGTTCCAAAGGCATAGTGGTTTTCCTCCTTGGGGAAATGTATGATTGTATGATTGTATACAATCTGCGCGGGTCTTGGGGGTATTATATACGGCAATGTCCGAATTGTCAATGGGGAATTCGCATGATTTTAAAAATATTAGGGAAAATGCGCATAATATGCATAAAAACTGTGCAAGCTCTCTCCTTCCGTCTTTTTGCCTTGCGGCAAAAAACCGACCTCCCTCGTCAGAGGGAGGTCGGGAAACAAAAAGCCACCCTGGATTTTTCAGGGTGGCTTGATCGCTTATCGGGGGTTTACACCATTGCCCGCAGGACCTGCAGGGCGGCACGGGCATCGCGAAGGTCGGCGGTCTGCAGGGCAGTGCCGAGCCCCCGCACGGGCAGGGTGAGGATGGCGGTGGGGATGCCGCTGCCGGCGAGGTGGATATGGGCGGCCTCGGAAAGAGCGGCGGGGCGCAGCTCCTCCTGCAGAGAGACGCCGGCGGTCCTGGCGGCAGAGCGCAGGGCATCCACGGCGGCGGGCTGGCAGATGCAGCCCTTGTCCGCAAGGCGGCAGACGGGACCCTCTCCGAGCTTTACGGGGCAGACCTCGGCAGAGCCGGGGGTGTCGCCGGAGGGAGTGACGTCAACGAGCAGGCAAAGCTCCGGGGCGCAGGCTGCGGCGGCGGTGCGCACCGCGCCGTGATCCACCTCCGCGGCGGCGGAGAAGCAAAGGGTGACATCTGCATCGCCGGGAAGGCTTGAAAGCTCCGTGCCGAGGGCGGCGAGCAGCGCCATGGGAAGGCTCGGGGAGACGTAGTTTGCCGTTAGCCGGTTGCCGGTGCGGTGGGGCGCATCGCAAAGCAGGGCAGGATCGCCGGGCCTGACCTTGCGTAGGGCGGCGGCGCGGTTTTTTGCACCGATATCGATATAGAGCTCTGATGCAAGGGAGGGAGCTTCTTTTTCGGAACGGATGATCCCGCGCAGACCGGAGAGGAATTTTACCTCACGGTCACAGAGGGCGGCGGGCGTGAGGCTACCGAGAAGACCGAAGCGGATAAAGCCCTCCTCGGTGACATGGGAGGCCATGATGCCGGAGGCATCGGCATGGGTGGTGATGAGAATGCGCTTGCCCCTGCCGGGACGGTGGGCATAGAAGTGGCCGAGATTGTCAGCGGAGAGGGTGAGGCCGCTGCCGGAAAGCAGCTCCCGAAGGAGGGCGTGTCCCTCGGCTTCGAAGGCGGAGGGGACGGGGCGGGCGGCAAGACGGGTATAGAGGGAATAGAGATCAGTCATTGTAGATTTCCTCACTTTCGGTGCAGGCACGGGCGATATCGCACATGGCCCGGATATCCGCAAGGCTTGCGGTGGAGGCTGCGGAGTGGATGGAGCGGACGGCGACGGCGATGCCGGCGCAGCGTACGCCTCTGGCGGAAACGTGGATGGCTCCGGCATCGGTGCCGCCGGAGATATATTCCTTTACCTGATAGGGAGCGCCGATTTTCGCCGCTGCGGCGGAAACGGCGCGGAACATGGCCGGGTGGTAGACGGTGCGGTTGTCCATGTAGACCAGCACGGCACCGTCCCCCTGATGGCAGACCTTGCGGTGGTCGGGGGTTCCGGGCAGATCGGCAGCGGTGGTGCCTTCGCAGATGACGGCGCGGTCGGGGCAGAGGGTCTCCGCAAGGAATGCGGCCCCCAGTCCCAGCTCCTCGCCCACGGTAAAGCCAAACCAGGTATCGTAGAGAAGATCGCTTTGGCAGAGCTCCATCAGCGCAAGGCAGCCGACGCGGTCGTCCAGCGCCTTGGCAAGCACCCGTCCGTCGCCGTATTCGGTGTATTCCGTGTCAAAGACCACGGGATCGCCCAAGGAGACGGCGGCTTCGGCCTCCGCCCGGTCGGCAGCGCCGATATCGATGGAAAGGGCGGATACGGCGGGAACATTTTCCCGCTCCTCCTTCTCAAAGAGGTGGATGGCCTTGATGGAAATAACGCCGGGAACGGCGGCATCGCCCACCCGGACACGGCGGCCGAGCAGAACCCGGGGATCAAAGCCGCCGACGGCACCGAATTTCAAAAGGCCGTCCTCGGTGATGTGGGTGACGAGAAAACCGACCTCGTCCATATGGGCGGCAAAAAGCACGCGCCTTTTGGGGCGGTTTCTGCCGCGCCTGAAGACCACAAGGTTCCCGGCGGCATCGGTATGCATCTCGTCGGCAAAGGGGGCAAGGGCAGTGCGGATATAGTCGCGGACGGCATCCTCAAAGCCGGAGATGCCGGGGAGATCACACAGGGTGCGCAGAAGCTCGTTCATCGGCTGGCCTCTCTTTCTGCGAGAGCCGCAACGGAGGCGGAAAGCAGCCGGGCGGCGGTCTCGATATCGCCGAGATCGGCGGTTTCGCAGGGGGTGTGCATGTACTTGATGGGGATGGAAATGAGCGCTCCGGTCAGGCCGCAGCCGCGATGCATGGCGGAGAGATTGGTGCCGGTGCTGCCGGAGAGGGGCTCAAGGAGATAGGGGATGCCGTTATCCTCTGCGGCCCTGCGGCAGAGGGCGGTGAGATCCCGGCTGATATGGGGGCCGATGCCCACGGTGGGGCCCATTCCCATGGGGAAGGTCTCCGCAGGGTCGCTGTCGGGGGTGCGGGCGTGGGTCACGTCCACCACGAAGCTCCAGGCCGGGGCAAAGCGGTGGGCAACGGTGCGTATGCCGCGAAGCCCCACCTCCTCGCCAAAGGAGGCGCAGAGCACGAGATTGAAGGGAAGTTGTTTTCCGCGCAGGGACTCCGCTGCCCGGAGCAGGACGTAGAGTCCCGCCCGGTCATCCAGCGAGCAGCCGGCGATGCGGTCGCCGAGCAGGCCGATAAGCCCGCCCCGCAGGGTAACGGAGCTGCCGAGGGGCACAAGCTCCTTGAGCGCTTCATCGGAAAGGCCGGTGTCGATGGAGAGATCCTCCGGTCGGAAGGCCTTCTGCATATCCTCCCGGCGCTGCACGTGGGGCGGAAGGCTTGCAATGGAGCCGAAAATGCGCTCCCGGCCGTGGATCGTGACCTCCCGGGCAGGCAGGGTGCGGGGATCCAGACCGATGACGGTGAATTTCAGAAATCCGCCGGGGGCATAGCCGGTGACGAGCATGCCGATCTCGTCGGCATGGGCATCGAGAAGACAGGTGGGACGGTTTTCGTCAAAGGCATTGACGTAGACAAGGGTATTGCCGAGGCAGTCGCGCTCGGCGGTGAAGCCAAGGGCGGTGCCGGCCTCGGCAAAAAGGGCGGCGGGGGCATCTTCCCGGCCGCTGATGCCCTCCGCGGCACACAGCCGGGCGAGCAGATCGGGAATCTTTGGCATGGGGACGCTCCTTTCAGGCGGTAAAGAGTTATCAGTTTTCCGGGGGAGACATGACATTCTTACCGAATTTGGAATAGATGAAGTGCTGGCTTGAGTAAAGGCTCTGGGAGCCGGAGAAGATGTAGGAAACAAAGCAGGCGACGGCCAGAAGCAGGAAGGCCTTGCCGCCGAAGAGCTCAACGCCGAGAATGAGGGAGGCGATGGGGGCGTTTGTGACACCGCAGAAGAGGCTGACAAGGCCGATGGCGGCACCGAAGGCGGGAGAAAGACCGACAAGGGGAGCGAGGGTGCAGCCGAGGGTGGCACCGATGCAGAAGGAGGGAACGATCTCGCCGCCTTTAAAGCCGGTGTTCATGGTGATGGCCGTGAAGAGCATCTTCATGGCAAAGGCTCCCACGGGAATTACGGTACCGGCAAAGGCGGCATCGATAAGCTCACTTCCGGTGCCGCTGTAGTCCGCGGAACCGAGACATAAGGTGAGACCGACGAGGATCATACCGCCGACGAGCACCCGCAGAAAGGGGTTCCGGAAAAGCTTTCGGCTTGCATGGGCAACGCCCTCCGAGAGAAGGCAGAAGACAATGCTGACCAGCGCCGCGACAAAGGCGATGATGCCGACCTGCAGGACCAGCATGGGGGAGAGCGCCGGAATATCGCCGATGGTGTAGCCCGCGGCATGTACGCCGAGCCGGTGGGAAACATAGACGGAGGAAAGCGCCGTGAGCAATCCCGGAAAGAGGGCCGCATCGTAGATAATGCCCACGCAGACGAATTCAATGACAAAAATTACGGCGGTGACGGGAGTTCCGAAAACGGCGGCAAAGAGGCCGGCCATACCGCAGAGCACCATCACCCGTCCGTCATCTGCGGAAAGACGGAAGATGCGGGAGAGCCATGAGCCGATGGCACCGCCCATCTGCAGGGCGGCTCCCTCCTTGCCGGCAGAGCCGCCGAAAAGGTGGGTGAGGGCGGTGCTGACGAAAATGAGGGGGGCAATGAGGGGCGAGAGTGTCTTCTCGTCACGTACGGCATCGATGATCTCGTTGGTACCCTTGTTGTTTTCCAATCGCAGCAGGTGATAGAAAAGCACGATAACAAGACCTGCGGCGGGCAACAGCAGGATGAACTCCGGCTGTTTGCCGAAGCGTTCGGCAACGAAATGCAGCAGATGCCAGAAGCCGGCTCCGACGGCACCGCAGAGGATGCCGAGCAGTCCGGCAAGTGCGGTCCATTTCAAAATGGAAACACAGTAGCGGAAAATGCGGCCGGCCTGTCCGGCGGCACGGGAAAAGAGAGACATGAGGAAACCTTCCTTATAGCGGAAATATCGGGCCGCCAGGGGTGACGGCCCGATGATAGATTACTTTTCCAGAGACTTGAGATACTCGTAGCAGGTACGGACCTCGGTAACACTGTCGGGCTGGTGGTTTTCGCTTTCCACCACCATGGGGATCCCCATCTCCACGGCCTTCCGGTAGACAGCGGCCACGGGAGCCTCGCCCTGACCGAGGGGAGCACCGACACCGCCGGGGAAGCCGTCCTTGATGTGGATGAGGACCAGACGGTCCTTCAGCTGCTCCATCAGGGCAACGGGATCCTTGCCTGCGTTGAAGGCCCAGAAGGTATCCAGCTGCAGGGAAATGTTGGTGCGGTTGATGATCTCATCCTCCACGATCTTGCCGTATTCGGTGGGGATAAACTCCTTGGAATGGTTGTGGAAGGAGAGACGCAGACCCTCGGCGGCAAGCTTCGGGCCGTATTCGTTGGCGAAATCGATGAAGGCATCCAGCTCGGCCTCGGTGGTGAAGCGGAAGCCGGGGATGATGATCTCCGTGGTGCCGAGGGTCTTGTGGAAGGCTACCTGACCCTCGAAATCCTGCATGATGGCGGGATAGACGGTGTGGGTACCGCTGCAGGTCAGACCGTATTTGTCCAGCCAGCCGCGAATGGTCTCGGCGCTGTGACCGAAGTAACCCGCAAATTCAACGGATTTATAGCCGATCTCCGCAACGGTGCGAAGAACACCCTCGAGATCCTTGTCGGTAAGGTCGTAAAGGCTGTAAAGCTGAATGCTGTAATCCATGTTTTTTCCCCTTTCGGTAGACGAATATATCCTGTATGGTATATAATATACCTCCGGCGCTTTTTTTGCAATATGCCAAAAGATAAAAATTCAGCCGGGGGATATTTGTGCAAATCACTTTATCGATTTAGTTGACTAAAGCGATAAAGTGTGATATCATACTGTAATAAAAAGGAAAGTGTTTTCCTCTCCGCCACGGAGAGGCGGAAAGAAAGGAAAAAACCATGCGCGAAACAGAAAATGTGCTGCAGGGAACGGAGCTGCTGGAGCTGCGGCTTCGCAGTCTTTATGAGCGGTACGGTTACCGAAAATATAAGATGAGCCGGTTTGAGGAATACAGTCTGTATCTGGAAAACCGGAATTTTTTGAAAAGCGACCGCATCATCACCTTCACCGATGACCGGGGCAAGCTTCTCGCCATGAAGCCGGACATCACTCTGTCCATCGTCAAGAGCGCGGCGGCAGAAGGGGCGGCGGAGCGCGTGTATTACAGCGAGAACATCTTCCGCGCGGCCTCCGGCTCTGCGGAAATGCGTGAGATGCGCCAGGTGGGCCTTGAGCATATCGGACCGGTGGACCTCTACGCCGAGAGCGAGGTGCTCATCCTTGCGCTGGAGAGCCTTGCGGCGGTGGGAAGAGATCACATCATGGGAATCACCCATCTCGGACTGGTGACCGGACTTCTGGATGCCACCGAGCTGCCCGAGCGGGAAAAGGCGAGCATTTCCCGGCTCATCGGGCAGAAGAATGCCCATGAAATCGCAGCCCTTTGTACGGCCTGCGGTGTCAGCCGTGAGCTGTCGGAAAAGCTTTGCGCGCTGGCAAGCATTTACGGCACCTTCCCGGAGAGCCGGGATGCCTTGCGCAGTCTCGTTGTCAACAAGGCGACGGAGAGTGCGGTGGAGGAGCTTTGGGAGCTTTACAGCATCCTGCAGGCAGCAGGTTACGGAGATGCACTGCGGGTGGATTTCTCCATCGTCAACGATCTTTCCTATTACAACGGCATCACCTTCCAGGGCTTTGTGGAGGGAATCCCCGAGAGCGTACTCTCCGGTGGCCGGTATGACAACCTGCTGCAGCGTATGGGGAAGGGCGGTGCAGCCCTCGGCTTTGCCGTATACTTGGACGAGCTTGAGCGGTTGGAGGCGGCGGAAAGCCGTCCGGATACCGACATTCTCTTTATCTATCCCGAAAACGCCCCGGCGGCGGAGATCGCAAAGGCCGTGCGTGAGCTGACCGGCCGCGGCAGAGTTTATGCCGCGACAAAGCAGCCGCCTCAGATGACCTGCCGGGAGCTGGTGGAATGGAAGGGAGAGACTGAGAAATGAAAATGCTCAACATTGCCCTTCCCAAAGGGCGCCTTGGCGAAAAGGCTTACGGGATTTTTGAGAAAATCGGCTGCGGATGCCCGGAGATCCGGGAGGACAGCCGCAAACTGATTTTTGAAAACGGGGAAACGGGCGTACGCTACTTCTGGGCCAAGCCCTCGGACGTGGCCATCTACGTGGAACGCGGCGCGGCGGATATCGGCATCGTCGGCAAGGATATTTTGCTGGAGTATGAACCGGACGTGTACGAGCTGCTGGATCTCGGTATGGGGCGCTGCCGTATGGCGGTGGCGGGCCCCAAGGGTCGCCGTCCCGATCCCGACCGTACGCTGCGGGTGGCGACGAAGTTCTCCCGCATCGCCCGGGAATATTACGAATCGCAGGGCCGCGAGATCGACATCATCCATCTCAACGGTTCCATCGAGATCGCGCCGCTGCTGGATCTCTCCGACGTGATCGTCGATATCGTGGAGACGGGCAGCACCCTGCGGGAGAACGATCTGGAGGTCTACGGTGAGATCGTGCCCATCAGTGCACGACTCATTGCCAACAAAGCGGGCTATAAATTCAAGAGCGGACGGATCGAGCAGATCACCGCCGCCCTGCGAGCCGAACTGGAGAAATAAGCTATGATCGCAATCTATGATCTGACCCGGGGAGAGACCCCGGAGATCTTTGACCGAACCGCCGAGGCGGCACAGGTCACCGAGACCGTTTCCACCATCCTCAACCGGGTGCGTACCGAGGGTGATGCGGCGGTGCTGGAATATGAGCAGCGTTTTGACCGGGCGCAGATGGCCGCCCCGGAGATCCCGGCAGAGGATTGGGAGACAGGCGCTGCCGCCGTGGAGGCGGATTTTGTCGAAATCCTGCGGGAGGCGGCGGAGAATATCCGTTCCTTCCATGCAAAGCAGCTCCGCGAGGGCTTTGAGACCCGCCGGGAGGACGGCGTTGTGCTGGGACAGTGTGTGCGCCCCCTTGCCCGGGTGGGCATCTACGTTCCCGGCGGTACGGCGGCCTATCCCTCCACCGTTCTGATGAATGCCATTCCCGCAAAGCTTGCGGGCGTGGAGGAGGTGGTCATGACCACTCCGCCCGGCCCGGACGGAAAGATCGCCCCCGCCATTCTCGCGGCGGCGAAGATCGCCGGCGTGGACCGCATCTTCCGCATGGGCGGTGCCCAGGCGGTGGGAGCCCTGGCCTACGGAACGGAAAGCGTGCCGAAGGTGGACAAGATCGTCGGTCCCGGCAACTGCTTTGTGGCGGAGGCCAAGCGCCAGGTCTACGGCATTGTCGATATCGATATGATCGCCGGCCCCAGCGAGATCCTCGTCATCGCCGACGGCGCATCCGACCCCGCCTTTGTGGCGGCGGATCTTCTCTCCCAGGCGGAGCATGACCGTATGGCAAGCGCCGTGCTCGTCACCGATTCCGCTGACCTTGCGGCAGCGGTCTCAGCAGAGCTTGAGCGGCAGATCCCCCTGCTTGCCCGCGCGGAGATCGCCCGGGAATCTGTTGACCGCAGAGGCCGCATCCTCATCACCTCCGATATCGCGGCGGCGGTGGAGCTGGCAAACGGGCTTGCTCCCGAGCATCTGGAGATCTGCACGGAGGAGCCCTTCCGCTGGCTGCCGCTGGTGAAAAATGCGGGTTCCGTCTTCCTTGGCAGATGGTGCCCGGAGGCCCTCGGCGATTATTTTGCCGGCCCCAACCACACCCTGCCCACCTCCGGCACGGCGCGTTTTGCAAGCCCGCTGTCGGTGGATGACTTTATCAAAAAATATTCCTATACTTACTATACCAGGGATGCGCTCGGTGCGGTTTATGAAAAGATCGGCCGATTTGCCGACCGCGAGGGTCTCGGTGCCCACGCAAAGAGCGTGCGCATCCGCTTTGAGGAGGAAAAATGAGCCGTTTCCTGCATCCCCGCTTTGAAAAGCTCGTGCCCTACGTGCCGGGCGAGCAGCCCCGGGGCTTTGACTTCATTAAACTGAACACCAACGAGCTGCCCTATCCCCCCGCACCCGGCGTAGCCGCGGCGGCGGAGCGGGAGGCGGAGCGGCTGCAGCTCTATTCCGATCCCGAAAGCCGGGAACTGAAGGAGGCGCTGGCGGCCACCTACGGCGTTGCACCGGAGCAGGTTTTCGTTTCCAACGGCTCCGATGAGATCCTCTCCTTTGCCTTTATGGCCTTCTGCGGAGAGGGACGGGGCGCGGCCTTCCCCGACATCACCTACGGCTTTTATAAGGTCTACGGCGCGCTTTACGGCGTGGACTGCGATATCCGTCCTCTGCGGGAGGATTTCACCGTCGACCCTGCCGATTATTACGGTGGTGACCGTATGGTGGTCATCGCAAATCCCAACGCGCCCACGGGTCTCTGCCTCTCCCTTGCGGAGATCGCGGATATCCTGCGCCACAATCCCGACGTGCCCGTGCTCATCGACGAGGCCTATGTGGATTTCGGCGGCGAAAGCGCGCTTCCGCTGCTGCGGGAGTTTGATAACCTGCTGGTCGTCCGCACCTTCTCCAAATCCCGTGCGCTGGCCGGTGGCCGACTGGGCTTCTGCATCGGCAATGCTGCCCTGATCCGGGATCTGGAGACCATCAAGTTCTCCACCAATCCCTACAATCTGGACCGCATGACCCAGGCGGCGGGCGTTGCTGCCCTGGCCGACCCGGCATATTTTGAAATGACGGTGGGTGCCGTGATCAACACCCGCGAGGACGCAGCAAAGCGTCTGGAGGGGCTTGGTGCACGGGTGCTGCCCTCCAAGGCCAATTTCCTCTTTGTTTCCCTGCCGGGCATTCCCGGCGCAGAGGTGCTTGCCGCCCTGCGGGCGCGGGGAATTCTGGTGCGGCATTTCTCCGCACCGCGCATTTCCGATTTCGTACGCATCACCGTCGGCACGCCGGAACAGATGGACAAGCTCTGCGAGGCGGTCGCCGACATTCTTGACCGGAGGTAAATAAAACCATGCGAAGTGCTGAAGTTCGCCGGGATACGGCGGAGACCCGGATCGCGCTCTCCCTGACGCTGGAGGGCAGCGGTGCCGGGAAAATTTCCACGGGCTGCGGCTTTTTCGACCACATGCTCACCCTCTTTGCCGCCCACGGCCGCTTTGACCTGACTGTGGACTGCGACGGAGATCTGGAGGTCGATGCCCATCACACCGTGGAGGACGTGGGCATCTGCCTTGGCCGTGCCTTTGCGGAGGCTCTCGGCAGCAAGGCGGGCATTACCCGCTACGGCGATATCCTGCTGCCCATGGACGAGAGCCTTGTGGCGGCGGCGGTGGATATCTCCGGCCGCGGCGGCGCTTACGTTTCGCTGCCCACACCGGCGCAGAAGGTGGGCGATTTTGACTGTGAGCTTGCGGAGGAGTTTTTCACGGCCTTTGCAAGAGAGTCGGGCATCACGCTCCATCTGCGGCTGCTTTGCGGCGGCAACTCCCATCATATTCTGGAGGGAGCCTTCAAAGGCCTCGGACGGGCGCTGAAGGCGGCTGTGGCGGAGGATGCAAGCCTTGGCGGTCTGCTTCCCTCCACCAAGGGAGTACTGTAATGATCGGTATCGTTGATTACGGGGTGGGAAATCTTTTCTCGCTGGAGAGCTCCTTTGCCGCCCTCGGCTTTGAAACAAAGGTCTCCGGTGACCCCGAGGTTCTGCGCAGCTGCGGAAAAATCGTGCTGCCCGGTGTCGGTGCTTTCCGGGATGCGGCGGACAAGCTGCACCGGACAGGGCTGGATGCATATATTAAAGAGGAGGCCGCTGCCGGAAAGCCCCTGCTCGGCATCTGTCTGGGTATGCAGCTGCTTTTTGAAAAAAGCTATGAATACGGCGAGTGGGAGGGCCTTGGCCTTATCCCCGGAGCCGTGCGTCCCATTGCCGACGTCATCCCTGCGGGGCTGAAGATCCCCCACATCGGCTGGAACGGGCTGCATTTCCCCGCGGAGCGGGAGAGATGCCCTCTCTTCCGTGAGCTTTCTCCGGGGGATGCGGTGTATTTCGTCCATTCCTACTATGCGGCGGACTGCGACGACTACGTCACGGCTACCGCGGAATACGGCGCCGAGCTGACGGCGGCCGCCGCCCGGGACAACGTCATGGGAACGCAGTTCCATCCCGAAAAGAGCGGTGACGTAGGTCTTTCCATTCTGAAGGCCTTCTGCACGCTCTGACCCAAAATGAAAGGTATTTTCTTCTGCTATGCTGATTTTTCCTGCCATTGATATATATGAGGGCCGCGTGGTGCGGCTGGAGAAGGGCGATTACGCCCGGATGACGGTCTACGGTGAGGATCCCGTGGCCAAGGCGGCGGAGTTTGCCGCCGCGGGTGCAAAATGGCTGCACCTGGTGGATCTGGAGGGGGCGCGCACCGGCGAGACTCCGAATATTGACGTCATCTCCCGGATCGCTGCCGAGACCGGAATGAAAACTGAAGTGGGCGGCGGTATCCGCTCCGAGGAAACGGTGCGCCGATATCTGGATGCGGGCATCTCCCGCGTTATTCTCGGCACAGCGGCAGCCCGGCAGCCCCGTTTTCTTGCGGATATGCTTGCCCGCTATGGTGAGCGCATTGCCGTGGGCGCAGATCTGAAGGACGGATCTGTGGCCACCCACGGCTGGACGGAGAAGGCCGACCTGACGGCGGAGGATTTCTTCCGCCGCATCTGCGAGTTCGGAGGCTCCACCGTCATCTGCACCGATATTTCCCGGGACGGTATGCTCGGCGGCGCAAACCGCGAGCTTTACCGGGAGCTGATGCAGCAGTTCCACATCGATATCGTGGCCTCCGGCGGCGTATCCGATCTTGCGGATATCCGCGCGCTGGCGGACATGAAGATGTACGGTGCCATCCTCGGACGGGCACTCTACGAGGGCCGTGTAGACCTGCGTGAGGCGCTGCAGGAAGCCAAAAAGCCCCGGAAGGAGAGATGAGCACATGATCTCCAAACGAATTATCCCCTGTCTTGACGTGAGGGACGGACGCGTGGTCAAGGGCGTGCGCTTTGAGGGACTTGCGGACGTTTCCTCCCCGGTGGAGCTGGCGAAATATTACAGCGGTGCCGGTGCGGACGAGCTGGTCTTTTACGATATCACCGCCTCGGCGGAGGGCCGCGGTCTCTTTACCGAGATCCTGCGGGAAACGGCACGGAACGTATTTATCCCCCTGACGGTGGGCGGCGGTATCAATACCGTGGCGGATTTTGACCGGGTGCTCAAGTGCGGTGCCGACAAGGTCAGCGTCAATTCCGGCGCCATCCGCGATCCCTCCCTCATCGGGGAGGCAGCCAAGCGCTACGGCGATCAGTGCGTGGTGCTCTCGGTGGATATCCGCCGGGTGGGAGATGCCTGGCACGTACATGCCAAGGGCGGCCGCGTGGATACCGGGCTGGATGCCATCGAATGGATCCGCCGGGGCGTTGCCAGCGGGGCCGGTGAGCTGGTCATCAACAGCATGGACACCGACGGCGTGCGGGAGGGCTTTGACCTGCCACTGCTCAAGGCGGTGTGTGATGTGGCGGACGTGCCTGTTATCGCCTCGGGCGGTGCGGGCAATATGCAGCATTTCACCGAGCTGTTCCGGGCGGTGCCCGGGGTGGATGCGGGTCTTGCGGCCTCGATTTTCCACTTCGGCGAGGTGGATATCCGCGACCTGAAGGAAAAACTGCATGCCGACGGCATCCCCGTGCGGCGCAGATAAGGAGTTAAAAGAAAAATGATCGATGTGAACACACTGAAATTTGATGATAAGGGTCTCATTCCTGCCGTTGTGATCGACGGCGAGACAAAACGTGTGCTGACCCTTGCCTATATGAACCGCGAGAGCCTTGAGATCAGCATCGCCGAGGGACGCACCTGCTTCTGGTCCCGTTCCCGTCAGGAGCTGTGGCGCAAGGGCGAGACCTCCGGCAACGTGCAGCATATTATCCGCATCGAAACCGACTGCGACCGGGATGCCCTTGCCGTCTACGTCCGCAAGGAGGGGCCTGCCTGCCATCTCGGCGGCGATTCCTGCTTTGAGACGGAGCTTTGGCGCAATGCAGAGGAGGCGGAGCCCTTCTCCATGGACGGTCTTGCCGCGCTGATTGCAGAGCGTAAGGTGGTCAAAAAGGAAGGCTCCTACACCAACTACCTTTTTGAAAAGGGCATCGACAAGATCCTGAAAAAGGTCGGCGAGGAGACCACCGAGGTCATCGTTGCCGGCAAGGGCGGCGACCGCGCCGAGACCATCTATGAGATCGCCGATCTTGCCTACCACGTTCTCGTGCTGATGGCGGAGATGAATATTTCCTGCGATGAGATCCGCAGCGAGCTTGCCTCACGCCACGTCATCGAGCATAAGGTCAAGCAGGAAAAAATGAAGTAAGCAGAAAAAAGATCCGGAATAAACGGTGTATATAAGACAGTTAACAGGCACAACGTTTTTCGTTGTGCCTGTTCTTGTAGAATTTCACTTTTTATAACACAAACGGAAGGAAAACCGTTCGACAAACCGGAATGGATCAACGCGGTGTTTTGTTTCCTGCCATATATATCCTGTTGTTTTCTCTGTCTACTTTGGTAACAAAAAACGTCATTGGTGCCAGAATAACTTCATCAGGTTCATTTTGCACATCAGGCATCAAATCAAGTCGGATTGCAGGTGTGCCAGCCGGAATTGTTATTTCGGCCAGAGTACATCTGCTGGACCCATATGTCGCATTCTCCGCAACATGAGGATGCAGACTGCAAGAGGAAAATCCTAAGTAGTCAAGCAACATTCCCTGTTCCAAGTTATCAACATACTTCGTCTTAATGTTTCGGTATAACACCATCTCAGACGTAAGCGGTGTCATGCAAGACAGCATGTTGGAAATATCTATCTTTGCCTGTTCAAGAATTTGATTTTTTGCGTTCTGATTGTCAATCAATGGGAACCGTTTTTGATAAATTTGATGTAATCTCTCGCCTTCTTCTATACTGCAATTCCATCGCACATCAAATCCTTGCTCAACAGCTTCAGCCAACACGGCTCTACCATCTTCGTTAATAAGTTGAATGAAAGCATCAATCGTTTTCTCACATTCTCCCCAAAGAAGACCGTTTATCAGCAAATAATCATTTGTTGTGTAGAACCGCAAGGTTTCTTTTTGTGCTTCTGTCATATCATCATCTCCGGCAAATTCAAGCTTGTCTGATTGTTACGTTTATTCTATCATATGTTCGCGGTATATACAAGAAAAGTCCCGGCAGATAGTTCTGCCGGGACTGAACTGTTTTACGAGCAACCGCCGTTTTCGGGATTTTTTTGATGGGATCAGATGCCAAGAAGCTTTTCCCACCGGGCTTTTTCCTCTGCGGTGGGCTCGTGGGTCTCGGGGCAGAGATATTCCCGTCCGAGGCGGTCATACTTATGCTCGCCGAGGCGGTGATATGGCATGATCTGCAGCTGCGGCGGATGGGTAAGTGAATCTGCGATGGCGCGCACGGCCCGGAAATGCTCCTCCCGGTCGTTAAGTCCGGGGATGACGGGCAGCCGCAGGCATATGGGGATGCCGAAGGCATCCGCCCGGCGCAGATTTTCGAGGATCGGGGCGAGGGGAACGCCGGTAAAATCCTCGTGACGGGCGGGATCGGTCTCCTTGAGATCAAAAAGCAGCAGGTCGCAGAGGGGGAAGAGCCGCTCGGCCACCGCCGGGGCGGCAAAGCCGCAGGTTTCCATGGCGGTGCGGATACCGGCGGCGCGGCAGCCGGAGAGAATGCCTTCGGCAAAATCCGGCTGCGCCATGGGCTCACCGCCCGAAAGGGTGGCACCGCCGCCGGAGGTGCGGTAGAAGATCTCGTCCTCCCGGATCTCCGAGAGGACCTCCTCGACGGTCGCGGTGCGGCCGACGGCCTCGCCGTTTTCCCAAGCCTCGCATTCAAAACGCTGGGATTCGGGGTTATGACACCACAGACACCGCAGAGGACAGCCCTTGAAAAAGACGGTGGTGCGGATGCCGGGACCGTCATCGGTGCAGAAGCGGGTGATGTTGATGATGCGCCCTTCCATAAGGAGTTATACTCCCTTCTGGATGGTGCGGGCGATGACCGCGCGCTTGAGCTCGTCGGTGAGATTGCAGAAATATTCCGAATAACCGCCCACCCGGACGATGAGATTGCGGTGCAGATCGGGGTTTTTATAAGCCTCCTCCAGCATCTCCCGGGAAACACAGGAGATCTGGAAGTGGATGCCCTTCATCTCCATGTAGGAGAGGATAAGACTTTTCAGGATGTCGTTTCGGAAGGTGGGCTCGATGTTGAAATTGAGCACGGGCACGCCGAGGGCGTGGGGGATATCGAGGCTTGTGACGCTCTTGAGCATGGCGGTGGGACCTGCGGTATCCTTGCCGAGGATGGGTGCGACGGAGTCGGCAAGGGGAGCGCCGGCGGCGCGGCCGTCGGGAGTCGCGCCGATATCCGCGCCGCCCTGGGCGGCGGCGCTGAAAAGCACCGAGGAGGCAAGGAAGCCTTCGCCCATCCAGGGCTTTTTTCCGTCAAGCAACGCGAAAACATCCGCAGAGAGGCTGTGGGCAAAGGCATCGGCCTCTGCCGAGCCGTGACCGTAGGAGACGGGGAGCAGCCGACATTCCCGCAGAAATTCCGCATCGTTTGCCGAAAGCTTCTCCAGAACCTCCGCGGCGGTATATTTTTTCTGACGGAAGACAAGCTCACGGACGGCGAGCAGGCCGTCGATGACGTTGATAAGGCCGGCAAAGCTGATCTGACTCCAGGAGTAGCGGGCACCGCCGGCGTTGTATTCGATCTCGCGGTCGATGCAGTCGTCCACCAGCAGGGTACGCATGGGGACGGGGTTGAGCTTTGCGCGGCGCTCCTGCGAGTTTGCGATCTCCCGGGTGACGGTATCCGTCACCTCGGCGGTATCGGCCATGAAGGCGGCATAGAAGCTTTCGAAATCGGCAGCTGAAGTCAGCTTTGTCTTCAGCGTGTTCTCCAGAATGAGCAGAAGGTTGATGCCTGCATCGTGACTGCCGACATTGGAGCAGCCGTCAAACATGGCCTCGGTGCAGCCGCCGCCGCAGAAGAAGGGGATATCCTCCTCCCGGATGACGGGGAACCGCTCCTTCAGTCCGCGGAGCAGCACGTGGGGATTGTAGAAGGCCGGCTGACCGGAGCCGGAACGGACGGTGTCGAAGGCGGTCTCCCAGACCTCCTCCGGCGTGTTTTCATCCACAAAGAGCTCGATCATGGGGCGGCGGTGACCCTTTGCGGCACGAAGGCACTGCAGGGTCAGGGGCGAATAGGGGGGATGCAGGGCCATGGACCAGCCGACGTTCACGTCGAGGTTTTCGTACAGGTTTTCAAGCAGGGGGACGATGTCCTCCCCCTTCCAGTAGGGCAGAAGTCCCTTTTCCAGACAGCCGAGATTGTCGCAGCGGTCGAGATACATGACGAAATTCCAGCATTCCGCCGCCTCAAAAACATCCCGTGCAGGCTGCATCGGGACCCGGCGCAGGGCGGAGACCAGCCGCTCCGGCGCACCGGATTGGGCAAGCCGGTCGGCGCAGCGGGCGGCAAAGGCGCGGATGCCCTCCACCAGATGCAGAAGTCCCTCGCGCATATCCCGGTCGGCGATCTTTTCGATGCGGGGCAGATAGGCATCAAGCCCCTCCGCCAGGATACGGTGGTAGTTGGGGATGGTGTGGGTATACATATTGCCGCCGACAACGTGCTCGGGCGGCAAAGAGGAGGTAAAGGCGAAAAATTCGCGCTCGTAGGCCTCTGCGCCCTCCGGGCAGACATCGCGGAGCCTGTTCAGATCCACAGAGAGACCACGGTTATTGTTGGGGAAGAAATGCGAGCCGTATGCGATCTTTCCCGAGGGATAGAGGGGCTTTCCGGTATACTCCGGCAGATCGCAGTTTTCGTACAGCCGCCGAAGTCCCAGCGCCTTCCGGTAAAAGAGACTGCGCTCCGGCTCCGCAAAGAGGGCGGCACCCACGTATTCACCGATATCGGCAAACTGTTGTGCAATGGCATTCATTGGGGGATCACGTCCTTTCTCAAGTTAAATTCTACAATAGTCACTGAGTATTTTGTATTGCAAAAGATGGGAACTATATGGTAAAATCTTAACAAAAGGAGGGAGAGATAGATATGCGCTGCTTTGCGGTTGCGGGCGGAACGTGTCCGCTGGTCTCGCTGGATCACATCGGGTATGCCGCCGGTGCGGAGGATACGGCTTTCGGCCCCGGTCGGCGGAATAAGTATATCGTGCATTACGTGCTCTCCGGCCGTGGACATTTTAACGGCCGTGAGGTGACGGCAGGCCATGGATTTTTTATCAAACCCGGTATGCCGGAAGATTACGGCGCCTGCGAAGATTCTCCCTGGGAGTATGTGTGGTTCATGTCCGGCGACCGTCGGCTG
>JAFQKV010000113.1 GCA_017414715.1 Clostridia bacterium
AAAGAGCAGGTGCATCCGCCGGGGGCTTTCCTCCGCCCACACAAGCAGCGGACGGAAAACAGCCACCAGCACGATCCCCATAAGCAGGGCAACGCCCACATCCAACGGCGTATGCACACCAAGATACATTCTCGACAGGGGCACCAGCAGGCAAAGCACCGCACAGAGGATACGCAGCCACTTCTCCCGCCGTACAACAGCCATCGTTCCGAAGGTTCCTACCGCCGACTGGGTATGGCCGCTGGGGAAGGAATAGCCGCTCGCCGCCTCCCGCGCAGATTCGACAATGGTAAACTGCGAATCCTGTATCCAGGGTCGTGGAATACGGCAGGTGATTTTCAAAAACTGATTGGCCACCGTGCCAAATAAACCGACAAAGAGCAAATAATGGCCGCTTTTCTTATTGACACACCAATAAAAGATGAGACCGACGAGGATAAAAAAGGTCTCCTCCCCCAAAACCGTAACGGCGGAGAAAAAGGCATCCGCAGCAGGCGTCCGAAGCCCCTCCAGCAGTTTTAAAAATTCCATAAGTGTCTCCGTTTCTTCTTTTCTATGCAAAATATACCATTTTTCTTTGCAGATTGCAAGTCTAGCCTTCCCTGTCACTCTCCGGCATCCGGCAGCATACAATACTCATGACGGGAACAACCGCTCCCGAACAATGCGAAAACGAGAAAGGAGGAATATGACTATGGCAACCTTTACCAACCAGGCAACGCTGTCCTACACCGGCGGAACCGTCAGCTCCAACATCACCACCGGCGAGATCCTGGAGGTGCTTTCCGTCACTAAGACTGCCGTGGCCGATACCTATGCCGTGGGCGACGAGATCACCTATGCCATCCAGCTTCTGAATGCGGGTACCGCTCCCTTTACCGGGCTTACCCTGACGGATGATCTCGGTGCCTACACCTTCGGCACCGATACGCTGCAGCCCGCGGATTATGTCGAGGGCTCCGTACGGTATTTCCTGAACGGCGTTCTGCAGCCTGCCCCCGCCGTCACCTCGGGACCGCCCCTCAGCATCACCGGGCTCACCGTGCCTGCCGGCGGTGTCGCAACGGTGCTGTATACCGTTCGCACCAACGGCTTCGCCTCTCCTGCCGTGGATGGAACCATCGTGAACACCGCCACCGTCAGCGGCGGCGGGATCACCCCCATCACTGCAACGGAGACCGTCACAGCCTCCGGCACACCGCTGCTGGAGCTTTCGAAGTCCGTCTCTCCCAGTGTCGTCGCAGAAAACGGACAGATCACCTACACCTTCACCATTGAAAACCGCGGCAACACCGAAGCCGCCGCCACCGACAGCATCACCGTCACCGACACCTTTAATCCCATCCTTTCGGACATCACCGTTGCTTTCAACGGCACAGCCTTTACCGGCAACTACACCTACGACGAAACCACCGGTCTCTTCACCACTACCCCCGGTGCGATCACCGTCCCCGCAGCCACCTATACCCAGGATCCCACCACCGGTGTCTGGCAGATCACGCCCGGTGTTGCGACCCTAACCGTCACCGGCACCGTCTGATCCCGACCATTTGGGCAAAAAAGAACGCTTTTCCTCGTGAAAAGCGTTCTTTTTCTTTTATTTCCAGTTCATTTCCGGGGTGCAATGATAGTCCTCGGTAAATTCCGTGATGCCCCATGAGATGATGCGGCGGTATTCCTCCTCCGTGCGGCGCTTGATGCTCCAGGCGGCGGCAAAGAGGCCTGCGTCAAGGATCTCCTTGGCAATTTCCGGGGTATAATGGTCAAACCGAACCTCCATTCCGCAGCGGCAGGCGGAAAAATCGATGGGACAGGCAATATAGGCGGCGAGGCGCTCAGGCTCCCACTTCCGGTTATCGTAGGTATAGCCGTCGATATCCGTACCGAAGACCGACCACGCCGTTTCCAGCACATCAAGGTCAAAGCTCTTGATGTGGAAACGGGAAAGCAGATCTCTTTTCTCCAGCATTTCCCGCACCTCTCGCCATTTTTCCACGGGAAGACCCGGATGGGTGGAGAACATGGGGCGCATGCCCGTCTTTGCACAGAGATCAAAGAAATCCGCAAGCCGCGGGATGCCCGTCCCCCGCCAGGCGGGGTGCTTATACAAGCCGTAATCCCAGCGATCCAGCTCCTCCAGGGTCATATCCCAGATCTTGCGCTCGTCCGGAGGGGAATTTCCCTCCGCATCCCGCGCATAGCGGGCAAGAGTATCGTCGTGGATGCACACCAGTTCTCCGCCGGCGGTGAGCTTCGGCACAACAATGCAGGCGGGAAAGCCGCAAAGGGCCGCAAGTTCAAAGGCAGGCATGGTGTTGTTCGGTGCCATGCCCCAGAGACCTAGATGGGCGTTGAAGCGCAGGGGCTCCGTCCTGCCGTCGGCAGGCTCACCGTAATCTGCCGACAGCTCAAGGAGCTTCAGTTCTCCCCCTTCCGGGAGTATGATCTCCATACAAAGCTCAACGTCCTCAAACCAGGCCGGCGGCACACGGAAGAACTGCGCTCCCCCAAGCATATAGCTGTGGGAGATAAAGACCGGCTCCTCATCCCCCGGTCGGGAAAGCTGAAAGGTGATATGGGGGCACTCCGGTCCGGTATATTCCGATCTCACGGTAACGCTGATGCAGCGCAGCCGTTCCGGTACCGGACAGCCGAAGGCGATATTTTCCTTCGCAGCCGTATTTTCTTCATACAGCAGCATCATCTCTCCCCCTTACAGCCCAAGCTCCGCAAACGTATATTTCTGCAGGCGGTGCTCGCCGGAGTTTTCATAGGCAAGATAGAGCATCTTCTGCGCATCGTCCACGTAAGCGTGAGGATAGAACCAGCGCTCACCGGGATCCTCTACGTCAAAGATCTTTTCAAAATGCAAGCCGTCCCGGCTCTTTGCAACGGCAAGGCAGGTGCGCTTCTCCCAGCCGGGATCCTCCGTAAAGTTATTGACCATGAGGACGGTGTCCCCGACCTTGGTAACGGTCACCTTGGTATCCGGATTGCGGATCTCCGAGAGCTGCGCCTCCGTCCAGGTACGACCGTAGTCAAAGCTTTCGGATGTATAGAGAAAACCCTTGCAGGAGCGGCAGTACATGATGACGTGGCCGGGCTCCAGCTCCACGGCATTCGGCTCCCACAGAGCCACCTCTGCAGAGAGATAACCGTGGCGGGAGAAGGTCTTTCCGCCGTCGGTTGAAATGCCCGCACCGCAGACAAAGGGATACAGCCTTCCGTCATAGGGCATATATTTTTTATCATCGTGCGCAAAGCCGCCGCTGCGAACCTCCTGCCAGTAAACCGGGAAGAGGATGTCCCCGTTGGACAGGGTGATCCCCTGTCGCACGGAACAGCCGTTGAGCGCACCGGGAATACTCTCCGGCTCGGTCCAGTTCTCACCGCTGTCATCGCAGAAGGAGCGGAAGGTCTGCAGTTCACGATACCAACAGGGGCTGTTATAGGTATGTACTGCGGCAAAGGTCATACTTTCGCCGCAAAAGAGCTCCGTGGACCAGCAGCCGCGGGAAGGATGGGTAAAGAGGGGCTCCGGCTCCGACCAGGTCTCGCCGTCATCACGGCTTCTTGCGATGGTCACGTAGTTCACGTTCTCCGGTTCAAATTTGCCGCCGGTCAGCGCAAGACACACCAGAGTGCCGTCTTTCATGCGGCGGAGGATGGGCTCCCGTCCGTAGGGGGAATACCGTGCAATGATGTGCTTTGTCATCTTTTCAAAAACCTCCTGCAGGTATATATTCTTTAGCCTTTTTCAAAAATGGGATATTCGCCGTAGCGTTTTGCCTCCTCCGTCTCCTTCTCTCCCACCGTCGTCCACGAGAAACGCGGCACACGATAGAGAAAGAAAAAGGTCCGCAAGGGCAGGTTTTCGCGATCCTGACGATTCAGGGATATAAAGTCCGGTTTTGCAAGAAAATTAAAGAAAAGCGCCGAAAGCAGCACGTCAATAGGTGTCGCCTTTTTCTGTTTTTCCCGCTTTTCTCTCCAGAAATTGGAGTAAAGCTGTCCGCGGCGCGCCGCAGGCAGGCACTTTCGGAGTTTAAACAGCAGCAGCGGGTTAAAGGATTCCACGCAGTAGAGGCCTTTGTAGCCCGAGAGCTGTTCCGCCGCCGCCTCACACAGACCGTTACGGATGTCGGCTCCTTTGAATTCCACCAACAGCGGCACTCTGCCTGCTACCAGCTCCAGCACCTCCGCAAGCGTGGGGATGCGTGCCTCCGTCTTTGCAAGGCAAAGCTCTTTGAGCTCTGCAAGGGTCAGTTCATGCAGCTCACGGTCACAGCCCGTCATCCGCAAAAGGGAAGCATCGTGAAAAACCACGACGTGCCCGTCCCGGGAAATCTGGATATCCAGTTCAATGGCATATCCGTCCTCCACCGCTGCTGAGAATGCCGGCAGCGAGTTTTCCGGGATACCGTTCCCGTGAAGCCCGCGGTGGGCGTAGGGGCATTTGAGCCCGTCCTGCAGGCTCCGGCGCGAGGGCCGGAGAAAGAGAAAAAGATACAGGAACATCAGCCCCGCTGTGATGCCAACGGCGAGAATAAGAATCTTCATCATCAGTCATCCACGTCGAGAAGCTCAAGCCGGCTTTTGTTCTGCGTAGGGATACTGTCGCCGTGGCGGACAAAGCTCATCGTCACAAAGGCACAGAGAACAAAGAAAGCGCCGAAGGCAAAGAAGACGTAGCGCATACCGAGAGCATCATAGAGGATGCCGGACAGAATGGGAGCCACGATCTGCGCCGCCATGGAGGCGGTATAATAATAACCGGTGTATTTGCCCACATCTCCCTGCTTTGCAAGCTCCACCACCATCGGGAAGGAGTTGACATTGATGGTCGCCCAGCCGATGCCCGCAAGAACAAAGATGGGGTACATGATGATCTCCGGGGTGGTAGGCGTGACAAAAATACCGAGGAAAAAGGCGGTACCGAGGATCAGAACGCCGGCGAGGATGGTCTTTCGGCGGCCGATCTTCGAGGCGATGAGACCCACAGGAATGTAGGAAACTATGGCCGCCGCCTGGGCGATGATAAGGGTAAAATTAAAGTCAAAGCCAAGGATATTGGTGGCATAAACAGAGTATTTGCTGGTGATGGAATTGTAGCCGATATACCACAGGGCAACGGACGCGAGGATGAGAAGCAGGGAGGTAAGTTCCGCTTTGGGAAGCTTTCGCTTTTCTCCTGCCGCCGCCTGCTCCGACAGACCAAGGCGAAGGCTTTCCGTCTCCATCTCCTCCGCCCACTTTTTTTCCTTAACAGACAGAAGGAAGACAACAAAACCGGTGAGCATCACGGAGCAGACCGCAAGCACATAGCCCGTATATTCCATATAGGCATTCTTTGAGGTGGCAAAGACCATACCGAGGACGAGGACGATGATGCCGCCGGCGGTGCCGGTAAGGTTGATGATGGCGTTGGCCTTGGAGCGCAGAGGTTTGAGTGTCACATCAGGCATCAGCGCCACAGCAGGCGAACGGAAGGTTGCCATAGACACGAGCAGCACAAGAAGCGTGGCAATAAAGCCCACCAACGGTAAGGGATTTGCCAGCGTAAACTCCAGCGCAACGGCACGCAGAGCTTCACTCTCCGCCGTATCGGAGGAGACAAGCGCTGCCGAAAGGCGAGCCAGCTGGTAGTTGTCGATAAAGGTAAGGGAAATAAAGGCGATCACCGCGGCAATAGTGCCGAAAAAGATAAAGGGCGTGCGGCGGCCGAAACGGGTGCTGACCTTATCGGAAAGCGCACCGAAAACCGGCAGCAGAAAGACTGCCAGCACGTTATCAATGGACATGACCGCGCCGGATACCGACTGCGGAAGTCCGAAATGATTGGTCATAATTAAGGGAATAATGGCATCGTAGGCCTGCCAGAAAGCAGAGATAAGAAAAAAGGCCATGCCGACCAGCAGAACGCGTTTGTAATTGAGCTTCATACTGCGGGTTCCTTTCGTTTTTTGCGGCAGATCTCATCGCCGCATATGATAAGGCTAATATAACATATTTTACCCAAAATTGCAAACCCAAGCCATCCGGCTTTTGCCGAGCCGCACCTCTTCTCTCTCCCTATTGCGCCTTCGTGCCGGATATGTTAAAATGATAAAAATACCATCGGTGCCCATGCACAGGAGGAGGCTGCAATGAAGCATAATTTTTCCATTATGAATCTTAACGATGCCCACATCGATGAGATCTGCGCAGATATCAAAGAGCAGTTTGAGACCGGTGTTTCTGCCTGTCCGCTCTTCTGCATGACCCTTGTACCCGAGGGAGATCCCCCTGTCGACAAGGCTGCAGAGCTTTGCGCCCGCTATATGCGCTTCAAGGAAAAGCTTGATGCCTTCGAGGTTCCGAACGGCGTTCTTGTGCAGGCCACCATCGGCCACGGATGGAAGCTCGGTGCCATGTTCCCATATCAGCCCTATATCGGCATCATCAACGGCGAGCCCGAAAACACCGTCTGCCCCTATGATGAGGGATTCCGCATTTACATCCGTGATACGCTGCGCACCATCGCCGCCTGCCATCCTGACCATATCATGGTGGATGATGACTTCCGCCTCATCGGCAAGGCCGGCGGCGGCTGCGCCTGCCCCCTCCATCTTGCACGTTTCAACGAGCTTGCCGGCACCGCTTTTGACCGCGAAGGGCTTTTCGAAGCCCTCAGTGCCGAGGATGCCGACGGCCCCTGCCACCGTATCTACATTGAGACCCAGCGCGAGGCCATCACCCAGACCGCCCGGATCATGCGCGATGCCATCGATGAGATCGACCCCACCATTCCCGGTTCCTTCTGCGTCGTCGGCAACAATGCGGAATTCGGTGCCGAGGTGGCAAATATCCTTGCCGGAGAAGGCAATCCCGTGGTGCTCCGCCTCAACAACGGTCACTACACCTCTCCGGGGCCCCGCTTCTTCACCCGGGATTTCTTCCGCGCTGCCACGGGAATTGCCAAAGTCCGGGACAAGGTGGATATTATCCTTGCAGAGACGGATACCTGCCCCCAGAACCGTTACAGTACCCCTGCACGCGTTCTGCACACCCATTTCACCGGCTCCATTCTGGAGGGTGCCGCCGGTGCCAAGCACTGGATCACCCGCCTTGCCGGCTTTGAGCCGAAGAGCGGCCTTGCCTACCGCCGCATTCTTTCCAAACACAACGGTTTCTACGATACACTTTCTCAGCTTGTTCCCACCGTCAAATGGCACGGCTGCCGCATGCCGGTGCTGAAGGAAGCCCGTTTCCGCATTGGAAAGTCCTTTAATTTCGGCGAGGATTACTACACCGGCTGGGGCGAGTGCGTTTTTGAGCGTCTCGGAATTCCCATGTTCTTCTCCGGTGACATGGGCGGTGTACTTTGTCTGGACAAAAAGGTCATGCTCTCCGACGCGGAGATCCTCAAGGCCCTTGCCGGTACCGTTCTGCTGGCCTCCGATGCCGCCGAGGAGCTCATCCGCCGCGGCTTCGGCGAGTATCTCGGTGTCAGCGTCCGGGAGTGGACGGGCAAGCCCTATACCAACGAGCATCTGCTCCGCGAGGATTGCGTGCTTGGCCGCCAGATGCAGGTAAAGGAGCTGGTCATCACCGATCCTGCCGCCGTTGCCGATTCCATGATGTGCAATATCGTTCACGGCATTGAGCACCTCTTCCCTGCCTGTGTGGTCTACAAAAACAGCCTCGGCGGAATGGTCATCACCTTTGCCGGTACCCCCAAAACAAAGTATAATATCACCGAGGCCTTCTCCTTCTTAAACGAAACACGTAAGCTTCAGCTTATCCGCCTGCTCTCAGAGACCGGGGAGATGCCCGCCTGGATGCCCGGCGATGAGGAGCTTTACTTCCGTGCCGGTGATCTGCCCGACGGAAGGCTGCTGCTCTCCGTCTTCAATCTCGGCCTCGATCCCATGGAGACCACCGACATCTGCATGACCCGCGAGCCGCGCCGCATCACCCGCCTCGCCCCCGACGGAAGCGAGACCGAGGTCGCCTTCACCCTCGAGGACGGCGTATACCGGCTGGAAAGCCCCTGCGATCCCGTTGACCCGGCCATCTTCTTTGTGGAATGATTTGCAGAATATGAAAAAATGTGTCCCCATCGGAATAAGATGGGGACACATTTTTTGTTTTACGTCGCGTAACCCTCGAACTGGGTCTTATAGAGGTTGTAGTAGATCCCGCCGCGCTCCAGCAGCTCCTCGTGGTTGCCCGTTTCGGCGATGCGTCCGTCGCTCATGACGACGATGCGGTCCGCATCACGGATGGTGGAGAGTCGATGGGCAATAATGATGGAGGTGCGGTTTTTCATCAGGCTGATCATGGCCGACTGGATGTGCATCTCCGTGCGGGTATCGATGGAGGAGGTCGCCTCATCAAGGATGAGGATCTTTGGATCCTTCAGCGCCGCACGGGCGATGGCGATGAGCTGGCGCTGACCCTGGCTGAGATTTTCCGCCGCCTCGGCAAGGGGAGTATTGTAGCCCTCGGGAAGTCTGCGGATAAATCGGTCGGCGTTGGCCGTACGGGCGGCGGCGTACATTTCCTCATCAGTGGCATCCTCGCGGCCGTAGCGAATATTCTCCGCAATGGTGCCGGAGAATAGCACCGTATCCTGCAGCACCATGCCGATGCTGTCGCGCAGGTCATGCTTTTCGATATCGCGGATCTCGGTGCCGTCGATGAATATCTCGCCGGACTGGATGTCATAGAACCGGGTGATGAGATTTGCAACGGTGGTCTTTCCTGCACCTGTTGCACCGACAAAGGCGATCTTCTCACCGGGCTTGATCTCCAGGGAGAAATCCCGCAGAATGGGCTTTTCGGGCACGTAGGAGAAGTTGACGTTACGGAAGGAAAGCTCGCCGCGCACCTCCTCGGTGAAGGTTTCGCGCCCTTCATCCACCTCGGATTCGGTATCGAGGATCTCAAAGATGCGCTCCGCACCGGCGATGGCCGACTGGATGACGGTATACTGGTTTGCGATCATGTTGACGGGGCGGGTAAACTGCTTGGAATACTGCAGGAAGGCCTGAATGGCACCCACGGAGATATTCCCGCGCAGGGCGAGCACGCCGCCGGCCGCCGCCACCAGCAGATAGTTGAGGTTGCCGATAACGTTCATCAGCGGGCCCATGATGCCGCCGAAGATCTGCGCAAGGATACCGGTCTTTTTCAGCTCCGCCGTGGTGCGGGAGAACTCCTCCTGTACGGAGGCCTGCCGGTTATAGGCCGTGACGCTCTTGAAGCCCGTCACGTTCTCCTCGATCTGACCGTTCAGGTCACCGAGAAGGCTCTGCTGCCGCCGATAATACTTGCGGGCAAACTTGACGACCTTACTTGAAGCAAGCAGCGTCAGGGGGATCGTCACCAGTGCCACCAGCGTCAGCAGAGGGCTGTAGATGAGCATCATCACAAAAGCACCGACAAGGGTGATAATGCCGGAAAAGAGCTGGGTCACGGAATTGGAGAGACCGTTGGATATATTTTCCGCGTCGTTGGTTACGCGGGACATGATGTCGCCGTGGCGATGGGTGTCAAAGTAACGGATAGGCAGGCGGGAAAGCTTGGCAAAAAGCTCTCCGCGGATCTTGCGCACGCACTTCTGTGAAAGGGTAGCCGCGATCCAGCTCTGCAGAAAATGCAGCAGCGCAACGCAGATATATACGCCGAGCATGATGGCCAGCACGACGAAGAGCCGGTCAAAATCCACCGAAAGCTGACCCTCGCCGAGGGAAATGCAGTCAATGGCGGCACCCTGCAGGGCGGGGCCGGCAAGCTCCGCGAGAGCAGCAACAAGCATAACGCCCCAGAGGGAGAACATCAGCAGCCGGAAGCTGCCGAGATATTTCAGCATCCGGAACAGGGTCTTTTTGGCATCCTTGGGCTTTTCCGCCATCATGCGTCCGGCCATGGGGCCGCCGCGCCCGGGCATTCCGGGGCGACCGGGGCCGCCCAAGCCGCCGGGAGGAGGCATTTTTCTCTCACTCATTTGTTCTCCCCTCCTCTCACCTGGGAATCGTAGATATCCTTATAGACCGGGCAGGTCTCCAAAAGCCTATCGTGGCTGTCAAAGCCAACCACCCGTCCGTTGTCAAGAACGATGATCCGGTCAGCTTCCCGGACACTGGCCACACGGGCGGCAATAATGATGACCGTCATATCCGTCATATTCTCACGGATGGCGCGGCGCAGCCGTCCCTCGGTGGCAAGATCCAGCGCAGAGCTTGCATCGTCGAGAATGAGGATACGGGGTTTTTTGAGCACGCCGCGGGCAATGGCAATGCGCTGCTTCTGACCTCCGGAAACGGAAGAACCCTTCTGTCCGATAACGGTGTCGTATCCCTCGGGGAAGGATGTGATAAAATCGTGCGCCTGGGCGATCCGGGCCGCCTGCTCCACCTCCTGCGGAGTTGCATGATCATTGCCCCAGCGGATGTTGTCGGCAATGGTACCGGAGAAAAGCTCACTTTTCTGCAGGACCACCGAAATATCACGCCGCAGGATCGCGGGATCGTATTCGCGCACGTCCACGCCGTCCACCAGCACAGCGCCTTCCGTCACGTCGTAAAAACGGGGGATCATGTTGATCAGGCTGGTCTTACCGGTGCCGGTGGCACCCATAACACCCACCGTTTCACCGGGACGGATATCAAGATCAATATCCTGCAGCACCGCGTCGCCGCCCTGTCCCTTGTAGGAGAAGGAAACCTTGCGGAAGGAAACCGCACCGGCGGTGACGGAGGGAGACTCGCCGCCGGGGGCAACGATCTCAGGATCGGTCGCCAGAACCTCGCGGACACGCACCGCCGAGGCACGGGCGCGGGCAATGGAGTTAAAGAGCATGGAGAACATCATCATGCCCATCATGACCTGGGTCAGGTAGTTGATAACCGCCATGACCTCACCGACCTTGATGGCACCGCGGTTGACCTCGAGGCCGCCGATCCAGATGACGGCAATGACCGCAACATTCATCAGGATGGTCATCAGCGGCATGATGCAGGCCATGATGCGCTGCACCTTCAAAGTCATATCCGTCAAGCTATCGTTGGCCTCATTAAATCGCCCGACTTCACGGTCCTCACGAACGAACACCTTGACCACGCGGGCGGCGATGACATTTTCCTGGATAACGGCATTGAGCTTATCCAGCCGCTTCTGCACGACCTCAAAGAGCGGAGAAGTCCTGGAAACCATCAGCCAAACCACCACCGCCTCCAGCGGGAGTATGGCAAGGATAACAAGCCCGAATTTCGGATTCAGGCGCAGTGCCATGATGATACTGCCAATAAAAAGCAGGGGTGAGCGGAAGAACGTGCGCAGCGCCATGGCGGTAAAGTCCTGCAGCTGTGTCACGTCATTGGTCATGCGGGTGACCAGAGAACCGGTGGAGAAACGATCGTGCTGGGAATAGGACAGGCTCATGACCTTTTTGTACATATCGTTTCGCATATCCGCGCCGTAATTCTGGCTTGCCGCACTGGCAAAGCCCGCCGCTGCAAGTCCGCCGAGACCTCCAAATATGGAGAGTCCCAGCATCAGAAGACCGGTTGTGAGGATGGCGGTGAGATTCCCTTTCAGCACGCCCTCATCCACAATTTTGGCCATAAGTGTAGGCTGCAGCAGATCCACGCCCACCTCAACAAACATGCTGACGGGGGCCATCAGCGCCACAAACCAGTAGGGCGCAAGATACCGCCGCAGCTTGATCTTACTCTTCTTCATCTGATCACAGATCTCCTTCTCTTTGCAGTGTGTCCAGAAGCTTTTCCAGCAGCCGCCGAAGCTCTGCCTTTTCCTCCGGATCAAGGTGTCCGGTGAGACGCTCCTCATTTTCACTGAGCATCTCCCGCATGGAGCGATCCAGCGCCATCCCCTTCTCGGTAAGATATACGCAGGTCTTCCGGCTGTCCTCCTGATCGGTGGTGCGGCGGATGAGGCCGTCCTTCTCCATCTTTCCAAGGGCAATGCTTACCGTCGGTGCACTGAGTCCCGTGCGCTCCGCAAGGTCACGCTGGGAGCAGCCGTCATCCTGAATGAGTTCGTAATGCAGCCGACGGTAGCCCGGCTGCATGCCGATACCGATGGACGCGGTATCCAGCCGCTGGCGATGGATACGGTGGATCCGACCGATGATCGCACCGATATGCCGCCCGCCGTTCTCCTTTTTTTCTTCGTGTTTCATAGCTCTCCTATCTCGATTTCGTTAGTTGGCAAACTATATTAATCGATATTGTATTTCATTCCGCCGCAAATGTCAATATTGCTTTACATGCCAAATCTTTTTTTCGCAAAAGCCGCTCCGTCTCCCGCCAAAACGGTTGACTTTCCCGCCGCAGGGAGTTAAGATATAAAATAGAATATTGTAAGGCGGCTTACTGCAGACCATGAACGACATTTACCTTTCCACCGGCGCCTTTACCGGCCGCATTAACGGTCGAAATCCCCATCTGCTGACACAGTTCCATCATCTTCTCGACTGTGACGGTTTTGAATTCATGCTTATGTCAAGCTTCGATGCCGTTATGCCCGACCTCATCTCGGAATACCGCTCGGAGGGCATCCGCATCCCTGTTTTGCACGCCCGCAAGGAGCTGGGAGATCTTTTAAGCACCCCGGAAGATACGGCTTTCCGCACAGCGGCGGATCTTTTCCGCCAAAACTGCGAGGTGGCCTGTGCCCTCGGTGCATCACGGCTGGTCGTTCACGGCTGGGGTGTGCCCGACAGCGATTCATTCCCGGAAATGCTCTATGACCGCATCCCCGCGCTGGACAGAATCGCGCACGAATACGGCCTGCAGGCAGTCATTGAGAACTGCGTGTGTTCCCACGGCTCCCCTTTACATCACATGGAAGCACTTCACGCCGCCGCACCCGATCTCACCTTCACCGTAGATACCCGCTGCAGTGAGTTTCACGGTGAGCTTCCCGCCACCATGGAAAGTCCCCTGTGGGATTCCGTCATCCGTCACGTACATATCAACGATTATATCGGCGGTATCAAGGACTGGGATGCACGCTATCCCATCTATCAGCCCGGCAAAGGGCAGATCGACTGGGAGCTCTTCTTCGGAGGACTCGCCGCACACAATTACACCGGTTCCATAACCCTGGAGGCTTCCGCCATGCTGCCCGACCGGGTGGACTGCGAGACCCTCAATGCAGGGCTTGGATATATACGCACCCATCTCAAACAAAAAACATTATAATTTTGGAGGATATCCGCATGAAAGTCGATTCTGGCAAATTCAGCGCCCCCTATGTAGATTTTAACTACCTCGTCTTTACCCCCGAGGAAAAGCCCGCAGGTAAGCTTCCCATGATGATCTTCCTGCACGGCGCAGGCGAGCGCGGTGACGATACCGAGCTTCTCTACGTTCATGGTCTTCCCAAGTACATCCGCGCCGGCGCAGAATATCCCGCCATCGTTCTCGCCCCCCAGTGCCCGGCGGATCGCTTCTGGCCCAACTACGCCTTCCAGCTCAAGGAGCTCATTGATAAGGTCGCCGCAGAATACGATGCAGACCCCGACCGCATCTCCATTACCGGCATCTCCATGGGCGGCTACGGCACCTGGGAGATGGGCGCTTCCTATCCCGACTTTTTCTCCGCTATTGCTCCCTGCTGCGGCGGCGGCCAGCCCTGGCGCTATATGCTTATTAAAAATCTTCCCATCTGGGCTGCCCACGGCGACTGTGACTCTACCGTTCCCGTTTCCGAGTCCATCAAAATGTTTGAGGCTGCCAAGAAAGCCGGTCTCAATCCCCGCCTGACCATTCAGGCCGGCCGCGGTCACGATTCCTGGACGGAGTTCTATGAGAACACCAATGTTATCGAGTGGATGCTTGGACAGAAGCGCGGTGAGGCGCCCAAGCGCATCATGTCAATCCCCTTTGCAAAATAAAGTATTTCTCCGCTTTAAATACCGACCTTCTCTCAATGCAATAAGATTGCGCTGAATTGTCTTTTGAAAAATACGAATGAGAATTTAGCATATTTAATGCCAAGAAAGAGGTAATAACATGAACTTTATCAAAGAAGAGCTGTCAACTCCGATAGCTGCAAAATACGATGTTATTGTCGTCGGCGCAGGGCCAGCAGGCATTGCAGCAGCACTCTCTTGTGCACGGGGCGGTCTCAATACTCTTATTTTTGATCGAGTCAACTGCCTTGGCGGTGGGTGGACTGCCGGACTCATTAACCCTCTTTTTGACCATCAGAACAAATCCGGCATTCTAAGTGAGCTCATCTCCGACCTCGACGCTTCCGGCCAATGGGGCGGTTTTTTCAACATGAGTTTCAACTACGAATACATGAAACATCTTCTTGATACCAAAATGCAGCAGGCCGGTGTCGACGTTCTGCTGAACACTTTTTTTGCCAAAACCATTACGGAAAATAACCGTGTAACCGGTGTGATCACAGAAAACATCGATGGACGAAAGGCCTATCTTGCCAAAATTGTTTTTGATTGTACTGGCGACGGTTCTGTCTGTGCCGATGCCGGCTGCGAATTCCAACTCGGCTCGGAAGAAAACGGCTACAAAGACTGTCAGCCTATGACGCTGATGTTTTTGGTTGGCAATGTTCCTGAAAAATACAAAGAAGGTGCTATGCTCGGAGATGTTTTGAAACGAGCCTACGAAAAAGCCGGCAAAGACCTCCCCTATTTCAGACCATTCTTGATTCCCATACCCAACTCAAAATTTGCAGTGCTGCAGTTCACACACATGTATGAATACAACCCTCTTTCCGCAAAAGATATCAGTGCTGCCACGGTAGCAGGCCGACAGCAAATTATTGATGCCTTTGATGCGCTCAAACGGTTTGATCCGGATTTTTCCGAACTTGAGTTGATCACCTCGGCTAATGTTTTGGGTGTTCGCGAATCGCGCCGTATCGTCGGCGAGTACACATTAACGCTAGAAGACCTTGTCGAGGGTCGCCAGTTTGAAGATGCCGTAGCCAATGTCACCTATGGTATCGATGTCCACGCAAAGCATGGAAGCTCGAGAAACTACCAAATGATCCGCCCCTACCAGATTCCGATGCGCTGCCTGATCCCCAAAGGCTTTTACGGTCTGATCGTTGCCGGCAGGTGCATCTCCGGCAGCATGGACAGTATGGCTTCGTATAGAGTCACAGGTAATTGTTGTCAAATGGGTGAAACTGCCGGTAAAGTAGCTGTTGCTGCTATAAAAGCTGGCATAGACGTCCGCGACGTGGATGTTAAGCCCCTTTTTAACTGCAATTGAAAAAGTATAAGGAGATCACCATGGATTTCACACCGCTCAAGGAGATCATGGATTCCATCCCCAGTCTGGGCATCCCACAGTCTGACATTGTCGTGACGCTGGATGACAAGATCCTCTTCCGTTACTCCGTCGGCATCGAAGCGCCCCCCGCGCCGGATACCATCTACCATCTTTATTCCGTCTCCAAGGTCATCACGTGTGTGGCGGCGGCACAGCTGCTGGAAAAGGGAAAGATCCTTCTTTCTGATCCCATCTGCGACTATCTTCCCGGTTTTCGGGATATGGAGATCCGCAAAAAGAACGAGGCCGGTGAGGAATACCGCGTGCCCGCCACCAAGATCGCCACCGTGCGCGACCTTTTCACCATGACGCAGGGCTGCAACTACAATTTTCATAGCCCTGCCATCAATGAAATGGTGGAAAAGACCGGCGGCCGTGCCCCCACCATGGCACTGGCCGAGGTATTGGGCCGCACCGCTATTTTTGCCGAGCCCGGTGAGCGCTGGCACTACAGCCTCTGCCACGATCTGCTCGCCGCGCTGGTGGAAAAGGTCTCCGGCCTGCGCTTTGCGGAATACGTGCGGCAGAACATTTTCCTGCCCCTCGGTATGACCTCCTCCTGCTACCATGTGGAGGACTGTGATATGTCCCGCATGGCACGGCAGTACGAGAACTTCAACAACGGCGATATCCGAGAGATTGAAAAGACCAACCGCTTCGTTCTCGGCCCCGAGCACGACAGCGGCGGTGGCGGCGCCATCTCCAGCCTTGAGGATATGCAGAAGTTTGCCGCAGCCCTTGCCCGCGGCGGCATCGGTGCAAACGGCGCCCGTATTCTATCCCCCCGTACCATATCTCTTATGACGCAAAACCACCTTTCTCCCGAGGCGGATGCCCACCTCCGCCGGGAGCTGCCGGGACTTCGCGGCTATAATTACGGCCTCGGCGTGCGTACCCTCGCCGATCCCGCTCTCGCGGGTTCCCTCTCCTCCCCCGGCGAATTCGGCTGGTCCGGCGCGGCGGGTGCCTATATTCTGGCCGACCCCGCCACCAAAGTCTCCATCTATTACGCCCAGCATATGCTCAACTCCATGGAGGGCATAACCCATCCCCGCCTGCGGAACGCAGCCTACGCCTGTATCTTCCGCTGATCTGTCCATACAATCCAAAAGCACCTGCGAGAAAACCGCAGGTGCTTTTTTCTGTTCCCCCTTGACAAGTTCGCTCTAATGTGTTAGAGTATAGATAAGCTCTAACGCGTTAGAGAAAGGAGCATAAGTTATGGATACACCGAAAGTATTTGAAAGCGAATACCGTTTCTGTCTCATTCTGTGGGAGAATGAGCCCATCAAAAGCAGTGAGCTTGTTGCCCTCTGCCGTGAGCAGCTTGGCTGGAAACCAACTACAACGTATACCGTTATCAAGCGTCTGTCCGAGCGCGGTGTTCTGAAAAACGAAAACACGCAGGTCACCTCCCTCGTCTCGAAGGATCAGGTGCAGGCAGCTGAGCTTAACGAAATGGTTACAAAAACCTTTGAGGGTTCTCTTCCTGCCTTTATTGCGGCATTTACAAAGCATCAGAAGATTTCGGAGGCTGAGATCGAGGCTATCCAGCAGATGATCGACCGCTGCCGGAAAGGAGAATGAGCATGTCGAGCTTCTTCCTCGATCTTTTCAACATGAGCATCTCGGCGGGTTGGATCGTCCTTGCCGTACTGCTGCTGCGGCAGCTTCTCAAAAAAGCGCCCAGGTGGATCATTGTGCTCCTTTGGGGCATTGTCGCCGTGAGATGCATCTCCCCCTTCACCTTCGAAAGCGTCCTGAGTCTTATTCCCAGCGCACAGACCGTCAGTCCGGAGATCATGCTGGAGCGCACGCCGTCGGTCAACACGGGAATCCCCGTCATCAACAGTGTCATTAACCCCATCATCGGCGAATCCTTCGCTCCGGAACTTGGCAACAGCACCACGCCCCTGCAGATCCTGATCCCCATGATGGCCGTTGTCTGGCTTGTCGGAGTTGCCGCCATGCTCATCTATACCTGCATCAGCGTGCTGCGCGTCCGGAGGCGGATCGGCACCGCCGTACTTCTGCGTGACAACATTTTCCAGAGTGAAAGCGTGGATTCCCCTTTCGTTTTTGGTATTATCCGTCCGAAGATCTACCTGCCGTACCGCATTGATGCACGGGATATGGAACATGTTATCGCCCACGAGAAGGCGCATATTTACCGAAAAGACCACTGGTGGAAGCCCTTCGGCTTTCTTATTCTTGCGCTCCATTGGTTCAATCCCCTGCTGTGGCTCGGCTATGCACTGCTTTGCCGGGATATCGAGCTTGCCTGCGATGAAAAGGTCATCCGGAATCTCGATTCCAGTCAAAAAGCAGATTATTCACTGGCGCTTCTTGCCTGCAGTGTTGACCGCCGCCTGATCGCGGCATGTCCCCTCGCTTTCGGCGAGGTTGGTGTAAAGGATAGGGTGAAATCTGTGCTGAACTATAAAAAACCTGCATTTTGGATCGTAATTTGTGCCGTGCTTGCAAGCATCGCGTTTGCGGTCTGCTTCCTGACAAACCCCAAAGGTGATTTGGGTGCCGTCCGGAATCAGATATCCGGCTCGGATCTTCCGGGCCTGGAGTTGGAAATCGTTGCCGTTGAAACCTCCTCTCCCGATCCCTGTATAACCGTCCGGTTTAAAAACAAAACGACGGATGAGTTTATTTTTGGTGACGAGCACTACTTTTACCGCAAGTCCGACGGCGTCTGGGAGGATTGCCGTTATAACCCGAATAACATCTGGTCGTTGATCGCCTACCCGGTGCTGCCAAAATCCTCCTCAACCCACACCTACCGTCTGAACATTCAGACCGGGACTTTCGCCATGATTTCAGACAATCCCGCGGACAATTCCGCTGCCTTTTTCTATGCGCACCTTCCGAGCGGCAATATCCTGACGGAGCCGGGTGAATACCGTTTTGAAACGGAATTCTTTATTGACGGAAAGCACGAGACAAAATACAAGGCATGGATCGAATTTGAACTGACCCGCGGTTTTGACACGATCTCCGTCCACACCTTTGTTCCGGCAGCGCTGGTCTACGATGACGGACGCTATTCCTTTACGCAGACAGCAGACATCGCCCCCACATACCGTCTCGTCAACGGCATGCGACTGCAGGAAATTGCCGCCGACGGATCCGTCACAGCCCTCGGTACCATGGAGCGAATAACGCTTGGCAAAGACAGTTTCGATTCCCGCTTTTGGGGAGGCTCCGAGAATTGGTGCGAGCAAGAGACCCTCGCCGGTCTGAAGCGCGGCAATTACCGCGCATGGCAGCTGACCCACTCCAAAGGGGATGAACATCTTCTCTATCTCCTGCTGGAGCAGGAGGACGGTACCTTCTATCTCGGGTTTGGCTATTACGGCATTTCGGGAGAAACCACGAGCAACCCCGATGATTCCCACATCCGCTGGCTATACCGGCTTACGAGTGCAAACTCCGAAACCAGAAGATGATCCATAAAGCAAAAAGGCACTTGCGAGATTTTCGCAAGTGCCTTTTGCTATGTATCTTCCTATTGATCCGAAAAAAAGTCTTCCAGCCTGCATTCCAGGATCTGCGCAAGCTGCGGCAGAAAGGTGATATCCGGATAGCAGATGTTCTGCTCCCATTTATATACCGCCTGTGCAGATACTCCAAGCCGTCTGCCAAAGCCCTCCAGCGACATTCCATTTTGTTCCCGATACTTGCGGATACGCTCTGCAATGGTAATCTGCATCATATTGTCACACCCATCTTTTTTATTCGGATCTTTCGCATCCGATTTATGACCGCCATGAGCTCCTGCTTTCGCGGCAAGTCGAGAAAACGCTCGGTGGTGGTGAAGAAGGCAGAATACAGAATATCCAGTCCCTCCCGGTCAATGCGGGCATAGAGCTCGTCGATCTTTTGACGGAGGTCGATCTTATGCTCCCGGTTTTCCACCATCATGGTTCGCAGCATAAAGCCCAAGGTATCCAGCTGCCGTTCGGACACAATATCGTGGAGTCCCCGCACATCGATCCGCTCGTCGCCGATGATGATGAAGCCCATGTCGGAGACTTCCAGCTTTTCGCTGCCGCAGCCCTCGGGATAGGAGGAAAAGCCTTCGGAATACAGGATCCTATTCTGCGACCAATCGGCATTGCCGGGAAGTTCTGTTGTGCCTGCGCAGGCCTTACAGATTTCCTTCGACCGCTCTGTCACATTGTGGATCTGATAGTCCTCCATCATATAGATCCTGTCGGCAACGGAAAGGTATTCGCCACTGCCGCCGATCACAAGGATGGTGGACACCCCTTGGGTGCGGTACAGCTCATTGACCCGATCGGTAAAGGGCGTAATGGGCTCTTTCTCAATGAGCTGTTTCATCTTTTGATCCCGTATCATAAAGTTGGTGGCACTTCTGTCCTCGTCGATGAGCAGCAGCTTTGCCCCGCAGTCAACCGCCTCCATAATATTTGCTGCCTGGGAGGTAGAGCCGGAGGCGTGGTCGGTGGAGAAATCCGCCGTATCACCGCCGGGGAGCCACTTGATAAAGGGGGCGATGTTTACATGCTTCACGTTGCGTCCGTCTTCTGCGGAAATGCTGACAGCGCTGCCGTCGGTGATGCACAACTCCCGTCCGTCCCCCAGAACATGGTCGTAAATGCCTGCGGAGATGGCGTCCAGCAATGTGGATTTGCCGGAGTAGCCGCCGCCTGTGATCACTGTAACACCTTTTTTAATCCCCATACCCCGGACACCGCAGACTTCGATTTCGTCCTCCGGTGTGGACTGGAAAGGAACGGCGTTTTGGAGGGGAAGGTCTGTTCCCTTGGAACGGGGAAGAATACTGCCGTTGGCAATAAAGGCGCAATAATCGCTTTCCTTCAGCCAGGCACGGATGGCTGCCTGCTTTTCCGCCAAGGCAAGAGCATTATTCAGCCGGACATGGTCAAACTCCATCAAAAATCGGTCTACCGCATCCGGCAGATCCCGGCAGAGCATCTGTATGGTTTTCCGTTGTTTCCTGTGCGGAAGCTGCACCTGCATACGGATGCACAGACACATTTTGGGCGGCGGCATCTGCTCCGGCGGCAAAAGCGTCACGACCGTACCGGATCCGTATTCGTAATCCCGCTGGGGACACACAGCAAAATAAGCGGTATTCCGCGCCAAAATTTCGCCGCCGGGAGCGTGGAGATAGTATTTTCCGTTTTCATTGTCCGGACGGGCACGGTTGTAAAGCTCGGCATTGAGGGCATCGATATACTTTTTAAACTCGCGCAGGCAGAAATCTGCGGTAGTGGTGGTGTAGGTTTCCACCCCCAGCCGTTCCGCGGGAATATGCCAAGTCAGCGTGGGGCGATCTTGGGCAAGCTTATGGGTATAGGCGATTTCCACCGAGGTATCTTCATGCCAGTAGGTCGGACTCTTGTGGCGTTCGGGAACCATAGGAGTTTCCTCGTCCCGTAACGGATCGTATTTCGGCGGAAGTTGCGCGATCATGTCTCCGTCATACATTTCTTTATAAGTAGCGGTATCGTTTTGCATCCTTTGCAGGTAGTATTTCAAACGTTTCATGAACAAATCTCCTTCCGTATTTGGAATCAATTGATCCCACGGGATGATGATTGTAATGGTGGGCTTATCCTGCGCCAGTTTATGTGTTCCTGTGATCTCAAAGCCGATGTGATCCCGGTAATAGACGTTGCTGTAATCCATATACGGATCTAAGGTTGGCTTTTCCGGATCCTTGATGAAGATGACACCTTCGTAGATCGGCCTGTAGGTCGTAGTATTCTTTTCGCAGCTAAGTAAATGTATTCTCAGGCGTTTCGTGGTAAATTCCTCCCCTTTTTCAATAAAAAAAGCACCCATACGGGTGCAATGATCCGCTCCTTCCTCCAACGGGAAAGAGCCTTTTTGCGCGCAAAAAACACACCCGAGAAAATCGGATGTGCCTCAAAATCCGGTCAGGCCCCGGGGGTTAGCCGATCCGGGGCGATCTGGAGACGATCCGATCCGTATATTCTGTGGTAACGACATTCTTTTTCACTGCGATCGCCTCCTTTTGAAATTTGACCCGTTTTTCGGGTCGCTCTTCGGACACAGTATACCACGGTATCGGACGGTTTTCAACCCCTGCCGTCGCATTTTCATCAACCGTTGGTTTAAATGCGCCGGTGTGCACATGGGGACATTTGCTTGCAGCGATGCTAATTCACTTCCTCACCGGCGTTTCAGCCGCTTTATGCAAGAACGGCATTATGATCACTGAAGATAAAAGGACGTAAGCGTATACGCCCTCAGGTTTAGGGAAATAATAGTAACAAATCTATAAACGGAGGTCAGATTCGCCATGTTCAAACACGAAAAACAGTTATTTCATTCCGTAGAGGTCGAAAGGACCAATCCGCAGTATGCGGTTTTGCTTCAGGAACAGCTGGGCGGCGGCAACGGTGAACTCAAGGCGGCAATGCAGTATATGTCGCAGAGCTTCCGCATCAAGGATCCAGAAATCAAGGATCTATTTCTCGATATTGCCGCCGAGGAGCTGGGACACATGGAAATGGTGGCGCAGACCATCAATCTTCTCAACGGTCACGATGTAGATGCCACCAAGGCACCGGCAGGCGAGGTGCAGACGCACGTTCTGCTCGGTCTGAATCCCGGACTTATCAATTCCTCGGGTTATTCATGGACGGGCGATTACGTTACCGTCACAGGCGACCTCTGCGCCGATCTGCTTTCTAATATCGCATCCGAACAGAGAGCCAAGGTGGTTTACGAGTATCTCTATCGCCAGATTGAGGATAAAAAGGTGCGCGAAACCATTGATTTTCTTCTTAACCGCGAGGAAGCGCACAATCAAATGTTCCGCGATGCCTTCAACAAGGTGCAGCAGACCGGCTCCAATCGCGACTTCGGCACCACCAAAGCGGCAAAAATGTATTTTTCTATGTCCGATCCCGGCCCAAACGCCTTTGCAACGGGCGAGACCCACGCTCCGGCATTTAAGTAAGCTTTGGGGATCACCTGTACAGCGTGAATCGCATAAGAAGCCTCGGCAGGGAGTTTCCTTGCCGAGGCTTTTACGCTTCACCACTTATAATATCGAACTATAACATTGGAGTTTCCAAGAATGGCATCGAAGTTTTCTTTTGCATCGTCATCATAATAATAGAAGTCAATCACAGAAGCATATTTTATGATTTCTTCGACGTATATTTCATCTTGTAGACCGCACGACAGCCCCATTATAACGACTTTGCTAAATCGGGGTATTTGTGAGAAAATACGGTGGTTTCTGCGAAGAATTCGCACACTATCTTTATAATAGTTTTGAGAAGCTTGTATAAGGACGTTGTTAATAGTATTTCTTGTGGTAGTGTCCCTATAATCGGAATCCTCATCTTCGATTACATTATACAGGTTAGGATTTGGGGCATCGTTATGTCCCAATACGATCGTTTGATTTTTAGTTCCGTGAATATGTGTTATCTGAATACCTTTTGTGTCA
>JAFQKV010000114.1 GCA_017414715.1 Clostridia bacterium
CGTGACTGAGGACGGCACCGCATCCTCCGTCTTCCGCGATGTCGATTTTGAGGTTGCCGGTAAAACCGGCTCTGCACAGGTGCCCACAGGCTCTGACAATGCCGTTTGTGCCGCCTTTGCTCCCGTCAGGACCCCCGAAATCGCCGTTGTCGTTATTGTTGAGCACGGTAACTCCGGCAACTCCATCGCCCCCATCGCCCGCACGGTTTTCGAAGCATATTTCAATGCAAAATCGGATACCGGCCATCTTTCCGGCGCCATGTCGCCGAATAACTGATGCATCTGCCCTGCACAAGTGTGTGCAGGGCAGAATTTTCAGGCACAGGTGTTGACTTTTAATACATCATCTGCTAAAATATATAGGCTTGTTAAGCATGATCCATTAGCTCAGTCGGTAGAGCACCTGCCTTTTAAGCAGGGTGTCCGGAGTTCGAGTCTCCGATGGATCACCAAAAGGACATCGCAAAAAATGCGGTGTCCTTTTTTAATGAAAAGCATAAAAATCGAGGTAACGGTCATGTGCACAAGGTTTCGGAACGTCGCAGCAAATGTATTGGGGGTAGCGATCTGCTTTGCGATTGCGGCCCTTTCCGTGTTGCTGGAAAAACTGATCCCCGGTGAGATCCTCGGTGCATCCATCATTGCACTGTTTATGGGTACGATCATCAACAGCTTTTTTCATCCGAAATGGATACAGCCTGCGCTGAAGTTCACCTCGAAAAAGGTTTTAAAAGCCGCGATCATATTGCTTGGCGCGTCATTAAGCATCAAAACCATTCTGTCCGTCGGTAAGATGACCTTCTTTGTGATCATTTTCACCTTTACCATGTGTTTTGGCGGCGGCTATTTTATCCGCAGACTGTTTAAGCTGAACTGGAAGCTGGGCAACCTCATCTCCGCCGGTACCGGAATCTGCGGCGGCTCCGCTGTCGCAGCCATCGCCCCGGTCATCGATGCCGATGATAAGGACATCGCCTTTGCCATGTCCTCTACCTTCCTCTTTGACATGATCATGGTCGCGATCTACCCCCTCGTGGGAAAAGCCCTCGGCATGTCCGATATCGCCTATGGCATCTGGGCCGGAACGTCTGTCAACGATACCGCAAGCGTTGTCGCCTCCGGCTATGCCTTTTCGGAAATCGCCGGCGATTTCGCCACAATGGTCAAGCTTACCCGTACCATCGCCATTATCCCCACCGTCCTCGTTTTTGCCTATATCGGCACCCGCATCAGACAAAAGGAAATGAAAGCCGCAAACAACGGCAAAAAGGTACAGCTCGTTAAGATCGTTCCCTGGTTCATCGGCGGCTTCCTTCTTCTTGCGATCGTAAACAGCTTCGGTCTCATTCCCGCCGATGTCTCCGGTGTTATAAAGACTGCCAGTAAGTTCCTGATGGTCAGCGCCCTTGCCGCCATTGGGCTCAACACCAGCATCACCGATTTTCGCAAGGCCGGTCTGCGGCCGATGTTCTACGGAGTTACCATCGATACACTGGTAACGCTCACCGCCCTTGCAGTCATCTTCTGCATGGGGCTCATGTGATAATTTGCATCAGCCGTATTCCTGAAAATCACAAGTAAGCCGTCTCCGGCATCGGAGACGGCTGTTATACTGTATCACCATCAGTTGCAAACTTTACATTTTCATGGTATAATACGTCGGTTAAAGTGAGGCTGTTTTTATGATCAAAATCCTGTTTGTCTGCCATGGAAATATCTGCAGAAGCCCCATGGCAGAGTTTATTATGAAAGACCTCGTGAACACGGCAGGCCGTTCCGCTGAGTTTTCCATCGCCTCTGCAGCAACAAGCACAGAGGAACTGGGAAACCCCGTCTATCCCGCCGCCCATCAGGAGCTGGCGCGGCACGGAATCGGCTGTGAGGGAAAGCGCGCCCGTCAGATGACCTGCGCGGATTACGAAAACTATGATCTGCTCGTGGGTATGGATCGCGCCAACCGCACGAATATGCTGCGCATCTGCGGCGGCGATCCCGCCGGCAAGATCACACTTCTTCTGGATCACACCGATCGCCCCGGAGAAGTCAGCGACCCCTGGTACTCCGGCGATTTTTCCACCGCCTGGTCCGACATACTTCGCGGTTGCAAGGCACTTCTGACTGAACTATAACGCAAGACGGAGGTACGTGCATCATGCACATCAGAAACGGAATACGTTGGCTTTTTGAAGGCCGCTTCTGGTCGGCTGCACTGCGGCTCGCGGTGCCCATCGCGCTGCAGAATCTGCTTGTCTGCTCCTTCTCACTGGTTGACACCATTATGGTCGGTCAGTTGGGTGACATCGCGCTCTCCGCCGTCGGTATGGCGGGACAGTGGAGCTGGCTGATGAACATGGTGCTCTTCGGCGTTGCCTCCGGTGCATCCGTCTATTTTGCACAGTATTGGGGCAATCGCGATGAGCACGGCATCCGCCGCATTCTCGGTCTTGTGCTCCTCTCCGGCATTGTTTTTTCGCTTATGTTTGCGCTGATCGCATACCTTGCACCCGTTTCGGTCATACGTATTTTCAACCGTACCGATGCCGTTGTTGAGGCAGGCAGCGCCTATCTCCGTATTGCAGCCTTTTCCTACGTTGCAATTGCGCTGAACACCATCCTCTGTACGGCTCTCCGTTCCACCGAGCGCGTTCGCCTTCCGCTGCTTGTATCCGGCCTTTCAACCGTACTCAATGCGGTGCTCAACTACGGGCTGATCTTCGGCAAACTCGGTCTTCCCGAAATGGGTGTTGCAGGAGCGGCACTTGCCACCTGCATCTCCTCGTGGACCGCGCCAATACTGCTGGTGGTCATCTGTGTACTCAAACGCTGCTCCCTCTTTTCCGTTCCCCGCGAACTCATTTCCTTCGGTTTCCGCGATATCATCGAGTTCTATAAAAAGGCTGTGCCCGTAATTCTCAACGAATCACTCTGGGGCCTCGGTACGGTTCTCTTCAATATCATCTACTCAAATCTCGGTTATGAACATTACGCCGCCGTCACCATCCTGCGTACATTTGAAAACATAGCCTTTACCTTCTTTATCGGCCTCTGCAACGCCTCCTGTGTCATGGTCGGTAAGGCCGTCGGCAGCGGCGAGATCGAAAAGGGCGTTTCCGATGCCAGGCGCTTTGCCGTCATCGTTCCTATGCTCAGCGTGCTCGTCGGTGCTGCGATCATCCTCGCACGCAGCTCGCTCATTCAGATATTTAACCTGGGCGGTACCATCACGGAGACCACCGTCAGCAGCGCAAATTGGATCATGCTGATCTATGGATGCGAGCTTGCCTTCCGCAATATTCCCTATATCATCATCGTCGGTATATTCCGTCCCGGCGGAGATACAGCCGTCGGCATGAAATACGACATGCTGACCCTCTGGGGCTTCTCCCTGCCGGCCACCTTCATTGCAGCCTTTCTTCTGAAGCTCCCCTTCCCCGTCTGCTTTGCCGTAAGCTACATTTTCGAGGATTATATCAAGGTAATTCTATGTATCCGGCACATGAAGTCCATGAAATGGCTCAAGCCCGTTACAGCAGAGGGACATGCCGGCCTTGCAAAATGGATAGAAACACAGAAAGCGAGAGTAACCGATCATGCAATTTAAAACGGAACTGCACTGCCATACCTCAGAAGTCAGCCGCTGCGGCCGTGTGACTGCGGCAGAAACGGTGGAAACCTATATCGAACACGGCTATAACGCATTGACCATCACAAATCACCTCAGCGCATCGACCTTCTCAGAAAAAAACAAGAACTTTGTTCAGACCGATGACTGGCAGAAGCGCATCGACTTCTTTATGCATGCCGTGGATCTTGCCCATGAGGCAGCCCGCGGGCGAATCGATATTCTCTGGGGCATCGAGCTCTGCGGCGGACATGACAATAATGATTATCTCATCTACGGTATGACGGAGGAACAGCTTCGCGCCATGCCTGATATTCTGGATATCTCCATCAAGGAATTCGGTCCCCGCATACGCGAGGAGCTTGGGCTGCTGCTTTTCCAGGCACACCCCTTTCGCAACGGCGTACGCATCGTCGTTCCCGATCGTCTGGACGGTGTCGAAGTCTACAACGGACACATAGGCCATGATTCACGAAACGGATTTGCCCTCCAATGGGCAGAACGCTACGGACTTCGCCGCATCTCCGGTACCGATTTTCATCAGCCGATTCATATCCCCACAGGCGGGATCCTGACAGACACGCCCATACGAACAAACGACGATCTCACCGCGATCCTCCGCTCCGGTGCATATACGGTACTGCACGAGGGGCGTGAGCCTGCAGACGTTGTTGCCGAAATTTAGGTATTGACAAATTACCCAAGCAGTACTATACTATGTTAAAGCGTTTGAGTGAGAAGAAGTAGCCCCGTTTAAAGATTCTACAGAGAGCTGCCGGTTGGTGAGAGGCGCAGAAATCCGCGGTGTGTGAATACATCTCATGAGCTGTCCGCCGAAAGGAACCTTTTCCCTGTAGACCGGATCGGGTGCGCCCGTTAGCGCGCAGAGGGTATGTTCGTACTCTCCGAGGCGTTTGCCGCAAGACAGACGTAGAATCAAAGGTGGTACCGCGTCATAGTTCATGTCGCCCTTTGAGCCAATAAAATGGCTCAAAGGGTTTTGTTTTTACCCGGAGCCAAATCTTTTGAAAGGCTGGTAAACTTCCCATGGCACTCAAAATCATCATGCTCGTCGTTTTCTTCGGCTCTATGATCGCTATCGGTCTGTACTGCAGAAAAAATGCAACCGACGTTCAGGGCTTTGTGCTCGGCGGCAGATCCGTCGGTCCCTGGCTTACGGCGTTTGCTTACGGAACCTCCTATTTTTCCGCGGTTGTATTCATCGGCTATGCCGGTCAGTTTGGCTGGAAATACGGTATTGCCGCAACATGGATCGGTCTAGGCAACGCATTTATCGGCTCTATGCTCGCATGGGTCGTGCTGGGGCGCCGTACCCGCATTATGTCGCAGCACCTGCAAAGCGCTACGATGCCGGAATTCTTCGGAAAGCGCTTTGATTCCAATCCTCTGAAGGTCCTATCCTCTGCAATAATCTTTGTCTTTCTGATTCCTTATACGGCCAGTCTCTATAACGGACTTTCCCGTCTGTTCTCCATGGCCTTCAATATCGATTACTCCGTATGCATCCTTCTCATGGCAGTGCTCACAGCCATTTATGTCATCGCAGGCGGATATATGGCAACAGCGATCAACGATTTTATCCAGGGCATCATCATGCTGATCGGAATCGTTGCCGTGGTTCTCGCGGTTCTGAAAACAAACGGAGGCTTCAGCGAAGCATTGAAGGGCCTGTCTCAGGTAACGGACGCTGCGTATCCCGACATGCAGGGTGCGTTTGCATCCTTCTTCGGTCCCGATCCCGTCAATCTGCTCGGCGTTGTTATTCTGACCTCGCTCGGCACGTGGGGACTTCCCCAGATGGTACAGAAATTCTACGCAATCAAGGATGAATCCGCCATCAAAAAGGGAACCATTATCTCCACCCTTTTTGCCCTCATCATCGCGGGCGGCAGCTACTTTCTGGGTGGCTTTGCACGCCTGTATTCCGACAAGGTCGATATCGCGGCAAACGGTTATGATACTGTGATTCCCACCATGCTTTCCGAGCTCAGCCCCATACTGATTGCCATCGTTGTCGTGCTTGTGCTTTCTGCATCCATGTCAACGCTTTCGTCTCTGGTCATCGCATCATCTTCCACGCTGACTCTTGATTTTTTGAAGACCGCATTCTTTAAAAGGATGTCCGAAAAACAGCAGCTGCTTATTATGCGCATATTGATCGCAGTATTTATCGCCATCTCCGCCATAATCGCCATTTTCCAGTACAAGAGTTCCGTCACCTTCATTGCACAGCTGATGGGCATTTCCTGGGGTGCTCTGGCCGGCGCTTTTCTGGCTCCCTTCCTGTACAGTCTGTATGCCAAATGGGTCACCAAAGCCAGCGTATACGTCTGCAGCCTCTTCAGCGTAGTCCTGATGCTTGCAAACATGCTCGTCCCCCAAGCTTTTCCTGCGTTGCTCCGAAGCCCTCTGAATGCCGGATCATTCGCCATGCTGGCCGGTCTCGTCATCGTACCTGTTGTCAGCCTTTTCACAAAGAAACAGAGCTCGGAACGCATTGGTGAAATCTTCTCCTGCTATGATGCAACGGTCGAAGTTTCCGTAAAGAGAGCACTGTCAAAGTAAATGTAGAAGCGGTGTGTCGCAAAGACACACCGCTTTCACTATTTCTCTTTATGCTGTCGTAACAGTACGGCAAGCACGACCATAACGGTTGGGAAAATGACCACGGACAGAAGTCCTGCGTGAAGACCTGCAGCCTCACCCGTAAAGGATAGGAATTTCCCCGATACACCGGCAGATACAGCTCCGACAAGGGCAGGCCCTAATGAGCAGCCGGTATCACCGCACAGGGCCAAAATCGCAAAGATCGCCGTGTTTCCCGCAGGGCATCGCTCCGCAGCAAGGCTGAGTGTTCCGGGCCACATAATGCCAACTGACAGACCGCACACGGCACAACCAAGCAGCGAGACGATGGGCCACGGTGCAAACACACATACCAGATAGCTCACAACGCACAATACGGCACTGCCGAGAATATAACGGCGAAGATCGATATGCTCACAGAACTTCCCGTAAAAGACACGGGAAACTCCCATCAAAAGTGCAAACATACTGGGGCCGAGCAAATCGCCGACGGTCTTGGAAACCTTCAGCCCAAGCTCCGCAAAGAGGGATGCCCACTGCGACATGGAGAGTTCCGAGGCTCCGGAACAAAGCATAAGCACCATCATCGTCCAAAATATTTTCATTCCAAAAAGCTTGCCCACAGGCGCACGCTCATGGGACTCGGACAAATGGCGGATAGGAACCCGCATGAAGAAAAATGCATTGGCAAAAGGAAGCAGCGACCAAAGCGCAGGGATTAAAAACCAGTATTTTTCCCCCATCGTAACGAGAAGCAACGTGGAGATCAGTACCGTCGCAAGCTGTCCCCAGCAATAAAAGGAATGCAGGATGCTCATGGCACCGGACTTATGTTCACTCGGCAGCGCTTCAACAATGGGACTGACAAGAACCTCGATCAATCCTCCGCCGATGGCATAGAACACCGTGGCAAGCAAGACTCCGGTAAAGGGGGTCGCAAAGATATACGGAAACAGACCAAGTCCAAACAGACCAGCAAAAGCAAAAAAATGTGCCGCAACCGTACAGGGGCGGTAGCCGAGACGGTCGGTAAAGGCGGCACCGAAAGCATCCACACAGATCTGTACAACAAAATTGAAGCTCATCAGGAACGCGACCTGTCCGAGAGAGAGCGCAAACTCCCGCATCATAATGATGTACAGGATCGGTGCAATATTATTTACCGCAGCCTGAACAATGTAAGCCGCATAGCTGCAGTTCAAAGTAGCGCGAAAGCCAAAGCGGGATGACATAGACAATTACCTCATGAAATAAGCTATCAGGACAGGCAACAGTATAGCATGAATTTTGCACAGTTGCAAGGAAAAAGCGCCTTTCGGCGCTTTTATGTCAGCCTTTCAGCTTGATATATACATTTTTACCGTTGGGGTTTTTTGTATTCTGCTCACTTGTGATCATGCGGATCTCAAACATATCGAGCATGCGAAGGAACTGGATGAGCTTCTTACAGCCGTAGTTGCGCACGTCAAAATCGGGATAGCGCTTTGCCAGAACGTCACCGACCTCGCTGGCCATGAGCCAGCCCTCATCGTCGGAATTCTTATCTACAAAATCAATGATCATCTCGCGGATGGTCTCCAGATCGGTCTGTGAGTTCTCCTGGGATTCCACCGGCTTCTGTTTTTCTTTCGGCTTGGCCGGTTTTGCGGTGCGGCTTGCCCGGACGGTCTGGGCATAGATCTTGTCAAGGTATTTGAACTGATTGCAGGCAGCGATAAAGGGGCGCGGTGTCTTCTCCTCACCCATGCCGATAACGTCCATGCCCGCCTCACGCAGACGCGCCGCAAGACGGGTAAAGTCGCTGTCGGAGGTAACGATGCAGAAGCCGTCCACCTTGCCGGAATACAGAATATCCATTGCATCGATGATCATGGCGGAATCAGATGAGTTCTTACCGGTGGTATAGTTGTACTGCTGCATGGGAGTCACGGAATTCTCAAGCAGAATCTCCTTCCAGCCGCCGGTATGGTTCTTGGTCCAGTCACCGTAGATGCGCTTATAGGTGGCAACACCCGCGTTGGATATCTCGTCCAGAATAATCTTGATATATTTCGATGCGATATTTTCCGCATCGATAAGAATGGCGTATTTTTTGTCGTTTTGCATGACAGGCAAGTCCTTTCCGGGATGGATCAGCGCAGTTTTGCCGCACAAATTTCATCCGATCTTTAAATATTATATCACATTTTCAGAAAATGGCAAGATAAAGCATCATCAAATGACATGCATTCGTCGAATTCCGGCGGATTCCGGACTATTTTTTCAGTAAAAAAGCCTTTACAAACGGAAAACTTTAGGGTATAATATCTCGCTGTAAGCGCCCGTAGCTCAACGGATAGAGTACATGTTTCCGGGGCATGGTGTTGGGGGTTCGAGTCCCTTCGGGCGCGCCAAAAAGACAGTCACCCATCTTGGGTGACTGTTTTTTGTGCGTCCGGATGTTTGATGAGAACCCTGGGAATTGCGAAAGCAATTCGCGCAATAAGAAAGCGGCAGCTTTCGTTTGCAAGAGTCCCGACGGTGCGCGCCAAAATATAAGCCACCCTTTCGGGGTCGCTTATGTTTTTGTGAGCCCGGTTGCTTGGCTTGAACCCTCCGAATTGCACAAGCAATTCGGGCGATAGAATAGCAAATGTTTTGACCAACTGTAATTGATTTCACCCGTTAACTCTGCTATAATGTACTGAGTAATTCATCCGTTAGGAAGTGAGCATGTTTGAAGTCGGCTCTGCTGATCGTACTCATCGTTTTTCTCTACAGCTTTCAGACGCTGTTCTGTGCCAAATACTCCGATAATTACAGCGGAAAAAGTGAGAACACCTCCGCGGTTTTCTGTGTGCTCGAAGGTCTCTTCCTGTGTCTGTTTACCTTGGCGTGGATCGGTTTTAAATTCGAGCTCTCCCCTACAACAGCTCTCTTTGGCATGCTCAACGGTTTCTTGCTTTTCGGATACAATACTTCCCTTATCAAGGCCAACGCCCGAGGCTCCTACGCCTTTATGAATGTGGTGATGCTCTTTGGCATAATCCTTATCCCGCTGCTGTATTCAACCCTGATCTGCGGTGACCGGCTGCAGTGGTACCAGCTTGCCGCCATCGCCCTCATGCTCATATCTTTTGTTCTGATGAATCTGCACGAGATCCGCCTCAAGGGCGCACCGGTCAGTTATTACGTTTACTGCTTTATTCTATTTCTCTGCAACGGTCTTTACGGAACCATGCTCGCTATCCAGTCGGATTATAATGAGGCAGAGAAAAGCGAAATGCTCATTCTTACCTTCGGGATCATGAGCATCATCGCATTCATTCAGCTCGCTGCAAAGGAAAAGAAAAACACCTTCAAAACCTTTTGTGTCGGTAAAAAAGCCGTTCTTCCTCTCCTGCTCAGCCTCATATCCGCATCCGTTGCACCCAACGTGCTGATCATCATTCTGCCCATGGTCAACACGGCAGTCCTCTTTACCGTACAAAGCGGCGGCGTTCTTCTTTTATCTGTCGCATATTCGTATCTTTTCTTTAAGGAAAAGTTGACACCTTCCGGATTTATCGGCTTCTTTCTTGCACTTTTCAGTATCACGATCCTGAGTCTTTAAGCGGATCGCAACCGCAAAACTATATACATACGAGGTAGCAAAACATGAATAAAACCATTCTCATCTCTATTGACGGCATGCGCCCCGATGCATTTTTGAAATGCGGCAATCCTTTCGCAGAAAAGCTGATGCAGATCTCCTCCTACACGCTGGATGCAAAAACAGTTTTCCCCTCTGTTACGCTTCCCTGTCATATGTCCATGTTCCACAGCGTTCCTCCGGAGCGCCACGGCATTACCACCAATTATTACACTCCTATGGTTCGTCCTCTGCCCAGCCTGTTTGACCAGGTAGCGGCTATGAAGGGCATCAGCTCCATGTATTTCGGCTGGCTTCCCCTGCGTGATGTTGCCAGTCCGAGATCCCTTCACTTCGCTTCCTACACCCACTGCTTTGCCAGTGAGCATGTCGACGATAATCTGACCGATATGGCCCTGGAAAACCTTCGCAAGGTACATCCCGATTTTCTCTTCCTTTACATGGTCGACACAGATAAGGACGGTCACTGCTCCGGTTGGATGACGGAGAAGTATCTTGATACCGTAAACCGCGCCATTGACAATGTGCGCCGCGTATATGAGGCTGCAGGTGATGAATACACCATCGTTGTAACCGCAGACCACGGCGGTCACGACCGCGCTCACGGCACAGAAATGCCCGAGGATATGACCATTCCCATGTTCTTCATCGGAAACCGTTTCGCTCCCGGTGCACAGCTCTCTGACGTAACCATGCTCGACATCGCCCCCACCATTGCCGATGTGATGGGTATCTTCCCTGCCGATGAATGGGAAGGCAAGTCCCTTGCCGGCAAGGAGTAAGAGATGCAGCTTGCGTTCTTAACTGCCCTGGGTGTTGGCGGTGCATCAGTCATCGGAGCCTTGCTGGGTTTTGTTTTCAAGCGTGTCACCCACAAATTCAGTGATATCGTTCTCTCCTTCGCAGCCGGGGTCATGCTTGCGGCCGCAGTCATCGGACTCATTCTTCCGTCGTTGGAATATGGCGGCAAAGCACCGCTTCTCACAACAATTGCAGGAATCTTCTGCGGTGCGCTGACTGTCAACGTTCTTGATAAAGCCGTCCCCCATCTTCACCGGCTGACCGGCGCAGATCAGGAAAGGCATCCCGCTAAGGCAGAACAGCTTTCCCGTGTGCTGCTTTTCGTAATTGCCATCGCGATCCATAATCTGCCCGAAGGCATTGCGGCCGGTGTTGGATTCGGCACAGGAAATACCGCCGAGGCCTTTACCATCGCCGGCGGCATCGCGCTGCAGAACATACCCGAGGGTATGGTCATTATCGGACCGATGCTTGCTGCCGGAATAAAACCGGGCCGAACCTTTATCATCGCTGTGATCACCGGTGTTGTTGAGGTTATCGGCACAATGCTTGGTTATTTCGCCGTCACGGTGTCCGCCGCAGTTCTCCCCTTTGCCCTTGCTTATGCCGGAGGAACGATGCTCTACGTCATCAGCGACGAGATGATCCCCGAGACTCACGCCCACGGAAGTGAGCGGGGTGCGACCTATTCTCTGCTTGTCGGATTTTGTCTGATGCTTGTCTTTGACATTCTTCTCGGTTGAAATTGTCATAAAAAAAGGGACTTTCCGTATCGGAAAGTCCCTTTTTGTTGCAGTCTTGCTTACTTGATAAAGGAAACGTGGCCGCGAATGGGGGGCAGCATCTCGGGAATGACAAGCTCGCCGCCGTTCTCATAGGACTTGATGGCCGCAAAGGTATACTCAAGGGTTGCAAGCGCATCACGGCCGGAGGCGCGGATGGCCTCGGGATGCACGCCGTTGGTGATATCCTCAAGGAAGGCGTTGATGCGGTTACCGAAGGTGGAACCGAAGTCGGAAACGCCGTAATCCTTAGTGGTGGGAGCGGGAGTTGCCATGCCGGCATTCTCCGAGGGCTTCCAGACGTACAGCTTCTCCACGCAGTTCTCAATGGCAAAGGTGGATTTCGTGCCGCAGTGCTCATAGCTCCACCAGCCGCCGTAGCCGAACATAGCATCGCCGCGCTGGGTGATGAGGTGACCGTAGCCGCCGTTGGCAAAGCGGACGTGGATGGAGTTCAGGGAAAGCATCGGATCCTCTGCAGAGCGGCGGAAGCCGGGACGGTCAATAAAGGCCTGAACACCGGTGATATCGCCGCAGAAATAGCGCATAACGGAGAAGGGATGTGCACAGAAGGCCTTGAGGTGCGCGTAGGGAGAATTCCAGCGGGAATCCTTGGCAGGCGCGCCGCCGTAGTTTGCCTCGCCGCCGTTAAAGCCGACCTTATGCACACAGTACAGAAGCTCACCGACCTCGCCGGCATCCTGCATAGCCTTGGCATCTGCAGCGGGCCCGGTGAAATAATGATTCAGATCGCAGGCAAGATAGAGATGGTTGTTGAGGGCATAATTGACCATCTCACGGGCATCGCGGACATCGGCGCAGATGGGTTTTTCCACAAGAACCTTCTTTTTGAAATCCAGTGCGATCATCGCGGGCTCATAATGGAAGGAGCCGTTTTCCAGACCAGAGGTGGTGACGGAGACAACGTCGATCTCCGGCATCTCGCGGAGCATCTCCGTTTCATCATAGAAAGCGCGGCAGCCGAATTCCTCCGCCGCGGCATCTGCCTTCGCCTTGTCAATGTCGCAGATCGCGACGAGTTCGGACAGAGGGTTGTCTCTGTAGCAGCGGGCATGGTTTTTACCGATTCCGCCGATACCAACGATTGCAGCCTTTAAAGCCATAATAAATTTCCTCCTTTATTTGTTCGGAAACATTTCATCAAGATGTACCACCGCGCCCGTATCGAGGCTGCGGATGGCGGCGTGGATAACCTTCTGCGCCTCCAGGCCCTGGAGACCGCTGCCGTCGATATCCTCGGGCCGGTCTCCGCGGTCGACCTGACGGACAAAGCAGCGGATGCGCTCACGGAATGTATCGTCAAATCCGGCATATCCGCCGAAGACGGGGTTTGTGTAGACCTGCTTGATGGGATCGCCTGCGGGATAGAGGGTGGCCTCGCGCCACATATCCTCAAAGACCAGCCGACCCTTGGTGCCTGCCACCTCGCAGCGCTCCATGGGATGCCCGCGGGTGATATCATAGCTGGAGGTCAGATGACCGACGGCACCGCATTTGAACTTCATGTTAATGGATGCGGTGGACCATATGGTCCGTCCGGGAGCCTTCATGGCGAAGCAGTGCACGCTCTCCACGGGACCCATAAAGTAGCGGATGATCTCCATACTATGGGGGTTGAGTGCTTTCAGGTGGTAGTATGGAGACTCAAAATCCTGCGGTTTGCCGATCCACAGCGCCATATTGCAAAAAAGCAGATCTCCGATGCGGCCCTCCTCCTGCCACTTTTTGGCAGCACGGGCAGCGGGTGTAAAGCGGTGGTTGAAATCAATGGCAAAGCAGCGGTTGAGCCTCTTTGCGGTGTCGACCATGATCTGACCGTTTTCGATGAGGTTACTGATCGGCTTCTCACAAAGGACGTGACACCCCGCCTCCAGAGCCTGTACGGTGGGCAGATAGTGGTCGGAAGAATATTCATATCCACCGGTACACACGGAAACAAGGTCAGGTTTCAGCTCCTTGAGCATGGTTGGCGCATCCAGCCAGTAAGGTACGCTAAGACGTCGCGAAGCCGCCTCAGCACGGTCTTTGCGCAGGTCACAGAGACCTACAAGTTCGACAAGCTCATCCTCCGCATAAATCGTGGCATGGAGATTGCCGATATGGCCAAGACCGATAACACATACGCGCAGCATGGTTTTGCGCCTCCCTTATTTCTTCTGCAGCTTAACGGCATCTTCAATGCCGCCGATGTACTTGCTGTCATAGTCTTCCTGGGAGCTGACAAAGGGACGGTTATTCATCAGGAAGTTGGTCTTGATGGGGGCAGGACGACCGGTCTCGGCCTCACGCTTTGCCACATGATTCTCCAGACGGGTGCGAAGCATTTCAACGACCTCGGGATTTTCCTCGGCAACGTTATTCAGCTCCAGCGGATCCTTGTAAAGATTATAGAGCTCCACCATAGGCTTGAAGTGGAAGTCGGGCTCAAGGGAAACGATGAGCTTCCATTCGGGGGTGCGCCAGCCATGCTTGCGCATCCAGGTGCACTCAGTGATGTAGATCTCCTCCTCAGCCTCCAGCTTCTCGCCGCGGATGAGAGGCATCAGGCTGCGTCCATCAAACTTGATGCCGGGATCAATGCCCATAAGCTCCATAAGTGTGGGAACTAGGTCCTTATGCTGGCAGTAATCGTCAATGCGGATACCCTCCGGCAGATGGCCCTTCCAGCACATGATGAAGGGAACGATGAGGGTGGGATCGTACATGCCGTGATGATCAAAATAGCAGTCGTGGTCGTACAGGGTCTCACCGTGGTCGGCGTTGAAGATGATAATAGTATCCTCCTCCAGACCGAGGGCGCGTATCTTCTCCAAAACGACCTTGATGCAGGCATCCATGTAGGCGATGGCCGCATCGTATTGGCCGATGACGTAGTCGGGATTGGTGCAGCCCTTGGGCACCCAGCTGCCGATATAGTCGCCGAAGGGCTTGAAATCGTAGACCTTCTGCATACGGTCATCGCTCGGATCAAAGGCATCGCCCTGGAAGAACATATCCTGGAAGGGAGCGGGAGCAAGATAGGGGGAATGGGGATCCATATGGCGCAGGAAAAGGAAGAAGGGCTGATCCTGTGCGGCGAGGCGATCGAGCTCGGGCAGGATGACCTCGTTCATATTCTCCGACTTGTGGGCACGTCCGTCTTCATGATCGGGGCCCCAGCCCTGGAAGTTGAGATATTTGTCATAGCCGACACCGGCGGCATTGCCCTCAAAGCCGACACAGGTGGAGGTATAGCCCTCACGGCGGAGGATCTCCGCAAGCACGGGGGTATCAACAGGGATCTCCTTCTGATTGAGAGCGACAACGCCGTCACCGAAGCAGTCCATACCGGTCAGCATGGAGGCATAGCCGGGGGTGGTGGGAATATGCGCGGAAATGAGGTTGTTGAAGGTAACGCCGCCTCTGGCATAATCGGTGATATGCGGGGTAGTCATATGCTTGTAGCCATAGTGGCTCATATGATCGCGGCGGAGGCTCTCCATACCGAAGAGAATGATATTGGGTTTCTTTGCCATAACCGTTTCTCCTTACTGTCTTATCGTGCGCCGAGGATCTTCAGAATCGCATTCATATAACCGTAGCTTTCGCTGGCAATGGCCTGTGCCTGCTGCAGGGTCTGGTCTCCGCCGATGACCTCAAGGCAGACGGGGCCGTCATATCCGGCACTGACAAGAGCCTGGAAATAACCGTAGAGGTTGATCTCACCGCGTCCGCAGGCCTGCAGCCGGGGCTCACCGGGAGACGGGCCGGGGCCATAGCAGTCGCGGATGTGCACATGGCGCATATACTTCACAACGGATGCGAGTGCATCCTCCGGCTTCTCGCCGGCGCGGTGAATGTGGCTGGGGTCCATATCAACACCAAAGCCGGTGCTGGTAATAGCCTCAGCCGCGGCAATGGTCGTCGGGGTGCTGAAAATGGATGCACCGACGTGGGCCTTGCAGCAGAGGGAAACGCCGTAGGTCGCCGCCATCTCTGCGCGAGCCTGCAGGGTTGCAATGGCTTTCTCAAGATCCTCGGGAATGTTGGATTTGCCGCCGGGGCCGACGTTGACAACGGGAACACCGAGGAACTGCGCCGCCTCAAAGGCCTTGCGCAGGCGGTCCTCGTCAAGACTTGCGACCTCCATGGAAAGAAGCTCCAGACCAAGCTCCTCCGCAGCAGCTTTGATGGGTGGAGCCGAATTGCGCCAGTCATCCAGAACGAGATGCTCACACATGCCCTGAATGGCGGAGAGCTCAACACCGTCAAAACCCGCAAGTTTCGCTGCCTGCATAGCCTCAACGACGGAGAAAGGCTTAAACAAAACCGTATTTACGCCAAGTTTAATCATCCGATAATACCTCCACTCGGATTTTGGATTGCATTACGGAGAAGCTTTGCAAAGCGGCAATTTGTATAAACTATCTGCCGCAGCGCTAATACACCTCTCCGTTTTAGTGCATTATAACATGTACAGAGAAAAATGCAACCCCAAAACAAAAAAAAACGGAGTGATTTTCACTCCGTCTCTCCAAATGCCGTTTTTCTTCCGTCAGCGACAGAAATTATGCTGTCCGATGGCAAGATAAACCGGTTTTGAAAGCATGTATTGATTGGTGGACGTTTTCGGGTTATAATAATACAGGCATCCCCCCGTTGGATCCGCGCCGTTGTAGGCTTCCCGTGCCGCGCGGATGGCCGATGACGTTGCCGCGCTGTAAAACTGGCCGTCGGCTACCGCATCAAAGGCCCCCTTTTGATAGATCACGCCCGCAACTGTATTGGGAAAGGACGCACTGCGCACACGGTTCATCACAACGGCACCGATGGCCACCTGGCCGAGATAGGGTTCTCCCCGGCCCTCAGCAGATATGATCCGCGCAAGCATCTCAAGCTCTGCTTCCCGGTTCTGCCCGGAAGACGAAACCGATCCGCTGATCCCCAGCGCCGCAAGCGTCTCCGCCCCCACAACTCCATCTACGGCAAGTCCGTTTTTCTGTTGAAAATACCGCACTGCGGAGGCCGTCTTCGGGCCGTAGACACCATCCACCGCCCCGTCATAATAGCCCCAGTTCTTCAGCTTGGTCTGGATCTTTCGGACGGTCTCTCCGGTAGAGCCCTGCCGGTAGGCCGCAGCATCCGCCTGCACGGCAAAGGCATCCGTGACCGCGACGACACACATAATGACGGTCATGAGGATAACAACAATAGCTACAATTCTCTTTCTCTGCATATACAAAACGACTCCCTGTCACTTTACGGAGGTACAATCCATGTTTCTGTTCCGAAAAAAGAAAAATACGAACGCAGCCGATCCCCGGCTCATCGCCCGCCTGAACGGAAAATCTCTCCGCTATGTCACCCGTCGTGATGAGGGCGATTACAGGGAGACCGTTATCGGTAAGGGCGGCAGCCTAAACATTCGCAATGATGAAATCATCATCGTCTGCGAGGCCGGCGAGGTGCTGAAAAAGCCGGTGTCGGAGGTCGTCATGGGCGAGCTCCTCTCCAACGACGGCGCGACCTTCGAGTTTGACGGACCCGAAGGCCGCATCACCATCGTTGCCTACTACACCTATTACCGTAAGGTGGATTAATCCCTGTCAGCGCACCCGCAGTTGCGAAACAGAAGTGAGATGCACCACAGCCCTGCCAGTGCTACAAGGGTAAAGACGATGCGGCTGCCCAGGGCAGACTGTCCGCCGAAGATCCATCCAACAATATCAAAGCTGAACAGACCGATGGTGCCCCAGTTGAGTGCACCGACAATAACCAGCGCAAGCGCGATTTTATCAAGCATCATTTTTTTATTACTCCTTTTTTGATAATGCCTTATGCACTGCGTATTGTATCCAGTTGTTTTTGCAATATACATTAAAAAACGAAAGGCTTCCTAGTGCACTGGAAGCCTTTCGTTTTTACAGCACAAAAGCCCGATCTTCGAAACGATTTTTCAACACATCCGACGGAAGTAAAAAGACAGGTGCGCCGGTTTCGCAGCATATGGCAGCGGCTACGCCCGCTGCTTCGCCGGTAGACATCATCGTTGCCTGAACGCGAACGGATGCATAGGGCTCCCGTTCGGCAGATACGCACCTTCCTGCGGCGATCAGATTCAAAAAACCGTCGCACACCATGCTTTCAAAGGGGAGCCAGCAATCCTTCGGGAGCTTCAGGAGCTGCTGCCCCGTACCTTTTGCGGAATGGATGTCCATGGGATGGGCAAGGTGCGCCGCCGGATGTGCGAAAACGCGACCGGTTTCGACAGCTTCCCTCGTCAGGGTATATATGCCGCGAATATGTCTTGACTCACGGATACCTGCATTGACACCGGACGTAACGATCTCACAGTTCTGAAACTCCGCAAAGCTTTCGCGAAGAAGATCCACCAGCACAAACATATCGCCGCGCAGCTTTCGTTCCGCCGCCGCGAAGGCAGCGCTGTCCGTTGGATCGACGGCAGTTCGGGTCATATTGACCGCAAGGGCACCGCTTGCACCAAGGAGCGTATTGAACCACGGGCCGCCAAACTGCGTAATGCCTCGTTCCGCCATTTTGGATCGAACGACCTCTGCGATCCCGGCATTGCGCGAAGGCATGCCGCCCCGTCCATTATGATGGATATAGTCGTGCAGAAGGTCGGTATTCGTATCCACGCCGCCAAGCACAAAGCAGAGGGAGACGGGCTGCAGCTCCTCGGACGGCGCAAGCATCGGAACGCCGCACATGGCACAGATATCCCCGTCACCGGTGGCATCGATAACACAGGATGCCCCGAGTGCCTCGCATCCGTTTTTGCCATAGATAACCACGTGGGTGATCCTTCCCTCGCGCATGACACAATCGGTGACGACGCTGTTTGTGCGAAGACAAACACCACACTCCAGCGCCATGGTCTCAGCAACACGCTTATACATCTCAATATTGACGGAGACATGCCCTTTGGGAAACTCCACCTGTGCCGCGCCGGACTTCTCCAGCCTGCGGATAAACTCCCATGCGATGCCGCCAACCACCTGCCGGCCGTTATAGAAAAAGCCGCTGACGGGCACGACAAGCCCGGCTGTCGCCGTTCCGCCCAAAAAACCGTAACGCTCCACCAGGCATGTCTTCATTCCTGCACGGGCAGCCGAAACGGCGGCGACCCAGCCAGCCGGACCGCCGCCGCAGACGATAACATCATACTGATCCTTAATTTTAATATGTTTTTGCAGGCTGATCTCGTCCATATCCATCTTCCTCCGCATTCTCAACGCTATTATACCACAACCGCAGAAATTTTTCATTGCCAAAACACTGTTTTTTGTTCTGCGGAGGTTGTGAATCCACATTGGATATGTTATAATTTATTCGTGTCTTTCTGTGCCTGCACAAGCACAGACAATATCTGTACTATTTTTAGCAGAATATATTGTAACGGAGGAATTTGCCATGCTTTCCAACGCCGAATCCGCCATGCTCGCGGAAAAAGCAAAAGAAATCCGCAAGCTTTCCCTGCGGATGTTCAAGGAGATCGGTAAGGGTCACGTCGGCGGTGCCATGTCCATCGCCGATCTGCTGTCCGTTCTCTACTTCAAGGAGCTCAACATCAATCCCGCGGATCCCAAGTGGGCCGACCGCGACCGCGTCGTGCTCTCCAAGGGCCATGCCGGTCCCGCCCTCTACGCCGCTCTCGCTCTGCGCGGCTACTTCCCCGAGGAAATGTGCTTGACCCTCAACCAGCCCGGCACCATGCTCCCCTCCCACTGCGATATGAAGCGCACCCCCGGCATCGATATGACTGCCGGTTCCCTTGCCCAGGGCTTCTCCGCCTCCATCGGCCTTGCCCTTGCCGGTAAGCTCGATGCAAAGGATTACTACATCTATTCCATCATCGGTGATGGTGAGAGCCAGGAAGGCCAGATCTGGGAGGCCGCCATGCTCGCCGGCAACCGCAAGCTTTCCAACCTCATCGCCTTCTGCGACAACAACAAGATGCAAATCGACGGCACCACCAACGACGTCAACTCCATCGAGCCCATCGCCGACAAGTGGGCGGCCTTCAAGTGGAACGTCATCAACTGCGACGGTCACGACGTCAACGCCATCTCCGAGGCCATTGCCGCTGCCAAGGCCTGTAAGGACAAACCCTCTATGATCATTCTTGACACCGTCAAGGGCAAGGGTCTCCCCTTCGCCGAGGGTCTCGTTTCTTCCCACAGCATGAACGTCGGTGCCGACGAGCTCGAGGCCGGCCTTGCTGCACTCAACTAAGGAGGAGATTATCATGGAATTCCAGAAAGATGCGCGCGAACTGCGCAAGGTATACTGCGAGTCTCTCATCGAGGCCGCGAAGAAGGATGACCGCATCTGCATCGTCGAGGCAGACCTGATGGGTGCCAACGGCACCAAGGGCTTTGCCGCCGCCTTCCCCGAGCGTACCTTCGACGTCGGTATTGCCGAGTCCAACATGATCTGCGTTGCCGCCGGTCTCGCTGCTTCCGGCAAGCTGCCCTTTGCCAACTCCTTCACGCCCTTTGCCACCCGCCGTTGCTTTGATCAGGTGGCTATCTCTGTCTGCTACACCGGTCTCAATGTCCGCATCTGCGGCACCGACCCCGGAATCTCCGCCCAGCTCAACGGCGGTACCCATATGAGCCTTGAGGATATGGCCATCATGCGTACCCTGCCCGGTCTCACCATCTACGAGCCCGTCGACGAGACCCAGCTGGTCGCAGCCTTCCCCCAGATCCTTGCTCACGAGGGTCCCATGTACATCCGTCTGTTCCGCTCCAACTGCGAGAACGTTTTCGGCAATGTCGAGAATTACGAGTTCAAGCTCGGCAAGGCTGACGTGCTTAAGGACGGTGCCGATGTTGCCATCTTCTGCTCCGGTCTGATGGTCACCCGTTCCCTGCAGGCCGCCGAGGCTCTTGCCGCCAAGGGCATCTCCGCTGCCGTTATCAATGTTCACACCCTCAAGCCCCTGGATGAGGAGTGCGTGCTGAAGTATGCCGAGAAGTGCGGTGCCGTTGTTACCGCCGAGAACCACTCCGTGGTCGGCGCTCTCGGCTCTGCCGTGGCTGAGGTTCTCGCAGAGAAGTGCCCCGCCGTCCTGCGCCGCATCGGTGTCAAGGATATCTTCGGCGAGGTCGGCAAGCTCGGCTACCTGGAGAAGCGCTTCGGCATGACCAGCGACGATATCGCCGCTGCCGCCGAGGATGCCATCGCCGCAAAGAAATAAATCCATTTACAGGAGGATCCCGCAGCCATGGCATTCTGTAAGAACTGCGGTGCGGAGATCGCTGCCGACAAGGTCGTCTGCGATGCCTGCGCCGAGAAATTCACAGCACCGAAAGTCGTTATGTCCGAAGCCTGTGACCCCTGCACCTGCCAGGAGGATCCCGCAAAGAAGGTCGTCGGTATTTTCACCTATATCGGCCTTTTCATCCTCTTTGCCATACCCTTTATCGGATTGATTTCCGCCGTCATCTTCTCCTTTGCCCCGAAGGCAAAGAGCCTGAAGAATTTCGGACGTGCCGTCCTCATCTGGAAGGTCGTGACACTGCTTATTTCCATCCTTGTGCTGACGGTCATCTTTTCCATTGCCGCTCCGATGTTCAAGGAAGTGGTCGGTTTTGATCTGTCTGTTCTGCAGGGGGTTAATATCGGCGACATGTCCACAGCGATTGAGCTCTCGGGATATATCGAGGACGAAAATTACGGTGCTGCCATCCAGATGGTCAAGGACGGAAGGCTTGACGATATGGTCGACCGCGCAAAGAACGGCGAGTTTGACGATATGATCCGGGAGTTTGCGGGTTCCGAAGCACAGGAAGTGCTCGACGCGCTTCACAGCGGCGAGCTGGATGCCGAAATCGACAGGATCAAGCGCGGAGAATACGATGACGTGATCAACGGTTTTGCCTTTAATCCGGCTGCCTGATTCATACAGTACACAAAAAATCCCTTTGGAGATCACTCCAAAGGGATTTTTTACGTCATTTATCAGATCTGATCCGGGCTGTAGCCGGCTCCGGGCAGGGCTTCGGAAAGCTCATAGAGGCCGGTGAAGTTCAGGACCATTTCCTTTGCATCCACAAGCTCGTTGCGCTCACTGATGCGGTCAACGCCAAGCTCTGCGAGATCGTCGAAGTACGCATCCACCATCTCGGGACGGCGGGGATCTGCAGGATCCATGTACATCAGCTCCACAAAGCGCACAGAAAGACGCATCCTGCGCACCCGGGCGAGGATCTCCTCACTGCAGGCAAGCTTTTCCGCCCGATCAAAGAGTTCATCCGCCGTGCGGAGCACGTCGTTATCAATATAGAACACCGGAAGATTGACAAAGCATGCCGGTGGCTTTCCTGCCATACGGATGCGCTCACGCAAAAGATCAAGATACTGCATAAGGGGCGGCGCTGCTGTCTCGAAGTACGCCGTCATAAATTCGGGGATGAGATTGGAGATCTCCTTTTCCGGATTCCAGAGAAGCTTTGCATACAGCCAGCACTTGAGCTCGTTGAAGTCCGTTCCGCGGGTATCGTAGGTGGACTGGATGAAGATACCTCGCACCTTATGCTTCATGAGACCACGGATGTGAGACTCGATGTAATCGTAATTCGGGAACGGCAGGGTGTAGTGGCGGAAGTTGGTCACGTAATCCCAGATGAAGAGACGCTTGCCGACCTTATACCACTCATCCAGCAGATCGCCGTTAAAGCAGGGACGGAGGATAACGTTATCCCGCACCTTGACGTGCTTGGGGGGCTTCGTCGTGTACGAATAGGCGATGGTATCGACGGATGCATAGGGGAACTCATCACGGATGGCATCCGCAACGGCGTTGACAAAGTGCAGGATGGAGCCGGCCTGGGTCCCCTCCTGTTCATCCAGCGCCTTACAGGAGGGACACTGGCAGTAGAGAATATCCTCGGGTTTGGTGGCATCCATCTGCGAGATAGATACAATATTTGCCCCGGGATTGTCACGCAGCCACTGTTTGGTCTTGCCGATAACGATGTCCAGCACGTCGGGATTGGTCAGACAGAGCTGTGCACGGCGTCCCGTCACGCGGCAGCCTTTATCCTCGCGCCAGGCAAAGTATTCGGGATGCTCGTCATAGTATTCCTCAGGCGAGACGAAGGAATGGAAGGTGTGGCAGAACTGTTTACCCGCCCACTGAACACCGCCGCCAAAAAGGGGCGTTGCCATGGCACGGTTAAGGCGGTTGCGGACATACCAGATGGGATCGCCAAATCCCTGATGGACACAAAGCGTCTCGCGGTATTCAAGGGCCGGGCGGATAACACACGACCTCTCCTCCACTTCCACGCGGGATCTGCAGGGAATGTGCGTGAAATCGGGGGTATACCAGCGGATACCGAGATCCTCCTCCAGGAACTCATAGACACCGTAAAGCGTACCCCGACAGCGATTGCCGACAATGACGATACGATCCGCATGTATGGAAAGTGCAAAATCCTCAAGTCCGAACTCCGCATCTCCAATGTCCGCGGCAAGTGTCGCGTGCCGCCCATGTCCGATGCAGATCTCATAAGGGGTGCAGGGCGATGTATCGGCTTTTGTTCGGAGGGTGATGCCGGTCATTTCCCGGAAATGCGAGATCAGTTCTTCCGCAGCAAAGCGTTCCGTTTCGGAAAGCTCCGTGCCGAGAACGAGCGTCCAGAGGGTTTTACCTCCGTCAGCGAGCCGTATCTTCATCTTTCATGTCCTCGCCCTGCAGAATTTTCAGACCGCCGTCAAAGCGGGCAAGGCCCTTATCATGGATGCAGCTGCGGCTGAAGAGACCGACATACTGCACATCATCTGCCGATGCGATGGTACCGCTGGATTTCACCGACCAGTGAATACCGTCACGGGAATAGAGGCCGCGGAAATGCTTTCCTCTCTTTTCGATCTTGAGGAAGCAGGGGAATACAGGCGCACCCATGGCCCAGTGCGTACCGGTTTCATCGCATCCGATGCCGCCGCCGAGATAGGAGTAGAAGCCGCGCATGCACATGGCACCCATATACATACCGCCGGCGTATCCGTCGGTCAGGGGATCCTCGATGCGGTTGCGGACAACGATACCGCAGGGAGCGTAGGGCGAGGTATGGTCCTTATGGCCGATGCAGGTGACGGCATCGAAATCGCCCTCAACCGGCAGCTTCCGGTAGATCATGCCGTAATGCTCCTTGCCCTGATCTCCGGCAGCAGCGATATACAGGCTGTCCGCACCCTCGTAGAAGTCGGAATCGATGTTTTTGAAGGTGATATAATCATCCCCCGGCACACCGCATACCTCGAGACGGATCTCCTTTGCATCGCCAACCGTTACCGTATGGGGCTTTCCCGGCACGAGGGTAATGACGAATTCCAATCTCCTCTTCTCCTGCGGCGCAAGCGTGACCCGCTCCGAAGATATTTCATTGCCGTCAAGGAACAGTTTTGCGCACACCTCATGCGATGTGCCTCTGTCGTTGTAGGCACAGGCAGAAACGGTAAAACGGCCGTCGGAATCAGGTGCCGCAACATAACGGTCAGCACGGACGTCGGAGAAGACCGTCCTGTCCGAAGGCTCGTACACGCCGAGGTCTGCCTCCGAGTCGGAATGTGGCAGGTGCTCCTGCCGTGTTCCGTAATCGCCGGGGCGGTCCGTCATGGTGATGACGAGCTCACCGCCCGCACGGATGGTATCCTGCGTCAAATAGGTGTAGGGATAGTCTTCACCGTTCAGGGTCACGGAGCTTATGTAGATATTCTTCTCGCTTCGGTTCTCGCAACGGAGGGAGAAAGTGCTTCCGTCGGGGTTTTTCAGGCTCCAGCCGTCCACCCACGGGGAGAAGAGCACAAACTCACGTCTGCCGGGGCACATGGGATAAATGCCCAGCTCCGCAAAGATGTTGAAGGAGGACAGCGCACCGGCATCGTCCTCGCCGTAGATGCCGTCCTTCTCGTCGGTAAAGAGCGGATGCACATATCTCTGCAGTACCTCTGCCGTACGGGAGGGTTTCCCGGCGTAGATATACATAAAGGGCAGGTGGAGGCTGGTCTCGTTCTCAAAATTCTGGCGATCCAGTTCAAAGACCCGGTCGAGCTGATTGACAAAGGCCTCCCGGGAGCCGAAGAGATTGATAAGTCCCTGGGGATCATGGGGAACGAAGAAGGTGGCCTCCCAGGGTGAGGACTCGGTATAGCCGTGCTTGAAGCAGGCCATGGGGTCAAACTCCTCCACAAAGCTTCCGTCCTCACGGCGGCGGCGCAGCAGATTGTGCTTGGGGTCAAAAAGCTTACGGTAGTTCTGCGCCCGGCGCATGAAGAATTCGTAATCCTCCTGCTTACCCAGCGCCAGCGCAAGCTGGGCGGTACACCAGTCGGCGTAGATATATTCCACCGTCTCGGTGACACAGAAATCCTCTTCAACGGAGGTATTGGCCGGCACATATCCAAGCTCATCATACTTCGGATGGATTCCGTTGGCGTTTGAGGTATCCGTCGCTGCGCGGTATATGGCGCGGTAGGCCGTCTCCGCATCAAAGTCGCGGCAGTCCTTTACATAGGCATCGGCAATCACAGAGGTATAATTGTGGCCGACCATGGCGTTTTTCACGCCGCGTGCGGGAGCGGGACAGGTGGGCAGCCAGCCACAGTCCTTATAATACTCGACAAGGGACTGGCAGATATCCGAGCTGCGGTCCGGCTCCAGCAGCACCTGCAGAGGGTTCGTGGTGCGGAAGGTGTCCCAGATGGCCCACATATCCGCATAGAAGCCGTGGCCATTGAAGCGCACCTTATCATGTCCGTCGCTTGCGATGCAGAAGCGTCCGTCCTCGGTATATTCCGTGGGCTGATTGAGGGCGCGGTACAGCGCAGAATAGAAGATGCGCAGACGGCGCTCATCCCGATCAGTCACCGTCAGGCGGGAGAGCACGTCTTCCCACGCATTGCGGCAGCGTTCCACACAGTCCTCAAAGGAGATATGTGCGACTTCTGAACCCAGACTGAGGGCAGCCTGCTCACAGCTGATGAAGGAAATGCCGACACGTACCTCAATGCACTCGCCGGACTTGGTTCTGAAGTTCGCCATCGCAATGGCACGGCGGGTGGTGGCGCGGGTTCCCTCCACCTTCTTCACCTTACCGCGAACATCCACCGCAGAATAGGGGTTTAAGCCAAGACGCAGATTGGGCGAGGGCAGAATCTCCTCATCCGCAGGATCCTCATCATAGAAGTCCACGGAATCGAAGGGTCGGGAGAATTCCGCATAGAAATAACAGGGGGCGCTGAGATTGGAGATGGCGCTGGGGGGATAGAGACCCCAGCCGCGGATATGACGATCATCCACAAGCTCGATAAAGCCCTCACAGGTACGGTTATACAATCCGGAGGTATGTCCGATATCAATGATAACACGGGCAGAATCGCTTTCCGGGAAGGTATAGCGATGAATTCCGCAACGCTCTGTTGCCGTAAGCTCCGCCTTGATATCATAGTCAAGCAGATCGACGGAATAATAGCCCACTTTCGCCTCTTCCCTGTCATGGGAAAAAGCGGATGCATACTTATATTCGCAGGTCTCCACGGGACCGCATGCAGGCAGAATGCCGATATAGCCACGTCCGCCGCGTCCGCCGACTCCCTCCAGATGGTTATGGGAGAAGGCGTGGATCTTCGTATCACGCCAATCGTATCCGGCATTGGGCAGACTCTCCGTATCCGGCGAGAGCTTGCACATGCCATGGGGCATCTGCGGTCCGACGATAGCCTTTCCCGAGCCGGTCGTGCCGATAAAGGGATCCACATAATCCGTAAGTCTCATGTGTATGTAACCTCCTTCGTATGTATCAAAAAAAAAATAAATCACATCATTGGCGAGAAGAGAGAAAGGAAGACCTGCAGCAGGCGCTTATACCAGGGCTGTGCCGCAAGACGTTCCGCTGTGATCTCCCGACACATTTTCAGGGTTTCCGTAAAGTCGGACCTGACATCCGAAATAACGTCACCGCCGTAAAGAAGCGTGCCGCACTCAAAATGGAGATAAAAGCTGCGGAAATCCATATTGACGGTACCCACCACCGCGTATTTATCGTCCACGACAAAGCTCTTGGCGTGCAGGAACCCCGGACTGTATTCAAAGATGCGCACACCGGCCTCGATCAAAGGCGAATAATTTGCCCGTGTAACGGAAAATACAAACCGCTTATCCGGAATACCCGGTGTGATAATACGGACATCCACGCCGCTTTTTGCGCTGTTGACAAGCATTGTTCGCATCTCATTATCCAGCACAAGATAGGGGGTCATGATATACAGATATCGTCTGGCCCGGGCAACGAGGTTCATATACGCCGTCTCACCCACATGCTCCCGGTCGAGGGGCGAATCAGCGTAGGGCTGCACAAAGCTGTCCGTCACCGTATGAATGACCGATGGACGAAAATCCTCAAAGGGCTCGATCTTTCCCGAAAGATAGCTCCACATGGTCAGGAACATGACCGTCAGGCTCCAGACACCGTCACCGGAGAGAGCGATGCCGATATCCTTCCAGTGTCCAAAGCGGCGCTTGCAGTTGATATATTCATCCGCAATATTAACGCCGCCGGTAAAGCCGATATTTCCGTCCACCACACAGATCTTGCGGTGGTCACGGTTGTTGAGACCCGAATTGAGCACAGGCATAACTGGATTGAATACACAGCACTTGATGCCGTATCGGGCAAGCTCACGCTGATAATTGGACGGCAGGGTGATCAGACAACCAAAATCGTCATAAATCAGGCGAACATCAACACCTGCCTCTGCCTTTTCCTTCAGAATCTCAAGAACCGTATTCCACATCTCCCCTTCGGCAACGATAAAATACTCAAGAAAGATAAACGAACGGGCTTTTCGCAGAGCGGAGGTAAGTGCGGCGAAATATTCCTCACCTGAGGGAAAGTATCTCGTCTCCGTATTGCGGAACAGGGGATATCCCGCATAGTTTTCAAGATATCGGGACATGGCTGCCCCATCGGTGTCATTAGATTCGAGGTACGGAAGCACCGCATTTTTACGGAAATAATTGCGGACGGAACGGGCGGTTAGATCCTCCATCTTCTTACTAGCAGCCCGACCGAGCTTGCGGTTCCCGAAGATCGCGTAACACAGAAGACCGAAAACAGGTAAAAGAAGTATGACGACGATCCAGGCGAGCTTATAGGCCGGGTTACTCTTATCACGCAGGATATAGAAGACTGCGACCAGTGCAAGTAAATGGGAAAAACCGGAATACCATAAGTATCGGTCTGAAAAACGCAGAACGACCAATACCAGCGCAAGGATCTGCACAATGAGCAGCAGTGCTATGATGAGTGATCGGGACAGCACAGGCTTCAGATGTTCTTTCAACGACAATTCACCACCTTAACCCATATTATAACAAATTGCGCCGCCTCATTCAATCACCTGCAGGACAATTATTCCTCCCGCAGTGTTTCAGCCGGAATGAGACGGGAAGCCTTCAAGGCCGGTAAAGTCCCGAAGATCAGTCCGAGGATAACTACAAAACCAACCACCGCGAGAATCAGTCCCGCATTCGGCATAAAGGAGATCCCGAGAATGTGTGCCACCGGCCATGACAGCAGAAGACCCACACCGGCACCGATCAGTCCGCCAAAGAGAGTTATGAGCATCGCCTCTGCAAGAAAACCGGCACAGATCTGCGCAGGACTTGCCCCCACGGCCAGGCAAAGACCAATCTCGCGCCGCCGTTCGCTTACGGAGGATAGCATGGCATTCATGACCCCGATACCGGATACCACCAGAGAGATGGATGCTGCGGCAAGCAAAAGCAGGCGCAAAAGCTGCATAACGACACCTACATCCCCCATATAGCCGTCAAGATCCTGCACCGTATATCCAACAGAATCGTCATATTTGGCATTCAATACACGGCAGATATGCTCAGTAACAAAGGCAGAGTCCTCCTCCGACGTACGGACTGCAAGCTGAGCTACCTTCTTCTCCCCCGTCAGACGCGTAAGCGCCTTACCCGGAATATAAACAAAAAGTGGCGATGCACCGCCGGTCAGTCCCGCAAGGACCGACATTCCTCCCTCGGTCACCGCAGCAACCTCAAACTCTTCCGACGTGCTTCCGCACCCCACCGTGAGATAACACCCAACGGCGTTCTCGCGTCCGAAGAAACGATATGCCGTATCGCGGTCAATAACACAACGGGCCCTTCCCTCCTGCACATCCGCAGGAGAAAGTAAGCTTCCATAAAGCAGCGAAAAATCAATAAAATCCTCCATTCCGTGCCCGACACCCCAGATGACGGCATCATCACTGTGCCGATCGGATCTCGCGACCCCGTAACGGGTGGTAAAGGCAATGGCATGCTCAACGCCGTGAACAGCCGTAAGGATATATTCCGCATCCTCCGCATATAAAGGAGAAGCCTGTCCGATTCCGTTATTGGGAACAATGAGAAAGCCGGAAAATCCAAAGCCTTCCAGCATTTCTGTCACAGCCTGCTCTCCGCCGGAACCAACGCAGTACAGCAGCAGCAATGCCGCTATGCCTACTGCCACCGAGAGAATGCAAAGCATAACACGGCTTCGTCCCCGCACAACATTTTTCACAGAAAGCCGAAAAATCGCACCGTTCATTGATCACTCTCCACCACTGCATTGATGCGCTGTCCAACTTCCCAGCCGGCATCCGCGTCCATCAGATAATAGAATCGTTTTCCGTCCATGGCACGGATATGGACAGAGTCTCCTGCATCGGCAACATACTCCACATACGTCTTCTCCACCGTGTCGCCAAGGGTCGTATAGAGAAACCAGCCCTTCTGATCACGTCCAAGTGCTTCAAAGGAAACCGTTTGGGCATCTTCTTCCACTTCACAAACGATACGGGCCGTACAGCTCATGCCGGGCAGCGCAGAAGTTTCTCCATTTAGCAGGATCTTTACCTCACCGACAGGATCACTGCCTGTGATGGAGGAAAGCATGCCGTTGATCCTTTTCGGAAGCTCCGTCACGACACCGGTAAACTTTTCATCCGCTCCCCGCACCGTAATCCGTGCGGTCTGGCCGATCTGGATTCGATACAGTTCGTCCTCCGGAACTTCCGCAAGAATATATTTATCCCCGTCACCGCTTACCTCCGCACAGGACAAAAACGGCAGTACCACCTCGCCCTCCGCAACGTTGAGTTCCGTTACCGTTCCGTCCGCAGGAGCATAGACGCAAAAACTATCACCGTCGGCAAACACCTCCTGCACCTGCGCAGGATCGGCGACAACGAGTCGGCTGTCACGGTATGCACCGGAAAGTATATCTGCCAGCAGATCCGGATCTGTCAGAAGTCGCCGCAGATAATCCGCCGAGGAGGTGATATCTTCACCGGAGGGATAGGCACAGGTAAAGAGAATATCACCGGCAGAGACACGATCTCCTTCGGTGACCGCCACGGATGTCACAAGGGCCGCCGTCGGCACAGAAACCGACGTTGTACTTCCGGCATACACCCGTCCCGTGCAGGACAGCGTGCTCTCGATTCGCTCAATATTGACAGCCGCCACCAATGCCGTCGTACGGGCTTCATCACGCGTACAGAGCACGGCACCCGCCGCACACAGAACGGTGATGAGCAGCGTGACCGTCAGGATACACCTTCTCATATCTTTCCTCCTGTACATAACAATCGCCCATAGTTTGCGATGTTTTTAAGGAAAAATGAGAGGAAAAAATATACCGGCAGAAAATCTGCCGGTATGAAAAAAATATGAATTGTTATTTTTCCGTCTCCGTATTGTCCACATGCTCACGCAGCAGACAGAGCAGTACATATACGGCAAAAATTGCTCCGCCAAAATACATAAACCCGGGCACAAGAAGGGCTACCTTATCAAAGAAGACGGCCTTTGCAGAGATTTCGCTGATGCCAAGCACAAGCTTTGACACACCGCACAGGGTACACAAAAAGAGGCAGACCGCTGTCGCAAAATAGGTGCGGCGCAGAATCTTTCGGTTATAGAGCATTCCCGCCTGGAAGAAAAACATAAGCACCATGAAGACCAGTGCAGAGATCTCAAAAATATAGGCGGACATCACGGGATTCTGCGTCTCGGCACGGAAACTGAGAATGAGCTGATAACAGGCCCAGAAGGTGGGAATCAGGGCAACAAAGGAAAGATCCTGCGGAAAAATCGCCTTTGCAAGCAGGAAGGAAAGCAGTATCATGCCTGCGCAGGCAAAAAAGAGAAGAAAACCTGAAATCAACGTCGGCGCGGAGAAACTGCCGATGCAGCCAAGAATCATAAAAAGCGCCGTTGCCGCAAAAAGACACATGGAGATAAAGTACACAAGGGAGATCGCACGGCTGGGATGCGTAAATGCGCGGGGGGAGTTTCTGCGCTCGGACGTATGCAGTCCAAAAGACAGTACCGCCGCCGCCGCAACAAACACCAACGTACAGACGATCAGGATCAAACGATTGACATCGCCCGCGATGGCAAGTCCGGATGCATCATAGCCTTCCCGCACCTCAAAGATGCGAACAATCCCCATTGCCGCGCCAAGCACCGCAGAGATGACAGCCATTATTCGATAAATGAACATAGTTTATTACGTCCTGTATGTGAGATATAACATGATTATATCACTTTCCGATGCAATATTCAATGCACTCGGTGATATTCTTCAGTTTGATCAGTTCAATCCCATCGGGAATATGCAGATGCGAGGTCTGCTGATCCGGCATCACGCAGCGGCGGAAGCCCAGTCGCGCGATCTCAGAGATGCGCTGGGACAGCGAGGAGACGGCACGCAGTTCACCGGTCAGACCCAGCTCCCCGAATACGGCAATATCCCCCGGGATTGCTCTGTCGCGGAAGGACGATGCAACCGCAAGGGCAACAGCGAGGTCGGAGGCAGGCTCATCGATTCGGAAACCGCCGACAACATTGACATAGGCATCGCAGGCACCTACAGGAAGTCCCGCGCGCTTTTCAAGCACGGCAAGCAGCAGATACAGTCGGGAGTAATCGAGCCCTGCGGCAGTCCGACGTGCGTTTCCAAAGGCTGTGGGAGCCACCAGCGCCTGAACCTCGGACAAAATCGGCCGTGATCCCTCGGCAATGCAGGTCACACAGGTGCCCGGCACCTGTGCCGGACGGCCGGAAAGCAGGGAAGCTGACGGATTCTCCACCTCGGAAAGGCCGGAGGAAAGCATTTCAAATACGCCCACCTCATCGGTGGAGCCGAATCGGTTTTTTGCAGAGCGGAGAATGCGGTAAGCTACGAATTTCTCACCCTCAAGAGACAGCACACAGTCAACCATATGCTCAAGGATCTTGGGACCGGCGATGGTCCCCTCTTTGTTAACATGACCGACGATGAAAACCGTTCGTCCTTCGCCCTTTGCGATCTGCATGAGCTGCATGGTACACTCCCGGATCTGCGTGACGCTGCCGGGAGCAGAATTGATTTCGGGGCAATACACCGTCTGTACGGAGTCCACGATGATGAAGTCCGGCTCTTCCTTTGCGATGACCGCACGGATGCGGTCTATGGATGTCTCGGCACAGAGCTTCAGTCGTTCGCCCTTCACGCCCAGGCGATCCGCACGCAGGCGGATCTGCCGAACAGACTCCTCACCGGATATATAAAGGATGCGATTTACGCCCTGCATACGGTCGCAGATCTGCAGAAGGAGTGTGGACTTTCCAATGCCCGGCTCACCGCCCACAAGCACAACGGATCCGCAGACTGCACCGCCGCCAAGAACACGGTCCAGCTCGGAAAAGCCGGTACGGATGCGCGCTTCATCCGCTGTGCTGATCTCCTGCAGGGAAACCGCCTTCGCAGGTTCCGCGGGCGCGGAACTGCTTCTGCGGGCGGATTCTGCGGGAACAGAGATCTCCTCCATCGTATTCCACGCACCGCATCCGGGGCATTTTCCGTACCATTTGGCAGAGGAATAGCCGCAATCGCCGCAAACAAACTGGGTTTTAGACTTCAATTTGATCACTCCTGTTATTTATCGCATACTGTCGTTAAGTATCCGTGCAGTACAGCCACCGCGACCCACTCACGGTAGGCCGGATCCTGCAGTCTTGATAGATCCGAAGGATCCGTAATGTACCCGCACTCCACGATGACCGCCGGACAGCTCGTGTTTCTGAAAAGATACAGGCCGGACGGTATCTGTGAGGAGGCGCGGGTCGGAATATCCTGACGCTGCTTCAACGCCCTTTCGATTCCAAGGGACAACGCTTCCGACATCTCCTCTGACCGCGCAAACACCTGTGCTCCGCGAACAAAGCCGTCATACGCATTCTGGTGTATGGACACAAGCACGGCACCTGGCACAGCGTTCACCGCCGACACACGGTTTTTCATGTCAGAATTCTTCTTCTCCCGTATGGTGTCGCACTCACCGTCCCAAAGTCCGCTCTCTCCCGTCCGTGTCCGGACAGCAGGGACACAGAACATATTGGCAAGTCCGTAGAGCCGGTTCGCAATATCCAGATTGATGCCGCTTTCCGCCGTTCCGTCCGATGCCACGGCACCGCCGTCCGGCTCCCCGTGTCCGGCATCAATGACAAGCACGGGCGAAGGATCCGCAGCGGTCATCACCGCTTCCGGCAGCAGTGCGATGAGTGAGCCTGCCAAAAGAACACCGGCAAGAAAAAGGGTCATCCCCCATTGCTTCATAAACCCGTTCATTGAAGCCACCCAAATATATAGCTGCAAATACGGGACCAAACCGTCTCTGCCTTAACGGGCAGGGATGCATCTTCCGCAGCGTAGAGCGAAACTGCGGAAGACACACATCCTCCGGCAATGATTTTCGCCGTGCCGATCTGTGTCCCCCGGCAGATACCGGGATATACAAACCTCGGCAGCTCATAGCTGACCTCCAGCTTATCCTTTAAATAGACCGGAACGGAAATACGTATCCCACCGACAGAAGTACATAAAAGCTCTCCGCCGCCCGCCACAGGAAGCTTGCGGGAAATGTCCGTATAAGAGAAAAACACGGTGGTCTGCAGATTTTCCGCGTAGGCATACATTTCCCCGTGGTCATCCCAATCATCCGGATCGTCAAGGGTCACTGCGACATAACGGCGGCCGCAAATAACTGCGGTGGACACGAGACAGCGTCCGGCAGCCTTGGTATATCCCGTTTTCCCACCGTCGCAGGCAGGGATCCGCTCCAAAAGCTTGTTGTGATTGGTCATAAACCTGGAACCGGAGGAATAGGTCTGCGTGCAAAGCAGCTCCATCAAACGCGCATTCTGCGAGGCGGCACACATCAGGCGTGCGAGATCGGCCGCGGAAGACAGATGCCCTTCTGCCGGCATACCGTGAGGATTTTCAAAATGGGTTTCCGTCATCCCGAGTTCTGCGGCCTTTTCATTCATCCGCCGAACAAAGTCAGCCTCGGTTTCGCACAGGCCTTCGGCCAGTACAACAGCGGCATCATTTGCGCTCTCAAGGAGCAGACCGTAGAGCAGTGTTTCGCCATCCACACGCTCACCCGCCTGCAGATAGAGCGAGGATCCGCCGACAGAGACCGCGGCATGGGATACCTCAAACATATCGTCCGCTTTGATCCCGCACTCAAGGGCCACCAAAGCCGTCATCAGCTTTGTCGTGCTTGCCGGAGGTGCCGGTGCATCCGCGTCCTTTTCATACAGGATATCGCCGCTCGATGCATCCAGCAGGATGGCTTTATCCGCCGAAAGCTGGAGCGCAGAACACGGACACGCAAAAAGCAACAGCAGGATTGTCAGCAAAAATACGCCGCGCAGGTAATTCAAAAGAAACACCGCCCAAAATCAAAGTCTGTGCTTTAATTATACAGGCGGTGTAGGTCTATTATTCTTCCTGCGGCTTGTTCTTCTTCAAATCCCGGATTAGCCCGACGATGCGCTCTGCCGCAACGGGCACGGCATCCACGGCCTGGACATAGGGATTTGCCTCTCCGCTGCCGGAGACAGGCATCATGCGGATGCTGCCCTTTTCATAAACGATGAAGCTCACCGGCTTGACGGAGATCCCGGCACCGCTGCCGCCGCCAAAATGAACCCGGGAGGGTTCTTTTCCGAAATCGGATCCGCCGCCGGCAAGACCGATGGATACCTGTGAGACGGGAACAACGGTCACATCCTCGGAAAAGGTAATGGGCGTACCGATAATGGTATCGGCATCCACGAGTTCACGAACCTTTTCAAGGGTCGAACGAAGCATATCGCTGATGGGGTTCTGGTTCATTTCGTTTTACCTCCGGAAAGCTGGATTTTACGTTTCAGGTAGGATGCAAGTATCGGCAGCGCAGCGATCAGAATCTTGAGCACACAGGTACGAACATCTGCAAAAAGAAGAAGTTCTGTTTTTTTGCCTTCAAAATCCGGTTCAATATCAATGCGCGGACGACGAATGGCAAAAATGCGGTCAAGATGCTGCCATATCATGCCAAAGGCTGCACAGGCAGCGCCAAACAACTCGGCACATTTCGCGGGATTCTCCGCCGAGATGCGAAGATGCAGGCGAAATTTCGGCACATCTATGGCACCGAATACCCTGGGAATGCGCGGAAGCGCAACACGCAGTATTTCACGGATCTCACCGGCCGTGCTTTTCCTGTCCGGCATACCGGACGGCTCATTCTCTTTCTTTTTTTTCACCTTTGCAGGTTTATGTGGCTTTTTTTTCGGATAAAGCATATACCGTATACCGAGAATGAGGACCGATACGGTAAATCTATCATCCACCAGGCGAAAGGCGATTCGTACAGGCAGAATCAGCACCGCCGCCAGGAGAAAAAGCACAGCAAAGAGGATGTAAAGAAAGATCATTCTTCCGTCGGTACGGGATCTTCGGCATCAGATCCTTCAACTGCCTCGTCGATGATCAGCTGCTGACCCTCATCATTAAAGCCGGATATCTCCGGAAGCTCACGCAGAGAGGAAAGGCCGAAGCAGCGCAGAAAATCGTCTGTAGTCCGATACAGAATGGGGCGACCGGGCACATCAAGACGTCCGGCCTCGTAGATAAGTCCCTTTTCCGCCAGCATACCGATGGTATACGAGGAGTCAACGCCGCGCACCTGCTCCACGTACTGGCGTGTGACCGGCTGCTTGTAGGCAATGATGGCGAGGACCTCCAAAGCCGTAGCAGAAAGGCTCGGCTTTTTGCGTATCTCCAGCGCAAGGCGCACATAGTCTGCATATTTGCGCTCGGATATCATCTGCAGGCTGTTTTCCAGACGGATCACGCGGATACCGCCGGCGCGCTCCGCATACAGATCACAGAGATCCGATGACAGAGCTTCCACGCTTGCAAGGTCCATGTCCAGCACACGGCAGATACGGTCCAGCGGAACGGGATCACCGGATGCAAACAGTATGCTCTCAATGATGGAGAGGACTTCTCTGGTGGTCATGCTTGATCACTCCTTTGCATCAGCCGTTGTGGGGACATCCGTATTCACGGAGAGGGTGAGGTCATCCTCCGTCTCCTCCAGCACAATGTGCTGATCCTTACAGAGCTGTAGCACAGCAAGGAAGGTCGCGATCAGCTCACTTCTTGACCGGGCAGCTTTGTAAAGGGAACGGAGCGAAAGATTCCTTTGGGAACGGAAGAGGGTAAGGATTCCGCCGATCTTCTCATCAATGGAGACAACGTCGCGGCTCATGATGGTGGTCATACGGAATTCCGGCTCCTCTTTTATCTCCTCTTTCCGCTGCATCAGCATACGCACCGCACCGGACAGAAGATCCGGTGAAAGACCATACTTTGCAACGGGGATCGGTGCGAGCGTTTCCTGTTCGCGGACAAAGGAGCCGGCAAAACTCTCCGCCCGCTCCTGAAAATAGGGGCGGGTGGCTTTGAAGAGCTGATATTCGATAAGACTTTCCACCAGCTGCTTACGGGGATCCTCTTCAATATCCTCATATTTCGGGAGGATCATCGAAGATTTGATCAGAAGCAGCTGTGCCGCCATGACAGAGAACTCGCTTGCAAGTTCAATATTAAAGTCCTCGGCGGCCTTCATATAGGCAAGATACTGCTCCAGAATCTCCGCCACGGGAATATCATAGATATCCACCTTATTTTTGGAGATGAGGTGCAGCAGCAGATCGAGAGGTCCTTCAAAGACTTCAAGACGGAAGGTTGGGTTTTCCATGAACTTCCGGCTTACCGATTCTGCATTTCGTTTTCAAGGTTCTCAAGCTCTCTGCGGAATGAACCGATATCCTTGAAGCTTCTGTAGACCGAAGCAAATCGCACGTAGGCGACCTCATCCAGCGTCTTCAGACCGTCCATGACAAGCTCGCCGATCTGACCGGAGGCAACCTCCCGGTCCAGAGAGTTGCGGATGACCTGCTCGACATCATCAATGAGCTTCTCCAGCTGATTGATGGACACGGGGCGCTTTTCGCAGGAGCGAAGAAGTCCGCGCATCAGCTTGTTGCGATCGTAGGTTTCTCTCTTGCCATCCTTTTTGATGACGATGATGGGCAGCGTCTCCACCACCTCGTAGGTGGTGAAGCGCTTGCCGCACTGCTCACATTCCCGGCGACGGCGGATATTATCCGCATCATCGTTAGGTCTGGAGTCGATCACTTTGCTTTTAGGACTGGCGCAAAAGGGACATTTCATGTCAGTATGCTCCTAAAACAGGGAGGATTTTCAGCGTTTGGGGAACCACTTGCGGAAGGTGCTCCACAGCGGAGCGGCGACGAACACAGAGGAATACGCACCGCAAAGAACACCGATAAGCAGTGGGATCATGAAGTTCTTGATGCTGGGAACACCCATCACCAGAAGCAGAACGATCATAACGAGGGTGGTGAAGGTGGTGTTGATGGAGCGGCCCATGGAAGCCCAAACGCTCTTATCGACCACATTCTCAAAGGACTCCTTGCGGACAAGGCGGCTCTCCTCTCGCACACGGTCAAAAATAACGATGGTTGCGTTGATGGAGTAACCGACGATGGTCAGCGCCGCAGCGATGAAGTTGATGTTCATCGGGAAGCGGAAAATGACGTAGAAGGAGAGGATGACGAGAACGTCGTGCAGAAGGCAGGCGATCGCAGAAAGACCGGAACGGAAATCAAAGCGGATAGTGATGTAGATCAGAATTCCGATGGCGGCGACGATGGAGGCGGTGACCGCCACACGCTGCAGATCCTTACCGATGGTGGGTGAAACATTATCAACGGAGAGAAGATCGTCTTCCTGCTTGAGACCGAATTTCTCCTCCAGGGCAAGATAAACCTCGTTTGCCTGGTCATCGGTCAGCTCGGAGGTCTTGATGATGACCTCGTCCTTCACGGAACCGCTGCCGGTGGACTGAACGGAAGCGGGCTTGATGCCGACAGTCTCATTGACGAGATCGGAAATCTCGTTGCATACGGACTGGGTAGCCTCGGTGTGAATAGCCACCTGAATGGTGGTACCGCCGGTGAAGTCAATGTCAAAATTGAAGAAGGGAGCACCGAAAAGGGCACCGATAAAGCCGACAAGACCGGGCAGGATGAGCAGCAGGGACAGGAACTTGGTCCACTTAAAGCATTTTGTTACAGAAAACTTCATGGTCAGTTCTCCTCCACTTTCTTAACCTTGGCATACAGGGCAGGCTTTTTCAGGCCAAAGCCGTAGAAGATATAGACCAGAGCTCTCGTCATTACGATGGCGGTGAACATGGAGATCACGATACCGAGACCGAGAGTCAGCGCAAAGCCCTGAATGGTACCGCTGCCCAGGTAGTAAAGCACCAAGGCGGCGATGATGGTGGTGATGTTGGAGTCCACAATGGCGCTGGTTGCGCGGTGGAAACCGGCGTTGATGGCAGAGCGGACGGTCTTGCCGGAGGCAAGCTCCTCCTTAATACGCTCGAAGATAATGACATTTGCGTCGACCGCCATACCGATGGAAAGCAGGATACCTGCAATACCGGCAAGAGAGAGGTTGACATGCAGAACGCTCATCAGAACGGCAAAGAAAGCCATGTAGAAGAGCAGGGAGATGCAGGCGGAGAAGCCGGGCAGACGGTAGTAGACGATCATGAAAGCCATGATGATCAGAAGGCCGATGAGGCCGGCAAAGATGCTGGTCTCCAGGGCGCGGTCACCAAGGGTAGCACCCACGGCACGCAGCTCAACGCGCTCCAGAGAGAAGGGCAGCTGACCCGCAGCAATCAGATTTGCAAGGGTCTTTGCACTCTCGGCATCAAAGCTGCCGGAGATGACAGCGGACTCGCTCTCGATCTTCTCATTGACGGCGGGGGAAGAGATCTTCTCACCGTCGAGAACAACGTTCAGAATATTCTCATCGAGCTTGGAGATGGCGGAGGTAACCTCACCGAACTTCTTGGCATCATTAAGCTCAAGAACAACATGATGCACGCTCACACCGGTGCCGCTGACGGGACCGTAGTTTGCATAGGCATCCTTGATATCGGAACCGGTCAGATAGACATTGCCGTCATTGTCCTCAAAGGTGAGCTGAGCGGTGGCACCGAGAAGCTTGATAAGCTCGTCCGGATCGGAAACGGAAGGAACGTCAGCACGCAGGCGGTTCTCGCCAACCTGATAAACCTCGGCCTCGGTGTAGCCTGCGGTGGTCAGGCGGGTACGCATGATGGCAACGGCGATCTCCATATCACCCGCAAGATTCGCGGTGTCATACTTATCGTCGTACATTGCCTCAAATGTGACGGAAGAGCCGCCAACCAGATCAAGGCCGCGGCGAATGCCATCTTCCGTGTCAGTCACGCTGGCAATCTTGAAGCTGCCGATCTCAAGACCGCAGATCGCAAGATACCCAAGCAGTGCAATGACGAGGATGATGGCAACGAAACCGGTAATTCTTTTTGCCATGGGAAAGAGTCCTCCTCTGTTTTAACCCAATTTTTGGGCTTTCGTTGCATATGGGATATTATATAACAAATCATTGCCTTTCGTCAAGGCATTATACAAGATATTGTGGTCAGTCACTGCAATTTATACACGGAATCCAGTTAACAAGAAAAACCGGAGAGCAAAAATACTCTCCGGTTTTCGATTCAGTCAACTGTGATTCCGAGAAGCTTCTCGCAGGCGGCAAGCTTTGTGCAGAGCACGAGAAGATCCGTCGCGCACTTCAGCTCGGAAAGTGTCGGGAAGGTGGGAGCGATACGGAGATTGCGGTCCCGGGGATCCTTCTTGCAGGGGAAGGATGCACCGGCCGGGGTCATCTCGACACCGATGTCGGCAAGCAGCTTCCAGACACGGGATGCGCAGCCGTCCATCACGTCAAGGGAGATGAAATAACCGCCGCGGGGTCTCGTATAGGTACCGATACCGGCAGGGGCGATCTCCTCATCAAGTGCGTTGAGCACAACCTCAAACTTCGGGCGAAGAAGCTCCGCATGCTTGCGCATATGGTCTGCCACCGCCTTCATATCCGGCAGATAGCGCAAGTGCCGCAGCTGGTTAAGCTTATCGGGACCGATGGTCTGGAGGCCCATGATCTTTTTATGGTAGGCGATATTCGCCACAGAGGCCGCCATGGCGGCAACACCGGCACCGGGAAAGGTGATTTTGGAGGTCGAGGTGTATGTAAAGACCATATCTCCTCTTCCCTGCGCATCAGCCTCGGCCAGGAGATTTAAAAGCACATCCCCCTCATCATACAGGTCGTGCACGGCGTAGGCGTTGTCCCATACGATAATGAAATCCTTTGCCGCAGGGCAAAGGGCGGCAAAGCGGCGAACAACAGCATCGGAGAAGGTGATGCCGGTGGGGTTGGAATACTTCGGAACACAGAAGATACCCTTGACCGCAGGATCTCGTACAAGCTCCTCGACGGCATCCATATCGGGACCGTCCGTTTTCATTTCGACGGGGATAAGCTCCATGCCGAGAGCCTCGGCAATGGCAAAATGACGGTCATAGCCGGGGCACGGGCAGAGAAATTTCAGTTTTCCCTGACCCATCCAGGGCTCGGTATCCGCATGGAGACCGAAGACCATGGCACGCATGAGCGTGTCAAAAATCATATTGAGGGCGGAATTGCCGCCGACAAGCACCTGATCAGCGGGGGCTCCGAGCATTTCGCCAAAAAAGGCGCGTCCATCCTCTATGCCTTCCAGCTTACCGTAATTGCGGAGATCCATTCCGTCGGCGCGGCAGTCGGCACCGGAGGTTACTGCGCAAAACAGCGCATCGGAAAGATCAAGCTGATCGGCAGCGGGCTTTCCGCGGGCCATATTCAGCGACAGTCCGAGACCTGCCGCCTCCTCGTATTTTTTGCGAAGATCGGCGTAGAGCTCGGTCAGCTCAGCCCGGGACATCTGGTCAAAGCGTGGCATGGGTTCCTCCAAAAAAATGCAAAAGGTATACTTTGCAGAGTAAATTTAGTTTATGCGCGGTGCAGTGCCTTCAGGATTCCCTTGGAAACGGCACCGCCAACAATCAGGGTTACTACGGCCTCGATCACTCCGTTGAGGCCGACAAAAGCGGCGGCAAAGGCAAGCACCGTTTTACCTGCCTGCATGCCGGAGATATAGTCGGAACGGCCAAAAAGAAGCATAAGGCCGCCGACAAAGAAAACGGTGTTGAGTGCGGCACAGGAGAATGACGCCAGGGCATGGGGCAGGATGCGCAGCTTTTTGATATGGGACAAAGCACGGAAAACAAACGCGGGCAAAAGGCCGCAGAGTACGCGGGGCACGATGCACAGCACAAAGGTCGACACGGGGCTGATGTTCATCAGCGCAGCGCCGAAGGTACTCGTGGCCGTAGCTGCCTGAAAAAAGCTGGTCAGGCCGAAAACCAGGCCGAGAAATGCGCCCTCCACCGGGCCAAGCACGATGGCACCAACCGCTACGGGAATGCACAGGAACGTGATCTCCACAGCGGGGGTCTTTAAGTACCCGATGGGCGTAAAGGCAAAGATCAGGACGATTGCTGTAAGTATAGCCAGTTGTACCATCTTCAGCGTTTTGCGGTTTTTCATTGTTTTTTTCCTCCCTGCTGCCGTTCGGGAAATATCCGATACGGTGCAAATTAGAATTTATTTCACAGGCGTTTACGCCTTGTGATCGGGATCCTTGGCATTGCGGCAATAGAGCATATACAGACCCTCCAGCAGAAGGTTTTCATCGTATATGATATCCTGCCGGCAATGGGGATAAACGGACGGTGCGTGTCCGCCGGTGGCGATGACACTGCACTTCTCTCCAAGCTGCTCCTCAATACGGGCAGTAATGCCGTCGATCATGGCGGCATGGCCGTAGATAATACCGGAGCGAATGCAGGAGGACGTGCCGGTGCCGATGACATTTTCCGGGGCCTCCAGCGCCACGTGAGGCAGCTGTGCGGTTTTTTCGGAAAGAGCTTCGGCACTGATACGCACACCGGGGGCAAATACCGCGCCGCAGAGCACCTTATTTTTATCGAGAATGATGAGCTTTGTGACCGTACCCATATCAATCACGATGGCAGGAGCGGGATATTTCTCCGCCGCAGCGGCGCTGGCAACAATGATATCGGAGCCGACCTCGCTGGCGTTGTCCGTCCGGATGCGAAGTCCGGTACGGATGCCCGGACCAACGTTCAGTGCTTCACAGCCGACGACACGCTGCACGGCGCGGCGCAGCGCGCCGGTGATCTGGGGGACGACCGAGGAAATGATCGCACCACTGACATCCTCCGTTGCAATGTTATACAAACGAAGAATATCGTCCAGCTCAACGGCATACTGATCGCTGGTCCATGCGCGGTTGGTGGCGATGCGGGAGACCATTCTCAGATGATCCCGCGATTCATAAACAGCAATGACGATATTCGTATTTCCAACATCGATTACGAGGACCATTCCGGTAACATCTCCTTTGCTCATTTTTTCAGGCAGAAGTCTTTACAGCGTGCCGAGGGTGCGGGGATAAGGAATAACGTCGCGGATATTGGACATACCGGTGACGTACATGATCAGGCGCTCAAAGCCAAGGCCGAAGCCGGCGTGGCGGGTACCGCCGTAGCGGCGCAGATCAAGATAGTTTGCGTAATCCTCCTCGTTGAGGCCGAGCTTCTGCATCTTCTCCAGCAGCAGATCGAGGCGCTCCTCGCGCTGGCTGCCGCCGATGATCTCGCCGACACCGGGAACGAGGCAGTCCATGGCTGCGACGGTCTTGCCGTCATCGTTCTGGCGCATATAGAAGCTCTTGATCTCGGCGGGATAGTCGATGACGAAGATGGGAGCCTTGAAATGCTCCTCGGTGAGATATCTCTCATGCTCGGTCTGGAGGTCGCAGCCCCAGTATACGGGATACTCAAACTGATCCTTTTCCTTTTCAAGCAGCGCCACCGCCTCGGTGTAGGTGACGTGTCCGAAATCGGAACGGATGATGTTGTCCAGACGTTCCAGCAGCGTCTTGTCGTAAAA
>JAFQKV010000115.1 GCA_017414715.1 Clostridia bacterium
AACAAATTCCAATATGTCAAATACTTTGGTAGACTCCCTACCTAAAGGGACAACTGTGGATACAATCGTACTTTTAAAGCAAAACCGTTTTCATCCGACACATCACGAATCGAGGTAACCAGGCTATGAAAGAAAAATTTCTTCTGAAAGCAGATCACAACCTCCCCCCTCTCCTGCGCACGGAGATCCGTCCCGATCTTCCCCGTCAGGTGATGAAGAAGGGCGATCGGCTCGTTATTGATCTTGGAAATCACTACGTCGGCTATTTTTCCTTCAAGCTGTGGTGGGACGACGTTTATCTTGATGCGCCCGTCCGCATTACCTTCCGTTTTCTGGAGACCGAGCGGGAGCTTGCCGACGATTTCAGCACCTACTCCGGCACCCTCTGCCGCTCCTGGCTGCAGGATGAGACCGTCAACGTTCTCGGCCCAGGCCCGGTACAGCTTTCGCGCCGTTATGCCGCACGTTTTGTGGAGCTCGCGGTGGATGAGACCCCGAGAAATGCCGTTCTCTCCGATTTCTGCTTCACGGCGGAGACCAGTGCGGATCCCGCCGCGCTTCTGCCCTTCAGGGCAGCGGATCCCCGGATTGCGGAGATTGACCGGGTCTCTGTCAACACCCTGAAAAACTGCATGCAGCGCGTCTTTGAGGACGGTCCCAAGCGTGACCGCCGACTTTGGATCGGCGACCTCCGTCTTGAGGCTCTAACAAGCTATTACACATGGAATAATCCTGCCCTTGTGCGCCGCTGCCTCTATCTTTTCGCTGCCGCGGACCGCAATGCCGCAGGATTCCTGCCGGGTTACGTCTTTGAAGATAAAATGTTTGTATCCGGTTACTGGTTCCTTCGCGACTATTCCCTGATGTATGTATGCACGCTGTGCGACTACTACGAAAACTCCGGGGATCTAGACACCTTCACAGAGCTTCTGCCCGTGGCAAAGGATATGCTTGCCGCCACCGCAGCACTTCTGGACGAGAACGGGCTACTTGCCGAGCAGCGCGATACCTTTGTGGACTGGTGCCGCGGACTTGAGAAGCGCACGGCCTTCAACGGTATTTATCTCTATACTCTGGATCTCTTTATTGCCGCGCTCAAAAAAGCCGGTCTGGATGCCTCTGAATACGAAAAGCAGCTTATCGACGGCCGTGCCGCCGCCCGTAAGCATCTCTATAACGAGGAGCTGCACGCATTTGTAAACAGCTATGACAAGGAACAGAACAGCGTGCATTCCGCCGCATGGATGGTGCTCGCCGGCGTTCTTACCAACGAGGAGGCACGGGATGTTCTCCGCCGCGTGATGGCAGATCCCGACTCCGTCAAGCCCTTTACGCCCTATATGCATCACTATGCCGTGGATGCGATGCTGTCCTGCGGACTGCGCAAGGAAGCAGAGGATTACATGATGACGATCTGGGGCGGCATGCTTGACCGCGGAGCGGATACCTTCTTTGAGGCCTATGTTCCCGAGGATCCCGACTTCTCCCCGTACAATGACCGCATGATGAACAGCATGTGCCACGCATGGAGCTGTACCCCCTCCTACTTCATCCGCAAATACGGTTTTGGAAACCTGAAATAAAGGAAGTGCAACATGAAAGTAACTGCCGATAAAACGACCTTTTCCCTACGGGACGAGCCTCTTTGCGTATACGGTGTTCCGGAATTTAAGCGCACGGGCGAGCTGCGCCGCCTGCCCGATGACGTGATCGCGGCAACCGGTATCTCCGAGAAGCTGGGCCGCCGCTGCCCCGGCGCACGCATCGGTTTCCGTACCGATTCCGCTGCCTTTACCGTGCGCATCACCTTTGACACCTTTTCCATCGACAAGGGTATGTCCATCTTTGCCTGCCAGTCGGCCTCCGTTTTCGCCGGTTCCCACATCGACTCCCGTTTTCTCGGTCTTGTAAGCCCCGCAAACTACAGCGAGATGACCTTTGAGCGGAGCTTTGAGAAGCGGCGCGAGGGCATCGAGGACATTCTCATCTTCTTCCCCCGCAACGAGCTGATCCGCGACATCACGGTAACGCTGGAGGAGGGCTCCGAGCTTCTGCCCCCCACCCCCTACCGGGTCGATCTTCCCGTCGTCTTCTACGGCTCCTCCATCACCGAGGGTGGCTGCTGTTCAAACCATCACAACGCCTACAATGCCATCCTCTCCCGCAAGCTTGACATGGATTTTGTCAATCTCGGCTTCTCCGGCTCCGCCAAGGGCGAGCCGGCCATGGCGGAGTATATTGCCGGGCTGGACATGAGCCTCTTTGTGTATGACTATGATCACAACGCGCCCAACTGCGCACATCTGCGGGAAACGCATTATTCCTTCTACAAACGATTCCGTGAGCTGCGTCCCGACGTTCCCATCCTCATGCTCTCCCGTCCCGCCAGCGCAAGCGTTTACAAAATCGACAACCGCGATGTCATTCTCGATACCCTGCACAGGGCAAGAGAGGCCGGTGACCGGAACATCGAGTTTATCGACGGCAGCACTTACTTTGGAGATGACAGTGAACTCTGCTTTGTTGATAACACGCATCCCAACGACCTCGGTTTCTACAAAATGGCCACCACCATCGAACCCGTGCTTCGCAGAATGCTGAAGCTTTGATCACAGAATAAAGGAGCAAGCACCGTGAAATTTCTTCTGTTTGCCGATTTTCACCACTATCCCCACGTCTTTATCTGCGGCACCCATGAGCATCTGCACGAGATGCAGCGGCGCGCCGAGGCCGAGGGCTGCGATTTTATCATCCACGCCGGTGATTATACTCACGGCCCATCGGAATTCCCGGATATCGTGAAGGAATACAATGACTTCCACATCCCCTCCTACCACATACTCGGCAACCACGATTCCGACCGCACCCCGCTCTCCGAAACCCTGCAGCTGTACAACATGCCCGCAGGTTACTATTATTTCGACTGCAAGGGCTACCGCATCATCGTCTGCGATCCCAACTACTACCGGGACGGCGAGGAGTTTGTGCACTACGAACTGAAGAACTACTTTGCACACGGCCCCGAACGCGACTGGATGCCGCCGGAGCAGCTTGCCTGGCTTGAAAAGACCATTGACGAGGCACCCGGACGTTGCATCCTCATCAGCCACGAGAGCTTTGAGCGCGCAAACGGTGTCAAAAACCGTGACGAGGTCCAGCGCATTCTCCGCGCCGCAAATGAGAAATGCCACGGCAAGGTCATCCTCTGCATCAACGGACATCATCACACCGACTACATCCGCATTTTGGATAATATCTGCTATTTTGACGTCAACTCCACCTGCTATCACTATCTCCGCAAGCCCCACGAGTGTTATCCTCCCGAGCTTGTGGCTGAGAAGCGCGGCGTCAACCAGACGCTTGCCTACACAGATCCCCTTTATGCCGTTGTGACGGTGGAAGGAAGCTCCATCACCATCGAAGGCACCACCTCCTCCACCTATATGGGGCTCACGGCTGCCGACACAGGAAACGATTCTTACGATGGCTGCGGCCGTTGTATCGATGCGACCTGCCAATCTGCTCACATCGAACTTCTTTGATCCAAATCGAGGTGTAAATACATGAAGTTCCTGCTTTTTGCCGATTTTCATTATTATCCGGAGGTCTTTCTCGGCTGCACAATGACCGATCTGCAGACGATCCAGGCCCACGCCGAGGCCGAGGGCTGTGATTTTATCATCCATGCCGGAGATTTCTGCCACGGCCCCGCCCGCTTCCCGGAGATCGTCCGCGCTTACAATGATTTCCACATCCCCTCCTACCACTGCATCGGCAATCACGATGCCGATGTTTCCACCTATGAAGAGATGATGGCCGCCTACGGGCTGGAGAACGACTACTATTATTTCGACTGCAAGGGTTACCGGATGATCGTTCTGAATCCGAACTATATCCGCGAACACGGTCGATATATCCATTATAACCTGAAGAACAATCAGAAAGCTGACGATACCGACCGCATGAATCCCGAGCAGATCTCCTGGCTTGCGGAAACCATCGACTCCGCACCCGGAAGCTGTATCCTCATCTCCCACCAGAGCTTTGAGCGCCCCGACGGTGCCGCCGACCGGGAAGAGGTGCAGCGTATCCTCCGCACTGCAAATGAGAAATGCCCCGGAAAGGTGCTCATGTGCATCAACGGTCATTACCATTCCGATTACATCCGTATTCTGGACGGCATCTGCTATTTCGATGTTAACTCCGCCGCCTACGACTGGCTGAACACCCCGCACCGGCTCTATCCGGAGAAAATGCACCGGCAGATGCGTCTGCTTGGCTATACGGTCATATACAACGAGCCCCTGCACGCCATCGTCACAGTGGAGGATAATACTGTGATCATCGAGGGCATGGAGTCCGACGTATTCCTCGGCATCACCCGGGCCATGACCGGAAATCCACCCACGGATCCCGCAGGTCGCGAGCTGAATTCCGCCATACAGTCAGCAAAATTCACGCTCGGAGGTAGATGACCATGCCTGAGCTTCTCTTTCTCGGCACCTGTGCCCACGACTACTCCCCCAGGCTGAAATCCGAATTCTGTAATTGCTTTGACCGTGATGCCCGCCGCTCTTCCAGCGCACTCTTATGTGGACATGTCCTCATCGACTGCGGTGACCACACACTTGAATCCCTGCGCATTGCCGGGATCGACACAAGCGAGATCACAGATCTTGTTCTGACCCATCTGCACGGGGATCATTTCAATGCGGATAACGTCCGTATCCTCGCATCCGGTCGGATGGAACCCCTGCGGTTGTGGTGCTCGGAAGATGCCGTGCTTCCCGAGCTTCCCTGTGAGATTCGGCGCATGGAAAAGGGTGTACGCTATTCCCTCTGCGGCGAAATTTCCGTCACCGGTCTCTGGGCAAACCACGATGCCAACGTCTTTCCGCAGCACCTCTGTTTTGAGCTAAACGGCAAAAAGCTTCTTTACGCCACCGACGGTGCATGGATGCTCAATCCAACCTACGCCTTCCTTCGAAAAAAGGAGCTGGATGCATTGGTCATTGACTGCACCACCGGCGACTACGAGGGCGAATGGCGCATGGCGGAACACAACAGTATTCCCATGCTGCGTGTGATGCTTCCCTGCCTTCACACCGCCCGCATCATCACCAAAAGCACCGCCGTATACGCAACCCATCTGGCCCCCTCGCTGCATAAACCGCACGCAGAGACCGAGCGCATCCTGCAGGGCATCGGTGCCCACGCCGCTTTTGACGGGCTGAAGATCGCATTTTAAGAGGACAAAAAGATGATTTCCTGCGGTTTTGATCCAAATTCTCCTGCAAAAGCCTTCTTTCGCAAAGAGGCCGCGCGGCGTCTTTCCGCTTTGACAGAGGAAGAAATTTCCGCTGGAAACAAAGCCATCACCCGGCGCATACTTAACTACACGGCCTACCGCAATGCAAAATGTATTTTTACCTATGTGAGCTGTGGCCGCGAGGCAGACACCCGCGCCATTCTTGCCGATGCCCTTGCCGCCGGCAAGACCGTATGCGTACCCCGGTGCCTTGAGGGGGGTAGAATGGAGCTTTGCCGCATAAGCAGTTTCGCAGATCTTACCGCAACCCGTTTCAGGATCCCCGAACCGCCGGAGGGCACCCCCACCGTTCCGATCGAACAGATCGATCTTGCCCTCGTCCCCTGTGTTGCCGCAAACCGCGCCGGCCTGCGGCTGGGACACGGCGGCGGATATTACGACCGGTTTCTGGCGGAGTTTCATGGCACGAGCCTGCTGCTCTGCCGGGAGGCTCTCGTATTCGGGCACATTCCGGGAGAGGCACACGACCGTCTCTGCACGGAACTCATTACCGACAAAGACTGAGAAAGGAAGATGATACATGAAAATTGCCGTAGTCACCGGCGCATCCTCCGGCATGGGGGAACAGTTCGTCCGATTTCTTGATCGCGACGAGCTTTTTGATGAGATCTGGGTCATTGCCCGCCGCAGGGAGCGGCTGGAAAGCATCTTCACCGACTGCCGGGCAAGGATCCGTGCCATCCCGCTGGATCTCACCCTGCCGGAGAGCATCGACACCTATGCCGATCTTCTGAAAACGGAAAAGCCCGAGGTGGCCGTGCTGGTCAACGCCAGCGGATTCGGGCATTTCGGTGCCTTTGCCGATTTTCCTGCAGAGCCGCAGCTGGAGATGATCGATCTGAACTGCCGCGCGCTCACCGCCATCACCTGGCAGACCCTTCCCTATCTCGTCCGCGGAAGCCGCGTCTATCAGGTGGATTCCCTCTCCTCCTTCCAGCCCGTGCCCTACATCTGTGTTTACGGAGCCACGAAGGCCTACGTGCTTTCCTTCTCCCGGGCGCTGAACGTGGAGCTGCGCGGCCGCGGTATCCGCGTGATGGCCGTTTGCCCCGGCTGGGTCAAGACCGATTTTTTTGACCGCGCCGTCACCGACAACACCATCACCTACTATAACCGTTTCTATACGGCGGAGCAGGTCGTTACCCGCGCCCTGAAGGATATGAAGCGGGGCCGCGACGTTTCCATCTGCGGCTTCCCCGTGCGCGCACAGGTCTTTGCCACGAAGCTCCTGCCCCACAGACTCATCATGAAAATCTGGTGCAACCAGCAAAAGATAAAAGACTAATCACAAAGGAGATCAAATACCATGTCTGAATTGAAGCCCACCGCCCGCCAGCTCGAATTCCTCAAGGACGAGATCGGCATTTTCTTCCACTTCGGCATCCGTACCTTCAACGAGGAGAACCGCGACTGGGATATGCTTTCCATGTCCCCCGCCTCCTTCAACCCCACGGAGCTTGACTGCGATCAGTGGATCCGCGCCGCCAAGGCCGCCGGTGCCAAATATACCGTCATGACCACCAAGCACCACGACGGCTTTGCTCTCTGGCCCTCCGCCTACACCAATCACTCTGTCAAGTCCTCCCCCTGGAAGGACGGCAAGGGTGACGTTGTCCGTGAGTACGTGGATGCCTGCCGCCGCCACGGTATGAAGGTCGGCCTGTATTATTCCTGCGCTCAGTTTGACACCACCGAAATGGCCGAAAAGTACGACGATTTTGTCATTGGACAGGTTCGGGAGCTGCTGCTCAATTACGGTCATATTGATTATCTCTGGTTTGATTCCTGCGGCTCTCAGAATCACGACTTTGACCGCGCACGCATTGCCAAGGCCATCGATGATATCGATCCCGAGCTGATGATCTTCGGCGGCTTCGGCCGATCCACCGTCCGCTGGATCGGCAATGAGTGGGGCCATGCGCACATCAGCAACTCTAACGCGACCCCTGCCGGCTTCCTGCCCGGCGAGTGCGACTTCTGCATCACCCGTTACAGAATGGAGAACTTCTGGTTCTACAATGAGACCCACAACAACTGCCGCCGTACCCTTGATGAGCTGGTCGCCCATTACTACTACACCGTCGGCCGCGGTGCCAACATGCTGCTGAATGTTGCCCCCGACCGCCGCGGTCTCATCGAGGAGGAGGATGTCCGTCTGCTGACCGCCTTCCGGGCGGAGATCAGCCGCCGCACCAAGGGCTGTGCCCTCATCGCCTCCGCCCCCGAAAAGGAAGTGATTCGCGAGAAGCCCGCTTACAAGTCTGTCATGAACAGCATGAAGCTCATTGACCACGTTATCATTGAAGAGGATCTCACCGACGGCGAACACGTCAGGAGCTTCTCTGTCGAGGTTCTTCCCAATCCCAACGGTACCGAGGTCGTGGAGGTCTTTATCGGCAAGACCATCGGCAATAAGCGCATCTGCTCCTTCCCCGCCATCCGCTGCACCGCCGTACGCGTCTGCATCGAGGACGGCGACGGCAAGGAGATCATCCGCAGCATCACCCCCCTCTATGTCGGCTCCACCCTCGGCGAGCGCCAGATCCAGGGCTGACACGATTTGCCGCAACAAAGCGGCACGAGTTTAGGCGGGACTTCGTAAAACAGTTAAGCCTCCCTGTGAGAAATCTCACAGGGAGGCTTATTTTGGACTGGCACAGCAGCACCCAAGGCGCCCTTGTGTTAAGAGAGCTGTCAGCAAGGCTGACTGAGGGATTGACAACCCCTCCGAGCAGGCTTATAATCTGCCCACCTCCCCTTACACAGTGGAGGCATTGGTGCGATACAAAACCGCTAACTGTTCGATATATTGAGATTTAGCGATCTCAGCATATGTTATCACAATCTATATGCTTTTTATAATTAGAGAAATTACAAGATTCTTGACATGAGCATCAAAGCTTTCATAAGCTATTCCCCCACAATCAAACGATAAAACGATTCGACTTCTTCAGGCGATGTAAAAAACCACTCCGTTCCAGGTGCATTTTCAATCCAGCGATTTCGAAGTTTCAAAATATTATGTAATGCCGATTCCAGTTGTAGTGAGTTTTCACATTTCATAATTAGCGCTATATGAGGAAGCTCTGGATAACATGTTCCCGCTTGCCCAAAGACGCGCTGAAGCGGGTCTTTATCTGTTCTACCTATTTTACATTCCCAGATACAATGTCCGCAGGTTTCTGCATGCTTTTTATATGTGTCGTAATAATAGACATACACTGAATTAGCACCAGAACCAATGGTCTTATCTACTGCGTACTCAACTGTATTTGAAACTTCTTTTTCGATAATTTCAATTTCTTGGATTTCGTGATTTAGTCGCCAAGTACCATACCCTATATTTGATAAACCACGTGAGCTTAAGCTTTTGCAAGCTTTTTTAAACACTGCTACATATTCTTTCTTGCCCAAAACTCCTCCGCCATCATGATGGTACTTTGTAATCTCTTCAATGGCGGTTGTCCTCTTAAACTGTTTTCCATCGAAAAGCAAAATGAGCAATTCGGCAAAAATATTGGGAGTCAATTCAATTCCTGCATATTTATACTCAATCATTATATAATTACCCACACCTATTTATTGAACAGTCAGATATATCCGATCAATCTATTAATTAAAGTCTATTCTATCAAAATATTTTAATATATACAATATCAGTCACGGCACAAACATCTGACGTGACTGCAACTCTGTTTTACGGCCCAGCTAATTTCTCATGCCGCTTTATTTATTCTTTGTGTTTCCGGTTCTCGTTTCATCCTTTATGCTCAGAGAATGACCTCGCGGCCGGTCTCTGCGGATTCGTAGATGGCGGTGAGGATCTTGACCATATCCACACCCTGCTGGGGCTTGAAGCAGGGCTCCACGCCCTTTTCAAGAACATCGATGAAGTGCTTGAGGTTATTGGCGTGACCGCTGACGGACTTGAAGCGGGGCGCAATATCCACCAGCTTGCCGAGATCCTCGGTATAGAGCTCCAGCTCCTCATCCTTCCAGGTCAGACCGGCCTTGGAGCCGCGCAGCTCCACAAAGCGGTTTTCCTGCTTGATATTGGAGGCCCAGGAGAACTCGATCTGCAGCATGGCGCCGTTGTCAAAGCGGATCATACCCATGGCAAGGTCCTCAACGTCAAAGGTACCGGCGTTCTTTGCATCGCCGAACTTGGAATGGACGGAGTCGGAGGTGTTGGAATTGGCAAAATAGCGGAAGGTGTTGCCGCTGACGGCCACGGGCGTGGGATTGCCCATCAGCCAGATGGCAAGGTCAATCATATGCACGCCAAGATCGATGAGGGGACCGCCGCCGGATTCCTCCTTGGTGGTGAACCAGCCGCCCTTGCCGGGGATACCGCGGCGGCGCTGCCAGCCGCAGCGACCGGCGTAGATCTCGCCCATGCGGCCTTCCTCAATAAACTGCTTTGCAAAGGAGGAAGCCTCCACAAAACGGTTGTTGCGCATGACCATCAGCACCTTGCCGCTCTCCTCAGCGGCAGCCTTCATGGCGAGAACGTTCTCCACGGTGATGGAATCGGGCTTCTCGCAGAAGACGTGCTTGCCCGCCTTCAGGGCGGCGATGGCAATGGGAGCATGCATGAAGTTTGGGGTTGCGATGTTGACGACGTCGATATCCGGATCCTTGACAAGCTCCAGATAATCCTCATAGACCTTTGCGTTGGGCGCATAGGTGTCACGGGCACGCTCGGCGCGCTCGATACGGATGTCGCAGAAGGCGACGAGCTCCACGCGCTCATCGGCCGCGTAGTGCTTGGAATGGACATTGAATCCCATGCCGCCGAGTCCGACGACGGCAGCTCTGATCTTACTCATTTTTACAATACCTCCAAATGGATTCATGGGTTAATTATCTCACAAATCATTCTTTAAGGCAACATAAAATCGCATATTTTTTCCCTGCATCGGCAAAAATACAGGTAACCAATTAAGGAGGCACGGAAATGACTGCAAAACGAACAGATCTTGCCGATGAGCTTTTGGAAATCGCCGGAGGTAAACAGCCCGGTATACGCATGGAATCCATAGTGGGCGACCCGCTGCCGGCGCAGATGCTGACCGTGGATTCCGACGAAGCCGGTCGGAGCATCGGCAAGGAAAAAGGACGCTATGTCACGCTGGAGCTTGGAAAGATCTGGGATCGCCGCGACGTTTGCTTTACGGAATGCGCCAATGCCGTGGCAGACTGCCTGTCCCGCCTGCTTCCGAGCGGTCTTCAGAGCGTTCTGGTCGTAGGCCTTGGCAATCGCCACATTACGCCGGATGCGTTGGGTCCAGCCTGCGCCGATCACATCATGGTCACGCGGCATCTGGTGGACGAGCTTCCCGATCTTTTCGGAAATCTCCGACCTGTTTCTGCCTTGCAGCCGGGCGTTCTTGGGCTGACCGGCGTAGAAACCGGTGAGATCGTCAAGGGCGTTTGCGAAAAGTGCTCTCCATCCGCCGTCATCGCCGTGGATGCACTTGCATCCCGCCGAGTATCCCGCGTGCTGCGCACCGTGCAGCTGACCGACAGCGGCATCATGCCCGCCTCCGGCCTTGGACAGACACGTTTTCCACTGAACATGCAGACCCTCGGTATCCCCTGCATTGCCATCGGCGTTCCCACCGTTGTTGACGCTCTGACCCTGACGGCTGACGTTCTGGAGGATGCCGGTATCCCTGCACCGGAAGGAATCGCCGAGGACAGCGAATTCGGTCGAATGCTGGTCACACCGCGGGACATTGATGCGGAGGTCGCTACCGTTGCAAAGATCATCGGCTACGGAATCAATCTTGCACTGCAGCCGGGCTTTGACTGCGAGGAGATCACCGCATTTTTGGCATAAAAAGGCCTTGTCCACCATAAGATATTACGCAAGGGGGGATAACCATGCAGCTTTTCAAGCGTTGTGCCGCAGGATCTCTGACCGCTTTGATCTGTGCGGCAGCGCTCCTGTGCGTATTTCGGGCAGGAGATTTTTCCCTGTCTCCCCGGGCTCTGGCTTTCCTTGCCGCCCCGGGGGCGGATATCCGCACCGAGACCGCTGTCGGCGGAAATATCGTGCTGAACGAACTGACGGTCGACGAGGCGGAGCTTCCGGACACGGAGGACTACGGAGAATATCTCCTGCCGCAGATCACACCGCCGCCTTCACTCACACCGCCCGCAGGCGGACGGCCGCTGACACCCCTGACGGTTCGCGGCACCTCCTCACAGATCCATTACGGTAATCTCTACATCAAAAACCCAACCACTGCGAAGATCGATGCGGAGACCGTGCTGAAAGCCCCCCTGAAATGGCGCTTTGACGGCAGTGGTCCCGAGATTCTCATCGTACATACGCACGGAAGCGAAAGCTATAATCCCCACGGCGGGATCTGGTGGCTGCCCTCGGACTCTTCCCGCAGTCTCGACATTACGGAAAACATCGTGGCGGTGGGCGCGGATCTTGCCCGGATCCTTCACAATGCAGGCTTCTCCGTCTTACATTCCACCACCATGTATGATCAGCCAACCTACAGCACCTCCTACTCCTCCGCGCTGAAGGGCATCAATGCTTATTTAAAGCAGTATCCCTCCATCCGAATGGTCATCGATATCCATCGGGATGCCATGTCGAACGAAACCACCAAATACAAGCTGATCTCCGAGATTAACGGCGAGGAATGCGCACAGCTCATGTTCGTTATGGGAACAGGGATCAGCGGACTCTCCTTTCCCAACTGGCGGGAAAACCTTGCCTTCGCAGCAAAGGTACAGTCGGCGGTACTGGATCGTTACCCAACCCTCATGCGCCCCATTACCATCACAAAGCATCGCTATAACGAGCACACCACGCTCGCCTCCGTCATCCTTGAGGTCGGTACCGATGGAAATACACTTGAAGAGGCGAAGCGGTCCATCGGCTACTTCGGTGAGGTGCTGGTGGAGGTTCTTGCAGAGATGCGATAAAAAGAGAGCCGAAGCCCGGACGACGCTTCCTAAAACAGTTAGTCCTCCCCGTGAGAAATCTCATAGGGAGGACTTTTTGTAATGGAGCGGACAAAAGATAGAGATCCGAAAGGACATTTTCGGCATCCGTTGGTCAGGCTTCCATTATGCAACCAGCTTGCGAACATTCCGTCACACAGAACTTACCTGTTCTTCAACGGTTTTTGTCAAGTTCCTGCATGTAGCTTCTCGGAGAAAGCTTCAGCCGTTCCTTGAACACGCGGGAAAAATACTGTGCATCCCGGTAACCACAGAGATTTGCGATATCGGTAACCGATGTGAAGCCCTGCTGCATCATCGTGCAGGCATGCTGGATACGGATCGTGTTGAGATAATCGATAATCCCGACCTGCATATGCCTCTTAAAAAGACTGGATATATATTTTCGGTTATAATTCAATGCCGCACAAAGCATTTCGCAGGAAAAATCCGGATTGGAGAAGTTGTCATCAATGTACTTTTTGATCCGGTGGACGGTATCATTTGTCCGAATATCTGTTTCTTTCGCCTTCATACGGGATCCCAGATAGGTAAAGGTGTACAGAAGTACAGCTTCACTTGCTATGTCTGTCAGATCTCCACGGGCCTGAATTCCCTCCTCCCAGTTGTGCAGAACAGAATTGCATCCGTGGAAAATGCAGTTGTTTCGCCAGATATTCAACCGTTCCATGATCACATTTCCGCGGGAGCCGATATAACTGATGTAATAGAAGGTAAAATTCTCCACCGATTCCAAACAGTAAGGAACAGAAGGGAGATTGAAAAATATATCAACCTCTCATATCTCATTTCAACTTCAGTGCATATGAAGTTTTCCACGGCCCGATCGCACGTAGTACATTTTATACAGATCGTCACTTTTGAGCTTGGCATATTCCAGATTCTTACATTCCAGCACAAAGTTAACCGTCAGTATGGAATGGTAATCCTTATGATAAGGAACAAACCGGCAAATGTTTTCTCCACTCACAAAAGGGCACCTCTCTTCCTATGGAGAGTATACCACACAGTTCATATTTTGCAATAGAAATATGACTTTTTTACTGTATATACGAGGATATATTCCACAATTCTCGCACCAAGGCCTATGCTCTACCGCACCAGCTCCAGAAATTCTTCCTCGCTGAGGACGGGAATACCAAGCTCTTTTGCCCGGGTAAGTTTGGAGCCTGCGGCTTCACCCGCAATGACATAGCTTGTCTTTTTGGAGACCGAACCGGCACATTTTCCGCCAAAGGACTCGATAAGCGCCGCGGCCTCATCCCGGGTAAACGCAGCAAGGGCACCGGTAAGCACAAAGGTCTTGCCGGTAAAGCGATCGTCCCGCCGCTCCTCGCGGCTGTCCATGTTCACTCCTGCGGCACGCAGACGGTCAAGCAGCTTACGCCCGCGAGGATCGGCAAACCAGTCGGCAATGCTGTGGGCAATGATGGGACCCACATCCTCCACGTGCTCCAACTCCTCTGCCGGAGCGGCGGCAAGGGCATCCATCGTGCCGAAACGGCGGGCAAGCACTGCGGCGGTCTTCTGACCGACGTTACGGATGCCAAGAGCATAGATAAGGCGAGCAAGGTCGTTTTCCTTGGACTTTTCGATCTCATCCAGCAGATTTTCCGCAGATTTCTCACCCATTCTCGGCAGCTCTGCAATATCTTTCGCTATAAGATCATACAGATCCGCCGGGTTGCGCACAAGCCCTGCCTCACACAGAATCTCCACCACGGCGGGGCCGAGGCCCTCAATATCCATGGCCTGCCGGGAAGCATAGTGCGTCAGGTTCCGCACCCGCTGCGCGGGACAGTCTGCTCCTGTGCAGCGTACGGCGGCCTCATCCTCCGCAGCGCGCACAGATGCACCGCAGACAGGACAGCGCTCCGGCATAACAAAGGGCTGCGCATCTGCGGGGCGCTTTTCTTTGACGGCACAGAGTATCTCCGGGATGATCTCCCCCGCCTTTCGAAGGCGAACGGTATCACCGATACGGATATCTTTTTCGGCAATAAAACCGCGATTGTGCAGCGTTGCCGCCTGCACGGTGGTGCCGGCAATGCGCACAGGGGCAAGAACGGCCTGCGGGGTCAGCACACCGGTTCTTCCCACCTGGATGCGTATGTCGAGAAGCTCCGTTTCCTTCTCCTCCGGCGGATATTTATAGGCCGCCGCCCAGCGGGGACATTTCGCAGTGCTGCCCATCTCACGGCGCAGGGACAGATCATCCACCTTGACCACCGCACCGTCGATCTCAAAGGGCAGCTCACCCCTGCTTTCCCCCATGCGGGTGATCTCGCGGCAAACATCCTCCATATGATCAAAAACCGGACGGTTGGGGCTGACAGGAAAACCGAGAGCTTCCAGTCGGTCCAGAGTCTCGCGATGGGAGGTAGCCTCTCCGTCGGAGGACTGCAGATTAAACACGATGACCGACAGATGCCGCTCTGCGCAGATCTTCGAATCCAGCTGGCGCAGGGAGCCTGCCGCCACGTTCCGGGGATTGGCAAAGAGGGGCTTTTCCTCCCGTTCCCGCCCGGCATTGAGTTTTTCGAAAACCGCGCGGGACATATAGACCTCGCCGCGAACGGTAAGGGAATCGGGCACGTCACCGCAAAGCACCATGGGGATCTCCCGCACGGTGCGCAGGTTTTCCGTCACATCCTCGCCGACTGTACCGTCACCGCGGGTGGCACCCTGTACAAAAACACCCTTCTCATACCGCAGGGAAACGGAAAGCCCGTCGATCTTATATTCAACAACGTAACGGGGCGCATCGGTATATTCCCGCACACGGCGGTCAAAATCATAGAGCTCCTCAAAGGAAAAAACATCCTGGAGGCTTTCCATGGGGACCTCGTGCCGCACCGTAGCGAAGGCAGATAGAACGGCGCCGCCGATGCGCTGGGTGGGCGAATCGGGGGTGATGAGCTCCGGATGTGCGGCCTCAAGCTCCTTGAGTCGGCGCATCAGCGCATCGTATTCAAAATCGCTGATCTCGGGAGCATCCTCGGTATAATACTTCTTTGCGTGGTAATTCAAGGTCTCCCGAAGCTCTGCAAGCTCTTTTGAAATTTCCGGCATGATCCGACCTCCGTTTTTGAACTTTCTGATTTATTATACCATTTTTGCAGCCCTTCGAACACCCCTAATCGATCAAAAAGTCGTTGTATTTGTCAAAGACTTCTCCGTCGGTAATAACAGTATAGTTTTCGGGCACGGATCCGACGATAACCGTCTCCGCCACACACACCTCCGTGCTGACGGAGGCCGGTGCCGCGTATCCGGCGATGAGCACCGTCATTTTCGCCGTGACCCGCAGCAGGATGCGGTGCCGCGTCTGGTTGATACCGGCGGATTCAAAGCGGTTCTCCACCTCCGTATGCACACTTCCGAGGGGAATGATCCGGATACGGAGCTTCGGCCCGCGCCCGGCAAGCAGCTCCGTTTCCAGAATGTTTCCCAGCGGGATGGCGATCTCACCGGGCTCACAGTTTGCGATTCGCTCCAGCACAACTGCGGTCACCTCGGTTTTCAGACGGTTTAGTTTCGCTATATCCGTATACACGGCAGACACACTGCCGTCCGCCATCTTTTCAAAGTTGATGAGGGAGGAATAAGCCAGGCCCTCCGCCACAACCTCCGCCTCCACCGCCGCATTTACAACATCCGTTGCCCAGTTGGATACGGCGGAAACGGCCATTTTTGTGGCAACGGGACGTATGTTTCCCTGCACACGAAGAAATAACGCAAGCAGGACAAATACGGTCACCAGCACAGGCACAAACGGGCGGCGTTTCAAACGCCGGAACACCTGACGGCGTACGGCTCCAAGATCGATCTGCAAAAATATCACCCCCGGTATCCTATGCGGGAACCGGGGGTGAAAGTTACCGATTATTGGATTTTTCCGCGAATTTTCTTCCCCATCAGAAGGGAAACTTCTTCTTCCGTCAGCAGTCGCCATTTGCCGGGAGCAAGGCCCGTGAGGGTCAGCGGACCCTCTGCAACGCGCTTGAGGCGTCGAACCTCCAGTCCCGCCGTTTCGCACATGCGGCGGACCTGTCGATTCTTTCCCTCATGGATAATGACGGAAATGGTGGATACGCCGGTGGTGGGATCGGTCTTCAGCACGCGTGCACGGGCAGGTGCAAAGGTCTCTCCATCGATGAGCATACCCTTGCGGAAGAGCTTGACGGCGGCCTCCGCATCGCCCGTGACATTGGCACGGTATTCCTTTTCCACCTCAAACTTCGGATGGGTCAGACGCTGGGCAAAAGCACCGTCATTTGTCAAAAGGAGCAGCCCCTCCGTGTTCATATCCAGTCTGCCGACGGGGTAAACCCGGTGATTGAGCCCCTCCAGCAGATCGGTGACCGTACGGCGGCCGCGTTCGTCCTCGGTGGTGGTGACGTAACCGCGGGGCTTGTTGAGCATAACGTAGGTCAGAGGAGGGCGCTTCTCGATACGGCGACCGTCCACCTCGATGCGGTCAGTCTCCGGGTCGGCACGCATACCGAGGGTCGCCACCTTGCCGTTAACCTTGACAACACCGGCCTCTATGAGGCGCTCCGCCTCCCGGCGGGAGGCAACGCCAAAACCGGAAAGCAGCTTCTGTAATCTTTCCTGCATGTATTCTTACTCCTCTCCGTCAAAGGCAGCGGCAGCCACATGGATACGCCCCTTCAGCCGCTCTACCGCAGCGCGCACATTTTCCGGTGCGGGACCGCCGTAGGAGCGGCGCAGCGCAAGACAGTTCTCCAGACGGATGGCTTCATAGACATCCTCGCCAAAAAGCTCGCTGTGGGTCTTGTAATCCGCAAGGCTCATGCTTTCCAGGGTCTTGCCGTTCTGCGTGCATTCACCGACGATCTCACCGACGATCTTGTAGGCCGTGCGGAAGGGCATGCCCTTCTTGACGAGATAGTCGGCACAGTCGGTGGCGTTGATAAATCCGGCCCCGGCAGCAGCACGCATATTCTCCCGGCGGATACGCATGGTGCGCAGCATATCCGGGAATACACAAAGCACGCCGCGGACGGTATCCACCGCATCAAAGAGTGCTTCCTTATCCTCCTGCATATCCTTGTTATAGGCAAGGGGCAGTCCCTTCATTACCGTAAGCAGCGTAAACAGGTCGCCGTAAACACGGCCGGTCTTGCCGCGGGCCAGCTCGCAGAGATCCGGGTTCTTTTTCTGGGGCATGATGGAGGAACCGGTGGAATAGGCATCGGAAAGCTCAACAAAGCGGAACTCGAGGGATGCCCAGAGGATCATTTCCTCCGAGAGACGGGAGATGTGCATCATGAGGATGGACAGGGCGGACATGAGCTCCAGCGCGAAGTCACGGTCGGAGACACCGTCCAGACTGTTCTCGCAGGGAGCATCAAACCCGAGCAGCGCCGCTGTGAGGTGGCGGTCGGTCTCATAGGTCGTGCCCGCAAGGGCACCGGAGCCCAGGGGGCTGATATTCAGTCTCCGCAGGCAGTCCTGCAGACGGTCAGCATCCCGCAGAAGCATCTCCGCGTAGGCACACATATAGTGGCCAAAGCTCACCGGTTGGGCGCGCTGCAGATGGGTATAGCCCGGCATAATGGCATCCGCATTGTCGCCTGCAAGCTCTGCCAAAGCATCACAGAGGGTAAGGGTCATCTCTGCAATATCGCAGATCTGGGTGCGGGTCCAAAGGCGAATATCCGTGGCGACCTGATCGTTGCGGCTACGGGCAGTGTGCAGACGGCGTCCGGCATCACCGAGTCGCCGGGTCAGTTCTTCCTCCACAAAGGTATGCACGTCCTCACAGTCGCTCTCCAGGGAAAGCCTGCCCGCCTCCACATCCTCTCGGATACGGACAAGCTCCGCCGCGATGCGCTCCGCCTCGCCGGGATCGATGATCCGGCAGCGGCCGAGCATGGTCACATGGGCAATGCTTCCCTCCACATCCTCGCGGAACATCCGCCGGTCAAAGGGAAAGGATCGGTTAAGGGCATCCGCAGCCCGGTCAATATCCTGCTGGAATCTTCCGCTCCAAAGCTTCATAATCTTTTCTACCTCCGCATCAGTTATCAAAAGAGATCAGATCGCGGTATCCCGCGCTGAGTGAATTCCGTTTTTCCTCCGGCAAAGCATAAACCGCAAGCCCGGAAGCCCGCGCCATATTCGCCGCAGCGGCAAATCGCGCTTCATCCAGTCGGGCAGCTATCAGCAATGCAGCAGCATCCGTCTCAGCCGCAATGACAGGAAGCTCCGAAAGGCTTCCGCACACGCGCACGCCGTTGATGATATTGCGGGCATGGGTGCCCGTATCGTCAATAAAGGCAGCGACCTCATAAGGACCGTCGGCATCCGCCGAGATCTCCGCAAGAAAGCGGACGGCAATCATTCCCGTACCGAGAATGAGCACCTTTCCTTTTCGGGTGCCGGCGGCATGATCTCTGCCGCCGCTTCTTCCTCCTGCGGGGCGCGGCGCAGCACGTCTGCCGCAATGATCGCAGGGCCAAGCAGAGCAATGAGGAGCAGGGGCTCTGCTGCATATATGGCAAGACCGACAACCACGGCTGCAAGAACGGCTGCCAGCACAAGACGCTTCTTATTCATGGTTTACCTCGTGTGGTCATATGTTTCTGTATATTGTACCATAAATTCCCCTGAAAGTGCAAGAAAATACGCACCTGTTTCTCGCCCTATCGGCATTTTCTTTACAGTGCCGTCAAACGATTGCACCGCAAAGCGCTGTTTTTTTGCCATCACAGCCTGAATCCATATTTCACTTTATCAAAGTTTGCTATATTCCCTTGCCTTTTCCATGTAAATATTGTATAATATTAGACAAAGGTTTTTCCTTTTACTCGGAGCGATTTTGTTGACGATGCACACATTTTTTCGGCGGCCAAACCACTCCGACTGCAATCATAAAAAAGGAATTGTAGGAGGATCCCGGCATGAACATCCACAAGGAATGCATCGCTATGCTGCTGGCTGGCGGTCAGGGGAGCAGGCTGCTCGTTCTGACGGAAAAAACAGCCAAACCCGCCGTTCCCTTCGGCGGAAAGTACCGCATCATCGACTTCCCCATCTCCAACTGTGTGCACTCCGGCATTGATACGGTCGGTATTCTGACCCAGTATCAGCCACTGGAGCTCAACGATTACATTGGAAACGGTCAGCCCTGGGGCCTGAACCGCAACCGCGGCGGCGTTCACGTGCTGCCTCCCTATGCTCAGATCGACAAGTCCGAATGGTACAGCGGCACAGCAAACGCCATTTACCAGAACATTCCTTTTATTGAGCGCTACAACCCGGAGCATGTGCTCATTCTCTCCGGTGACCACATCTACAAGATGGACTACTCCCTCATGCTGGATGCCCACAAGCAGAACAACGCCGAATGCACCATTGCCGTGCGCAACGTGCCCATCGATGAGGCCTCCCGCTTCGGCATCATGACCGCCGATCCCGACGGACGCATCACAAAGTTTGAGGAAAAGCCCAAGAAGCCCGAAAGCACCCTCGCATCCATGGGCGTGTATATCTTTAAGTGGGATGCCCTGCGCCGCTACCTCTGTGAGGATGAGGCAAATCCCGAGTCCCAGAACGATTTCGGCAAAAATATCATCCCCACCATGCTTGCAGATCAGCGTCCCCTGTATGCGTATCATTTTGACAGCTACTGGAAGGATGTCGGTACGATCGAGAGCCTTTGGGAAGCCAACATGGATCTTCTCAACCTCACCGATGCCATTGATCTGCGCGATCCTGACTTCCGTATCTATTCGCGCAACGAGGCAAACCCCTCTTCCTATATCAGCGCGGAATCCACCATCATCAATTCCAACATCTCCGAGGGTTGCGATATTTACGGACATGTTGAGAACAGCATCATCTCCACCGGTTGTACCGTTGAGGCCGGTGCTGTGATCGACAACTCCGTGCTCATGCCCGGGGCAAGGGTTTGTGCCGGTGCCCGGGTCTCCTACGCCATCATCGGCGAAGGGGCCGTGGTTGCGGCAGATTCCTCTGTCGGTGAAGCCCCGGAGATCTGCGGCGACGGCTGGGGAATTGCCGTACTTGGCCGCGAAAAAAACACCCAGGTCGGCGAGAAGCTTCCCGCCGCCTTCGTACGCTGAGTGAGAGGAGGCATATGAATCATGATGGTTTCCAACAGAATGGCCGGCATCGTGTTCAGTAACATGTATGATGAATGCTTCGGCGAACTGACCAAGATCCGCACCGCCGCCTCCATCCCCTTCGGCGGCCGCTACCGCCAGATCGACTTTACCCTATCCAACATGACCAATGCCGGCGTTTCACGCATCGGTGTTGTCACCAAGTATAATTATCAGTCCCTGATGGACCACATCGGCAACGCGCAGGAGTGGGATCTGAACAACAAGGATGGCGGTCTTGTCTTCCTGCCGCCCTTCGGTTCCGGCAAAAGCGATGTTTACCGCGGCAAGCTGGAGGCACTTTCCAACGCCCTCAGTTTCCTCGCCCGCTGTCCGGAGGACTATGTTGTTCTCTCCGACGCAAATATTCTCTGCAATATTGATCTCAAAAAGGTGCTCGCCGACCATATCAGCAGTGCCTGCGACATTACAGTGGTTGCCGTTCGCGCAGCCGAGGCTGACGGTGCCATCCATTCCCTCGTGATGGATGCCGAGGGAGATCGCGTAGATTCCATTCTCACCAATTATCCCGCTGTTGCCGGTCAGGCCATCGGTCTTGGCATGTATATCCTTTCCCGCCAGTTCCTCCTCGGTATCGTCCGCCGCTACGTGGCCGCCGGACGCACACATCTGGAGGCTGATTTTCTGCAGCGCGGTTTCAACAACGGAAGTCTTTCCGTCAATCTTTGGGAACACAAGGGAGAAGTCCTCTTTAATCTCGACATTCCCTCCTATTTCCGCAACAATTTCCGCCTGACCGAGCGCGAACTGCGTGCCGATCTTTTCAATCCGGACCGTCCCATCTACACCAAGGTGCGTGATGAAGTCCCCACCCTTTACGGCCGCGGAAGTTCTGTGAAGGAATGTACCGTTGCCGACGGCTGCGTATTGGAAGGAGCCGCCGAGAACTCCGTTCTTTTCCGCAGTGTGCAGGTCGCCCAGGGCGCGAAGGTGTCCCACTCCATCATCATGCAGAACTGTCGTATCGACCCCGGTGCCGTAGTGGAAAACTGCATTCTCGATAAGGATGTGCACGTCACCGCCGGAACCCATCTGCTCGGCTCCAGGAACAATCCCATGATCGTCAGGAAGGGAGAGACCGTATGAAGATTCTGTTTGCCACCTCTGAAGCTGCTCCCTATTATAAGAGCGGCGGTCTCGGCGATGTTGCGCAGGCACTCCCTGCCGAGCTCGCAAGAAATCCGGAAAACGAAGTCTGCGTCTTCATGCCCTATTACCAGGCCATCAAGAAGCGCGGTTTTCCCGAGATCACCTTTGTCAAGAGCTTCTATGTGCATCTCTCCTGGCGCATTCAGCACGTCGGTCTTTTCAAGGCAGAAATTGCGGGCGGTCGTCTGACCTATTATTTCATAGACAACGAATATTACTTCGCCCGTGAGGGATCCTACGGCTACAACGATGACGGTGAGCGCTTTGCCTACTTCTCCAAGGCTGTATTGGAGTCGCTTGCGCAGATTTCCTGGTATCCGGATTGCATTCACTGCAACGACTGGCAGACTGCCCTTGTTCCCGTCTTCCTTGAGGCGCATTATCGCCATCTGCCCGACTACAGCGCCATTCCCGTGCTTTTCACCATCCACAACATCGAATATCAGGGCAAAGCCCCCCTCCATTTCATCGGTGACGTACTCGGTCTCTCCGGCAGCTGGATCAGCGTCCTTGAAAATGACGGCTGCGCAAATCTGATGAAGGCCGGTATCGTCATGTCCGACCGCGTCAGTACCGTTTCCGAGACCTACGCCACAGAGCTTTCCTACCCCGAGGTCTCCCGTGAGCTGTACAGCATTCTCCAGCGTTACGGCTGCAAGCTTTGCGGCATCACCAACGGCATTGATGTGGATACCTTCAACCCGAACACCGACCTTGCCCTTGCCCAGCGCTTCAGCGCGGAAAATCCCGCCGGCAAGGCCGCCTGCAAGGAAGCCCTGCAGCGTGAGATGGGTCTTGAGGTCCGCGAGGATGCGGCAGTGGTCTCTGTCGTCTCCCGACTTGTGGGACACAAAGGTGTCGAGCTCATTGCCGATGTCATTGAAGAAATGCTGGCGGAGAATATCCAGCTGGTCATTCTCGGTACCGGTGAGCCGAAATATGAGGCTCTTTTCCGCCATTATGCCGCCCAGCGTCCCGGTCAGGTGGCTGCCCGCATTGAATTCAATGCAGCACTTGCCAACCGCATCTACGCAGGCTCCGATATTTTCCTCATGCCCTCCCGCAACGAGCCCTGCGGCCTTTCCCAGATGATCGCCATGCGCTACGGCACCGTCCCCCTGGTTCGTCGCACCGGCGGTCTTGCCGACACGGTTCCCGCCTACGATCCCACCGACGGCAGCGGTCTTGGCTTCACCTTCTATGATTATCATCCCCTTGCCATGCTGGACGGTCTGCGCCGTGCTCTTGCCCTGCGCGAGGATCACGAGGCGTGGGCTTCCCTCTCCCGCAACTGCATGAAGGCCGACAACAGCTGGCAGCGCTCCGGCGATGCCTATATGCAGCTTTACCGCGATATCATCCGTTGCCGCGAAGGCTATAACGGCTGAAATATTTTGATCTATTTCCCCACATCGAAAGGAACCTACAGCAAATGACTTCAGAAAACATCCGCAAGCTCCTCGATGACACCTCGATCCGCCATTTTGGCCATAACATGACCGAGGCAAACGACCACCAGCGCTATAAAGTGCTCTGCTCCATTCTGGCCGACGGTCTGCTCGATAAGAGCCGCCGCTTCGAGGAAAACTGCGACAAAACCGGCCGCAAGCGTGCCGCCTATCTCTCCATGGAATTCCTTGTCGGCCCCAATCTTCGAAATGCCCTGCATAATTCCGGGCTGACGGAGGATTACCGCAAGGCGCTGGCTCTCTGCGGTGCCGATCTTGACCGCCTGATCGAGCTTGATCCCGATCCCGGTCTCGGCAACGGCGGTCTCGGCCGTCTCGCCTCCTGCTACATGGATGCTGCAACCGGCATGGACATGCCGGTGACCGGTTATTCCATCCGCTACGAATTCGGCATCTTCCGTCAGAAGATCGTCGACGGATGGCAGATGGAATTCCCCGATGACTGGCTCTCTCTCGGCGGCCAGTGGCTTCATACCCGCGAGGAGGATGCCGTTGAAGTCCGTTTCGGCGGCTATGTGACCCTGAAGGATCAGGACGGACATCTTACCCCCGAGTATCACGACTACCACAGCGTGATCGCCGTTCCTTCCGATATGTTCATCACCGGTTACGGCACCGATTCCGTCAACCGTCTGGTGCTCTGGAGCTGCAAATCCAAAAACAGCTTCGATATGTCCACTTTCTCCCGCGGCGACTATGTCAAGGCGCTGGAGGAAAACACCATGGCGGAGGTCATTTCCAAGGTCCTCTATCCTGCCGACAACCACGAGGCAGGAAAGCGACTGCGCATCCGCCAACAGTATGTCATGTGCTCAGCCACCCTGCAGACCATTCTGCGGGATCATATTGCAAACTACGGCTCTCTTGACACCTTGCCCGACAAGATGGCGGTGCACATCAACGACACCCATCCCGCCATGTGCGTACCCGAGCTCATGCGGTTATTGCTGGATGAGTACGGCTACACCTGGGAAAAGGCTTGGAGCATCTGCTGCCGTACCCTTTCCTACACCAACCATACCGTCATGAGTGAGGCGCTGGAGCGCTGGAATCTGGAGCTTTTCCGCACTGAACTTCCCCGCATCTGCCAGATCTGTGAGGAGATCGACCGCCGTGCCCGGGCCCGCTTTGCCTCCGCCTATCCCGGCGATCTTGCCCGCATCGATTACATGGCTCCCGTGGCTCACGGCGAGCTTCGCATGGCCAATCTCTGCCTGTGCTGCTGCCACACCGTTAACGGCGTTTCCCAGCTGCATTCCCAGATCCTCTGTGACTCCATTTTCCGTGACTTTGCCCGCATTGAACCGGAAAAGTTCACCAATGTTACCAACGGCATCGCCTATCGCCGCTGGCTTTGCCAGGGCAACCCCGCACTGACAAGCCTTCTGTCCGCCCTCATCGGTGACGATTTCAAGAAGGATGCCATAAAGCTACGCGATCTGGAGCGTTATGCCGATGACAAATCCGTTCTGGAGGCCCTCCGCGGTGTCAAGCGCCAAAACAAGGAGCGCCTTGCTGCCATTATCCGCGAACGCAACGGTGTTGTCGTCTCCCCCGATGCCATCTTCGATATTCAGATCAAGCGCCTGCACGAGTACAAGCGCCAGCTTCTCAACGCGCTCCATCTGCTCCACCTCTATCGTACCATCAAGGAGCATCCCGAGCTGGATCTGCCTCCCCGTGTCTTCATTTTCGGTGCCAAGGCCTCTGCCGGTTATCTGATGGCCAAGCGCATTATCCGCCTTATCGTTGCCATTGCCGACACCGTCAACGCCGATCCCGCCGTGCGCGACAAGCTCAAGGTGGTCTTCCTTGAGGATTACAAGGTCTCCCTTGCCGAGAAGATTATCCCCGCAGCAGATATTTCCGAGCAGATCTCCGTGGCCGGTAAGGAAGCCTCCGGCACCGGCAACATGAAGCTGATGATCAACGGTGCCGTCACCCTCGGTACCCTCGACGGCGCCAACGTCGAGATCTGTCAGCAGGTCGGCGAGGAGAACATGTTCCTCTTCGGACTCCATGCCGACGAAGTCGAGGCTCTGTGGCAGCGCGGCTACGATCCCATGCACTTTGTTGCCACGGATCCCGATCTTTCTGCCGTGATCGGCATGCTTCGCTCCGATATTCTTGGCACCCGCTTTGATGACATCGCCGATTCTCTGACCAACGGTTGGGGTGGAACGGCTGACTGTTATATGTGCCTTGCCGACTTTGCGGCTTACCGCAACGCCCAGAAGCGCGTTACCGAGACCTGGGCAAAGCCCGATGTCTTTACCCGTATGTCCCTGATCAACACCGCCCGTGCCGGCATCTTCTCCTCCGACCGCGCCGTCGCCGAGTATGCCGACCGCATCTGGATGTTATGATCCGCCACATACGCTATGACAGCCGCAGCGCTGACTGTAAAAAGCCCTTCGGTGCCATAACCGACACCGAAAACTGCGAGATCACTCTATATCTGTCCGAGCCGGGGGCCACCAAGGTGGCCCTCTGCCTCTTTCCCGACGGCGGCGAGACTGCGGAATATGAGATGTCTGCCGGACAGGAGCAAGAAGGCGAGCGGCCCTATCGGCTGCTTCTCCCCCGGCTTTCCCCCGGGCTTTGGTTTTATAATTTCATCATCCGATCCGACGGCGTTGAATGCCGGGTCCTGCGGGATAATGACAATTGCCCGTCCTTTGAGGGCTCCTGTTGGCAGCTGACGGTGTATGCATCGGATTATGCGCCGCCAGAGATCGGCGAAGGTTCGGTTTTTTACCAGATCTTCCCCGACCGCTTCTGCAAGGTCGGCGATCCGGATCTTTCGGAAAAGCTGCAGCCCTTTACCGTACACGCCGGCACCTCCGAAACGCCGGAGTGGCGTCCGGGCCCGTCCGGAAAGATCGAAAACAGTGATTTCTACGGAGGCAATTTCCGGGGTATTGCATCAAAGATTCCATACCTCGCCGATCTTGGCGTGGATGCCATCTACCTGAATCCCATCTGCATGGCATGGTCCAACCACCGCTATGACACCGCCGATTACAAGCGCTGCGATCCCATGCTCGGATGTGATGCGGATTTCTCCCTTCTCTGCGACACCGCACATGCCCACGGCATTCGTATCATTCTGGACGGTGTATTCTCCCACACGGGTTCAAGAAGCATCTATTTTGACAGCCTCGGCGAGTTTGGCAACGGTGCCATCTCCGGCGGAAAGGATTCGCCCTACTACGATTGGTACCGCTTCCGCAACTTCCCCTACGATTATGAATGCTGGTGGGATGTCAGGACCCTTCCCTGCGTGGACGAGATGACACCTTCTTATCTTGACTATATTCTGCGGGATGATGACTGCGTTGTTGCCCATTGGCTGCGTCTCGGCGCGGACGGATACCGTCTGGATGTTGCCGACGAGCTGCCGGACGAATTCATCGCCGAGCTTCGGGCGCGTATCCGGAAGGAAAAGCCCGGTGCCCTGCTCATCGGTGAGGTGTGGGAGGATGCCTCCAACAAGATCAGCTACGGAAAGCGCCGCAAATATCTGCACGGAAATGAACTGGATTCCGTGATGAATTACCCCTTCCGCACCGCGATCCTGAACTATGCCGCCGGCGGCCCGGAAAAGGAGCTTGCCGACTGCGTCATGCAAATCTGCGAGAATTATCCCGCACCCATGCTCCACCGGCTGCTCAATTCCCTCTCCACCCACGACACCGAGCGCGTTTTCACCCGTCTCGGCGGTCTCTCCTATTCCACCCGGGAGGAACGGGCCCGCGCAAACATCTGGGGCGATCTCTACGAGGTGACGCTGGAGCGGCTGCGCATCGCGGTGTTCCTGCAGTTCACGCTGCCCGGCTTTCCCTGCATCTTCTACGGCGACGAGGCCGGCCTTCAGGGCTATGAGGATCCCTTCTGCCGCCGCTTCTACCCCTGGGGGCACGAGGATCCCCGGACGATGGGGCTGCACCGAACCCTTGCACACATCCGCCGGGAACATCCGGCCCTGCAAAAGGGCGATGTTCGCGTACTGTTGGCAGAGGGCGGTCAGCTGATCCTCTCCCGCAGCACGCCGGAGCAGCGGATTCTCATCTGCCACACCCGCACAACCGAAATATCGGTGCGTGGACGGCTCATCTTCGGTGAGCATACCGAGATCTGCGAAGATGCCGTCCGTCTGCCAGCCGGTGCATTCGCCATTATTGAAACAACAGAGCAGAATTACTGATTTACGTAAAAGAGCCTTTGGATAAGTCCAAAGGCTCTTTTGCTTATTCCGTTTTTTCTCTTTTTTTGATGACCCTTGCCGGTGTTCCCACAGCTACGGAGTAGGGCGGGATGGGCTTAACCACGGTGGAACCGCAGCCAACGACCGATCCGTCTCCGATATCCCCGCTGTACATGATGTTGCAGCCCATGCCAACGTAAACGTCACGGCCAATGACGACCTTTTTGCAGTTGCCGCCCTGGGTAATGATATCCTTATCGGGGTCGGGGAACTTATGGGAATAGGGCGTGAGGGTGATATTCTGCGCAAAGAGGGTATGATCGCCGATCTCCAGCCCCTTATGGCCGAAAAGCGTGGTTCCGGTGCCGATGTACACATGATCGGCAATGGTGATATAACCCGTGTCCGCTCTTTCCGTATCAAGATAAACCCGGTGCTGCAGGCTCGTTTTCTCGCCGATGGTAACTCCGCCTTCGCCTCTTGCAACGATCGTCACGTCGTCTGCAATGTAAACGCCGTCAGCGATGGAAACCCACTGTGGATTTATGATCTTGACATTTCGGCCAAAGGATACGTTCTCGCCCATATGCTTAAGCACGGTTTTATAGTACTGCTTCCGCAATTCGGCTGCATAGGGGGAGGGATCGTTCATAAAGACCGTGCGGTAAAAGCTTTCCCGCGCGTCCTTATCCATGCCTTCAAAGGCTTCCGTAAACATATAATCACTCATTTCTTTTTCTGATCTTCTTCCCATATACTGCGGATATGCTCGTAGACGGCGGCGGGCACATCGGGTGTTCCCTTGGACCAAACGGGCAGCAGCTGATCACCCGCTACTTTGGGGTCGGTACAGGCGGTATCGTTGCGCCACTTCTCCCGCTCCGCGGGATCCCGCAGGTTGGGGATCTGCATGGGCATATTGCCGGCAAGAACAGAACGGTAGGCAAACATACCGGGCAGGAACATATCCATCGCCTCGTAGACATCGATGATATCTGCCTCGGGATTTCCAAGGATCTTCTCGGCAAAATTGTACATGGTGTGGAAGTCGCTTCCGCCGTGGCCAAATCCCTTTCCCTCTCCGTCAACAGCCATCTCGGGCTTGTAGGTGGAGAGGTGCTTGCCGTCATACTGGCCGGAAAACTCATCCACATTGACATGGATGGTCTGTACGCCATCACACTCTGCATCCTCACGGGAGGACTCGGCTCTGCCCTTGCCGCCGTAGACGGAATACCAGATGGAGCCCTTATAGAGATCGCCGTGGATGGACTTGACGATACCGCCGTTCTCCAGGGTGATCACCTCCATACCGAGGCTGGCCTTCTTGGCACCGCAGCGCATATCACGCTCGGTGCGAATGCCTTCAAAGCCCACAACGGAAACGGGGCGTAAGCCGGTGATGTGGATAAGCGGCCCGATGGAGTGGGTGCAGTAGAAGTTTGCATACATATTGTTGCGCCAATGGTCGGGGTCTCCGTAGGTTATGCCCGGCCAGATGGGCTCGCAGTTGTGAATATACTCGCCCTCGCCGTACTCAAACTCACCGAGAACACCTTCACGGTAAAGGCGGCGCATCTCATAAGGCGCAGGCATATAGCAGTAATTTTCTCCGTAGGCATAGATCTTTCCGGTCTGCTCCACACACTCGATGAGCTCCACGGCTTCCTTCATGGTCTGTACGGGGAGCACCTCGCTGAAAACATGCTTGCCCGCCTTCATGCAGCGGATGGCGAAGGGTGCGTGCTCGTTTGCATAGTTTGCAAGAACAACAGCATCCATATCGTGGTTGAGGAAGGTCTCAAAATCCGTATAGTAGGCAATCTCCTTGTCGGGATACTTCTCCCGATGCTTATTGAGCAAATCCTCGCGGATATCACAGATGGCCACAAGCTCCGTATTGTTTGCTTCCGCGGAATATTTGATCATACTTGTGCCGCGAGCTGCGCCGACGACACCGATCTTTACTTTTTTCATACAATATCTCCCTCCCAAACGATTACATTACCATTTTATCATAATTCCTTCGGTGATATATGAAAAAATTCCACATTATCCGAGAACAAAGTTACTTCGCAGCCGGATATTCGTTGCAAAGCAGACGGTAGGGTACCTCGTCCTCCTCAATGGCGGGGAAACGGCCTGCAGGGGGATTGAATCGGTTATCGTTGTTGTCGTCGTTGCACTGGCTGACCTCACCAAGAAGCACGGGGCCGGTGCCCTCCTCCACAGCGAAATCGTGGTAGAGATACTGCGGTATATAAATGCTCTCGCCGGGGCAGAGACGAATCTGCGTGCCGGCAGGAACGGTATACTTGCGGCCGTCGGTATAGACGGTCACGTCGGATTCATAGTCGATCTCTTCATTGGGCAGAGAATTGTAAACGCGGATGAGACAGTTTCCGCCGCCGCGGTTGATGATATCCTCCGTTTTGAACCAATGGAAGTGATTGAGGGCATACTGTCCCTCCTTGAGATACAGCAGCTTTTCGGCATAAACCTTGGGATACTGATCCTTCATGGCCATATTTCCGTTGCGGGTGGTAATGAGGGAAAAGCCGATCCTGTCAAAGTCACCGGAGCCGTAATCGGTGATGTCCCAGCCGAGCATGCAGTCACGCACCTCGTCATATTCGTGACCTTTGGTCTGCCATTCCTCGGGGGTAAAATGGCAGAAGGGGGGCAGATAGCAGCAATGCTTCTCGCACATGGCCTCCAGCTCACGCAGCGCGCGGTTGATCTCACTTCTCTTCATGGGCATATCTCCTTGCAAGGTGTTTTCTACATATAATTATACATAAATCTCCCCGCCACGCAAGTACCTATTTGAAATAATTCCCTGCGCATAAAAAAACATGCGCAGAGATCACTCTGCGCATGTTTTACGGTTAGATGTTGGGGTTTCCGGAAATAAACTTGAATATGTCATTGAGCATGGGCATCGACTCCTCCGGCGTATCCGAATTTGCCAGCGCCTGAATCACTTCTGACATAAGTGCCATTCGGTCGGTCGTTCTTGCCTGCGTCGGGATCGGCGGCTTACCCGTCCAACCCATATCGGCGTTCGGCTTCTCGGGCCGCAGATATTTGTACATCTGCCGGTACATCTCGATGAGCAGCTGATTGGTCCGCTCCCGCGCCTTTACCACCTCGGCAATGGCGCGTGCCTGCTCTCCTGTACTAACATCGCCCGGGCCTTTGGATTCCAGGCTCGTGAGCTTTGCCAGTGCCTCCGTCAGATAAGCCGTATCACGGGAAACCGCATCCAATCTCTCCAGCGCGTGTTCGACTGTAAATCTGGACACTGTTTTCTGCTCTGCTGCTTCGGGAGTTTTCTGCTCTGCTGCTTCGGGAGTTTTGTGCTCTACTACTTCGGGAATGCTCTGCTCAACAACTTCATTTATCATATTTTCTGACATTGTTTTGTCCTCCAATTTCATTTTTGGCGGACACGCAAGGCATATGGTGTTTTCGTCTATGAAGCGTGCCCTGCCACTTTTAACAAGACCTTTCGCCCTCTTGGGGTAGGTCGCCTCATATTTATTTCCTTGTTCATCTACAACAAAAATGTTTTTTTCGATGGGTATCATCCCCTTATTGTAAATGCGTGATGCCGTTTTTTGCTATGGGTGCCGTCCCCGATCACAAGTACAAGTATAGCATACATTGCAGAAATATGCAACAGGAATCTTGACAAGCCGCGTTATCCGTGTTATGTTACCCCTGTCGGACAAAGGAGATCGAAACATGAACTTATACACCGAAAGGCTGCTTCTGCGCCCATGGCGGGAAAGCGATGCCGAAATGCTCTATACCCACGCCCGTGATCCGGAGATCGGGCCCCGCTGCGGGTGGATGCCGCACACTTCCCGCGAAAACAGTCTCGCGGTCATCCGCACGGTGCTTTGCCGTCCCAACTGCTGGGCGATCGTCCTGCGGGAGACAGATGAAGTCATTGGCTCCGTCAGCCTCATGCAGGGTGAGGCCGCCCACGCGCCCCTTGCGGAAGGCGAGGCAGAGATCGGCTACTGGCTTGCACGCCCCTACTGGGGACAGGGGCTGATGCCGGAGACCGTCCGGCGGGTGATCCGCTACGCCTTTGACAAGCTTTCCTGCACCGCGCTCTGGTGCGGATTTCATGACGGAAACGAGCAGTCCCGCCGTGTCGGGGAAAAGTGCGGTTTTCGTTATCATCACACGAACCGTCTGGAGTTTATCCCCCAGCTCGGGTGTCACAGGCAGGTGCATTACACACGGCTCCTGCCAACCGAAAAGCAAGCATAAGAAACTGGCACGAAAGGATCTCCCTGCCTGATTTATCTTGTTTCTTCCGGACATATTTACAGTGCGATTTTGTTATTATTTTCCCGATATTCTGCATACAATGTAACATCATCTGTATGCAGGAGGGTCGCAGTGAAAGGACAGCCGGAGGATCGGGCGATCACCCTCGCCCATTACATAGTTGAAAAGGGAGCCACCGTGCGCGCCGCGGCAAAAGAATACGGCATATCCAAAAGCACGGTGCATAAGGACGTAACCGCGCGCCTGGAAAGGCTGGATCCGACACTATTCCGGAAAGTTCGGCAAGTGCTGGATATCAATCGGGATGAGCGCCACATTCGCGGCGGTGCCGCCACCCGGGAAAAATATCTGGGACGGCAGGAATAAAGCAAAACGCAGCGGCAGACAGACCATCGCATCTGTCTGCCGCATTGTTGTATATGATTTATGAAGATTTCTTTGAGATTGTCGATTTTTGCAAAGAGCTGTGGTATAATATAAGGCAAAGAATTCACATGCCCGCACCACAGACAAGGAGGAGGTTTTCAAATGCCGCAGTTTGATACGCACGCCTGCACATGCATCGTTGCCGCGGCAGGCTCATCCCGCAGAAACGGCGGCGAGGACAAGCTTTTTGCTCCGCTATGCGGACATTCCGTCCTGTGGCGAACTCTCTCCGCACTCAATTCCACCGCCTCCGTGCGGGATCTTGTGGTGGTCACACGGGAATGCTCCCGCGACCGGGTCGATGCGCTGTGTGCAGAGGTACTGACAAAGCCCTACACCGTCATTCTTGGCGGAAGCACGCGGGCAGAAAGTGTCCGACTCGGTCTTTCCGCCGCAACAGAATCCCTTGTTGCGATCCATGACGGTGCCCGCCCCCTCGTCGCTGTTCATGATATTGAAACAGTTATCGCAGAAGCGGCGGCCTGCGGTGCCGCGACCCTTGCCGTCCCCGCGCGGGATACCGTCAAATCCGTGACGGAGGGCATCATCCGTGAAACCCCCGACCGCAGCCTTCTTTGGAACGCGCAGACCCCGCAGGTCTTCGACCGTGATCTTCTTACCCGGGGCTATGACGCGCTTCTTTCACGGGGAAATGTTCCCACGGACGACTGCTCCGCTGCTGAGGCTGCGGGGGCAGAGGTCCACATCGTGGAGGGCAGTCCCCGCAACATCAAGATCACAACACCGGAGGATTTTATCATCGCACGTGCATTTTTAGATATGCCGTCCTGTCGGATCGGCCACGGCTATGACGTTCACCGCCTTGTTGAAGGCCGCAGGCTCATTCTGGGCGGCGTGGATATCCCCTACGAAAAAGGGCTTCTCGGCCACAGCGATGCCGATGTGCTGACCCACGCCGTGGCGGATGCCCTGCTCGGCGCCCTTGCGCTCGGTGATATCGGAAAACATTTTCCGGATACCGATCCCGCCTATGCCGGCGCGGACAGCCTGAAGCTTTTGTCCTGCGTTGCGGCCCTTTGCCGCGGGAATGGCTACCGCACCTCCTCCGTGGATGCTACGGTGCTCTGCCAGCGGCCGAAGCTTGCACCGCACATTGCGGAGATGCGGGAGAATATTGCCGCGGCCATCGGCATTTCCGCCGATCGCGTTTCCGTCAAAGCTACCACGGAAGAGGGGCTTGGCTTCACCGGCGAGGGAGCCGGCATTGCCGCCCACGCCGTATGCATGATGGAGCTTTTGTGATGCGGCCGGAGCTGCTTGCTCCCGCAGGGAGCTTTGAGGCCCTGCGGGCCGCCGTCGAGGCGGGCGCAGATGCCGTATATATGGCAGGACCGGAATTCAATGCCCGCCGCAATGCCAAAAATTTCACCGAAGATGAGCTGCGCGAGGCGCTGCTCTACTGCCGTGAACGGGGCGTTCGAACGCACATCACCCTGAATATTCTGCTGACCGATGCAGAGCTTCCCTCCGCCCTTGCCTACGCGGAAAAGCTCGCGGCATTCGGCGCCGATGCACTTATCGTTGCTGATGTCGGCGTTGCGCGTCTTCTTTCGGCCCTGCTTCCCGATATGGCTCTGCATGCCAGCACCCAGATGACCCTTTGCAATACCGAAGGTGTCCGCATCGCGGCAGGGCTCGGCTTTCAGCGCGCCGTGCTTTCCCGGGAGCTGAGTCTTGAAGACATCCGCGAGATCACCCGGAACGGCGGGCTAGAAACGGAGGTCTTTGCCCACGGCGCTCTGTGCATGTGCTATTCCGGACAGTGCTACATGTCCGCGCTCATCGGCCGCCGCAGCGGTAACCGCGGCCTGTGTGCCCAGCCCTGCCGCCTTCCCTACCGTCTGCCCGGCAGCGAACAGAATGAATACCCTTTAAGTCTGAAAGACCTCAACCTTTCCCGGCATCTTTCGGCGCTTTCCGATGCGGGCGTATCCTCTTTGAAGATCGAGGGCCGCATGAAGAGTCCTGCCTACGTTTCCGCGGTCACCGGTGTGTATGCTGCCTGTCTGGATGACATGCGTGCCGCAACACAGGAGGAACAACAGCTTTTGGCAGATGCCTTCTCCCGTGACGGCTTTACCGATGGTTATTTCAATGACCGGCGCGGTGCCCACATGTTCGGCACCCGCAAGGATGATGCCGTGCGGCTTTCGGACTACGTTTCCCGCGAGGGACATGAAACACCGCGTGTCAATGTGACGCTTACTCTTTCCGGACGTGTCGGCGCGCCCCTTCGACTGCAGGCGACCGACGGGATCCGGACTGTAGCGCTCTCCGGTGACATTCTATCACCTGCACGCACAATACTCTCCCCGGATCGGATCATCGATGCCCTATGTGCCACCGGCGGAACGCCCTACCGGGCACAGGCGGAGCTTATGGTTGATGAATCCGCTCATGTGCCGCTCTCTGCCGTCAAGGCACTGCGGCGCGATGCACTGATGCGATTGTCCGCCGCCCGCCGCGAAGTTCCCGCGCCGAGGATTGGGGCACTTCCGGAACCGCTTCCCACCCTTCCCTCGCAGACGCGCGGCTATACCGTGTTTGTCGAAAAAGCGGAGCAGATCACCGACACGGTGCTCTCCCTTTCCCCCCGTTGCATTGCCCTGCCGCTGGAGGCCTTTTCCGAAGGTATTCCGCTTCCGACGGATGTTGCCCTCGCCGCGGTCATGCCGACCGTTGCCCGGCCGGGCGAGATGGAGAACGTCCGCCGCCTCGCCCATTCCGCCAAAAAGAGGGGCGCACGGTTTGCCTATATCTCCAACCTCGGCATGATTGAGGCGGCGCAGGCGGCCGGTTTGATCCTCTGCGGCGATACGGGGCTCAACCTCTTCAATTCGCCTGCGGCGGACACCTTTGCGGAGCTCGGTTTCTCCGCCCTCACCGTGTCCTTTGAGCTGCCGCTCGCCTCCATGAAGGGCTTGCGCTCCTCTCTCCCGCTGGAGGCCGTTGCCTACGGCCATCTGCCGGGTATGATCTGCGAGAACTGTATTCTCAAAAACGGCGGCATCTGCGGCACCTGCGGTGAGGCCAGACTTTCCGACCGCATGGGGGCGGAATTTCCCGTCCTGAAGGGCTTCGGCTGCCGCAGCCGCATCCTCAACGCCCATGTTCTGTGGCTGCCCGACCGGCAGGAGGAGCTTTACCGCGCGGGGATCTCCCTGCTGCGGCTGCAATTTACCACAGAAACGCCGGAAGAAGTTGACAGAACTGTCCGCGCATATCTGCAGGATTCCGGTACAGCACCGAAAAACTTTACCCGCGGCCTCTATTTCCGGCCACTGGCATAAAACATACCGAAAGAAGGAAAACTCAAAGCATGGAAAGTATTGATATCAAGCTCAAACCGACAACTCCCACGCGCAAGCGCCGCATTTCCTCCCTCTGGCATCTTCCCATTTTCTTCGCCCTTTCTTTTATCTGGATGGAGACTGTCTTCCGCGTTACCATCTATAAATCCTTCTTCGGCGCGGGACTCATTTATTCCACCCTCTTTTCCGTGGTGACCGCCCTCGTTTTTGCCCTTTTATCCACCCTTTCAAAGAACCGAAAGGTGAATTTCGCTGTTGCAACGGGGCTTATTGCTGCGATCTATCTATTATTCGGCATCCAGATGGTATATTTTACCGTATTTCAGGTGCCCATGGCCGCCTTCTCCTTCACCACGCCGGGGCAGGTGGTGGAATTCATGGATATCATCCTGCTGACCATCTGGCAGCGGCTCTTTGTGCTCATTCTGATGGTCATTCCTCTTGTTCTCTTCTGTATTTTCGGTCGCCGCCGGATCAATTTGAAGCGCACGCCGCTGCCCGCAAAGGCTCTGCTTGCGGCTGCCGCCCTTGCCGCCTATCTTTTCACGCTGCTTTGCCTGCTTTTCTCCGGCAACGGCCCCGCATCCTCCAAGACGGTATATTTCAATGCAAACGTACCCTCCGTCGCACAGGAAAAGCTCGGCGTGGTCACCAATATGCGCCTTGACTTCCAGCGCCTCATCTTCGGCTTTGAGGAACGCACCGTTGATCCCGACATCTCCGATGAGCCGGGCTCCGACGATCCCCTTCCCACCGTCGAGCCCACTCCCGAGCCCTCCGAGATCGTTTACGGCGACAACGTGATGGACATCGACTTTGCCGCTCTCGCCGCCGCAGAAACCAATTCCACCCTGAAGGGAATGCACGAGTATTTCGGTTCCCTGACTCCCACGAAGAAAAATGAAAAGACCGGCATTTTTGAAGGCTGCAACCTGATCTTCATCACAGCCGAATCCTTCTCCCGCTATCCCCAGATGTTCCCCGAGCTCTTTCCCACGCTGACAAAGATGGCCACAGAGGGCTTTGAGTTTACAAACTTCTACAATTCCTCCTGGCCCGTCTCCACCACCGACGGTGAATACGTTGCCTGCACCGGTCTGATCCCCAAATCCGGTGTCCGTTCCTTCAAGCTGTCCGCAAACAACTACATGCCCTTCTGCATGGGCAACCAGTTCAAGAAGCTCGGCTATCCCGATCCGCTCGCCTATCATAACCACACCTATACCTATTACCAGCGCGATCAGTCTCACCCCAATATCGGCTATATCTACAAGGGCTACGGCAACGGCCTTGACGTCCGCAAGACCTGGCCGGAATCCGATCTGGAGATGATGCAGCTCACCCTGCCGGAATACATCAACAACGACAGATTCCACACCTATTACATGACGGTTTCCGGTCACCAGCTCTATACCTTTACCGGGAATTACCAGTCCAAAAAGCACAAGGAAGAGGTCGCACATCTGGACCTCTCCGATGGCTGCCGCGCATACCTCGCCTGCAATCTTGAGCTTGAGAATTCCATGAAATACCTGATTGACGAACTGGAAAAGGCAGGAAAGCTGGAGAACACCGTCTTCGTCATCAGCGCAGACCACTATCCCTACGGACTCTCTGTTGAGGATCACAGCGCCTTTGTCGGCCACGAGATCGACCAGACCTTTGAGCTCTTCAAGTCCACCCTCATCATCTGGAAGCCCGGCATGGAGCATGAGGTCATTGACGATCCCATCTCCAGCCTCGACATCATCCCCACCATTTCCAATCTTTTCGGTCTGGAATACGATTCCCGTCTGCTCATGGGCCGCGATGTTTTCTCCGATTCCGAGCCTCTCGCCATCTTCCAGACCCGCAGCTGGATCACCGATAAGTGCTCCTACAATGCAAAGACCGGCGAGGTCACGAGCTTCACCGGCGAGGAGATCTCCCAGGAGTATCTCTCCCGCATCAAGAAGACCGTTGCCAACAAATTCAAGTATTCTCCCCTCATTCTGGACAACGACTATTACGCCAAAGTCCTCAAATAGTGCTTAGCAAAAGATTTTCATACAAAATATGCAAATTCTTTATTGACAAACACATTTAAAAGAGATATAATATTCTTATCGTCCGATCGGACGGCATGCCTAACCCGGGGGGAGTGAAAACAGTGTCAGAAGTTCATCTGAGAGAAAATGAGACCTTAGACAGCGCGCTTCGCAGATTCAAGAGAACTTGTGCGAAGTCCGGCGTGCTTTCCGAACTCCGTAAGAGAGAGCATTATGAAAGCCCCAGCGTCAAGCGTCGCAAGAAGTCCGAAGCGGCTCGCAAGAAGAAGTATCGCTAAGGCCTGAAAAAGTTTAAAAAGAGCGCATACAGTTTTGTATGCGCTCTTTACTTTTTTGTTTTTACATTTCCGAAAGCCTGCAGACCGAACGGTAGAGCCAACACATCCACTCCGGCAGGATATCCTGCGGCACGCGGTCATAATGCAGCTCAAGGCTCAGGTTGCCATCAAATCCGCCGCTGCGCAGGGCGCGCATAAAGGCGGGCCAGTCGCAGTTCCCCATAAAGGGCGGCAGATGCAGATCCCGGCCATAATAATTGTCGTGGATATGCGTTGCGATCACCCGATCCGCAACACGCATCAATGCTTCAACATGTTCCTTTCCGTAGCTCATTTTGGCATGGCCGGAATCCCAGCAGATTCCTGTAAGCTGCCGCGGAAAAGCCTCCAGAAGCGAAAGCAGCTCCTCGGTTCTGGAGCAATAACGGTAGGTATCCTGCCGATTATGTTCAACAAAGACATTTTCAAAGGCGATACGCATGCCGTGTTTTGCCGCAAAATCAGCAAGGGGCGCAAAGAGTCGGGCATTGAATTCCCGGGCTCGGTCGAGGCTGAAACTGTCTGCAGAAAAATCAAATTCATCCGCATGCACCACGAGAAGAGGACTTCCGAGCCGACGGGCACATTCGGCACAGGTAAGCACCCGGGCAGAAAAATCGGCATAATCTGCACGTTTATAACGATTGTAGGGCATATGGCTCTGCCCCACCTGCAGACCGTTTTCCGCCATATATTCTGCAATATCATCCGCAAAGGCGATATCCTCGGTGGCAAGATCAAAAAAGCGAAAGCCGGCAGACGCGCAAAGAGCCAGAGTCTCCTTAAGCGAACGGGCTGTCTCTCCGGGAGCCGAATTCATAAAGTGCTGACAGTTAACAGAAACATTCATAACATGAAAACTCCGGTTTTGGTATGCTTTAAGTATACCAAAACCGGAGTCATTTTGCAATATACAGACTTTAGTCTGCCAGGTTGTCAAAATAGCCCTGAACAAGGACGACGGGGGTTCCCTTGTCGCCGGAGCCGCTGGTCAGGTCACAGAGAGAACCGATAAGGTCAGTCAAACGGCGGGGCGTTGTTCCCTGAGAGGCCATGGAGCCCACCAGATCGTCATCCTTCTTTCGGATGGCTGCCTCGATGGCGGCACGAAGCTCCTCGCCCTTCAGGTCGGCATAATCGTTGTCCGCGAGGTATTTGAGCTTCAGCTCGTTGGGCGTACCCTCAAGGCCCTTGGTGTAGGCCGGGGAAACCACAGGATCGGCAAGTTCCCAGATCTTACCGACGGGATCGCGGAAGGCGCCGTCGCCATAAACCATGACCTCCATGTGCTTGCCGGTGCGGTCAAACAGGCGATTCTGAATATCCTCCACGAGGTCAAAGCACTCGTTGGGGAAAAGCTTGATCATATCCTCAGTAGACTTGTTGGATCCGAGCAGGCCGTACTTGGAGTTGTAGCCGCTGCCTTCCACAGGCGCGGTAAGGATCTCGTCCATGCCGACAACGAACTTGGCACCGGCGGCCTTCAGGATACGCTTGGTGCGGGCGCGGGTATGAATATCGCAGTTGAGCACACAGTCTGTGTACTTCAAAATCTCGCGGGGATTGTTGGCCAAAATGATCTCTGCCTCGGCACCGCATGCACGGATGAGATCGCCGTAGTAGCGGACGTAGTCCACGCCGGTAAAGGGATGGGGATTTTCGCCGAAGAGCTCGCGGTATTTTGCTTCGGTAAGCACGTCGGAATAGGGATTGATGCCAGCCTCGTCCAGCTGGTCGAGGGACACGAGGGCGTTGCCCACCTCATCGCTGGGATAGCCGAGCATAAGAACGATCTTCTTTGCGCCCTTGGCAATGCCGCGCAGGCAGATGGCAAAGCGGTTGCGGCTGAGAATGGGGAAAATGACACCCACCGTCTCCCCGCCAAGCTTTGCGCGGACATCCGCAGCAATGGCATCCACAGATGCATAATTGCCCTGTGCACGGGCAACAACGGACTCGGTAATGGCAACGACATCGCGGTCGTGCAGCGCAAAGCCTTCGGCCTCAGATGCGCCGACAACGCTTTCAACAACGATACCGGCAATATCGTCGCCCTCACGGATGATGGGACAGCGGATACCGCGGGAAACCGTACCAGTTCTTCTTTCCATATCAAAATACCTCCCGGTGCTTGACTTTTTCTGCGCTTATATTATAATACATTTGTTGGCATAAGTAAACTATATAATATTAACTACTGCAATAAGGTGTGCTTATATGAAAAACCGTCTCGATGCCTACCGGATCTTTTACGAAACCGCACGTTGTGCCTCCTTCTCCACAGCCGCGCGGGAGCTGTACATCTCCCAGTCGGCCATTTCTCAGTCCATCCGCCAGCTTGAGGAAAGCCTGAACACCCGGCTTTTCGTTCGTTCCCGGCGCGGGATTTCCCTGACCCGCGAAGGTGAGCTCCTCTTCCGCAAGGTGGAGACCGCCATGTCTGCCCTGGAGCAGGGTGAAACGCTGCTGGCAAGGCTTCATCATCTTTCCGAGGGCTCACTCATCATCGCCGCGGGCGATACCATCACGAGCCAGTATCTTCTTCCCTATCTGGAGCGCTTTCATGCGACCTATCCCGGTATCCGTATCGAGATGGCCAACTCCTATTCCGAGGATATGCTGCAGCAGGTGCGTGAGGGCAAGGCAGATCTTGCTTTTGTCAATCTGCCGGTGCCGGACGAGGATCTTTGCATTGAGCCCTGCCTCACCGTCCACGATATCTTCGTCTGCGGCCCGGAGGAAGAAGAAAAAGAATCTTATTCCTGGGCCGAGATCTCGGAATTTCCTCTGATCCTTCTTGAAGAAAATTCCACCTCTCGAAATTATGTCGACACGCTCTTTGCGGAGCGCGGTATCCGGCTGCATCCGCAGATCGAGATCGCGGCCTACGATCTTCTCATCCGTTTTGCATCCATTCATCTCGGCGTGTCCTGCGTTATAGAGGAATTTACAAAAAAAGCGCTCGGCAAGGGTACTGTCCGCAAAATGAACCTCCAGCCGCCCATTCCGCCCCGCGCCATCGGCTGCGCCTATCTGCGCGAGGGTGCACTTTCCTCTGCCGCCGAAGCCTTTCTCGCTCTCATTCGTGAAGGCTCACAGTCTGCGGATCTCCGGCCGTCCGATATAGTTTAACCCGTATCGGCTGACCAGATCCTGCGCGGCCGCAAGGGATGCTCGGTCAGCTGCATCCTGCGGCGCATGCGCATCGCAGCCAAATGTCACCGGCGCATGCATCTCCCCCGCAAGCTTCCAAAAATCTTCCCGCGGATAATGCCGCCCGTCCCGTATTCCCAGGAAATTGATCTCCAGCGGAACACCTGTCTCGATTGCCGCGCTGCAAATGGGGCGCATTTCCTCAAGATAGATATCCGGATCGCCTGAGAAGCGCGCAAGATCCGGATGTGCCGCAACGGAGAACAGACCGCTCTCCATTCCGCACACCACGCAGCGCACGTATTCGCGCAGCCGTTCCAGATCCTCCCTGATGCTCGTGGCGTGGATCTTATCCGGAATCTCGTTATAGATAAAATGCTGCCCAAGCACGAGGTATTCACCGCCGGATTTGCGGGCGTATGCCGTCATGTCCTCGAAATAGGCGGGATAATACTCCATTTCAAACCCAATAAGCAGCTCCAGACGGTCGGCACAGGCGCTCCGAAGCGCGTTACCTTCACGAAAATATGCCTCCGTCTCTGACACAGGCAGGCGATAGCAGGACTCGTAGCCGCCCGGGAATCCAAAGGGTGCATGCTCGGAAAAGCCCATGTATTTTATCCCACCGGCAATCGCCGCCTGCACGTATTCTACCATTTGTCCCACGGCATGTCCGCACCGCCGGGTATGGGTATGGTAATTATAATTCAAATCTTTGCCGTTCCTTTCGATATCCTACAGCTTCCCCGCAGAGACCAATGCGGCGCATTTCAGGATCGCCACCTGCGTTTTGGAATCCGGGATCCGGTTATCCATCACCCATTCGACCGCCTTCTCCAGCGGAAGCTTTACCACGTCCAGAAACTCGTCGGGATCCAGCCGCTGCTCCAGACTTTCCGCAACACGGCAGGCCCACATATGGATGACCTCACCGCAGTAGCCCGGTGTCGGATAGAGCCTGCCGAGGGAAACATAATTCCGTCCGGTTGTTCCCGTTTCCTCCCGCTGCTCACGGCATGCCGCCTTGAAAGGATCCTCACCGGCCTCCAGCTTTCCCGCCGGAAGCTCCAGCAGCACCTCTCCGTAGGGATAACGATACTGCCGCACGAGCAGGAGCTCGTCGGCATCCGTCAGCGCGGCAACACACACGCCTCCGTTATGGCAAACCACCTCACGGCGTGCCTCTTCCCCGTTTTCAAGCAATACGGAGTCCTCTTTTACGGTGAAAATGCGCCCTGAAAATTTCACTTCGCTATGCAGCGTTTTTTCAAAATGCTCCATCCTTCGACTCCTGGACAAACTACGATTTACAGCTTCGTATTATACAATAATTTCGATCCGATCGCAAGAAGGAAAAGGATTTTAATGTCAAGGCCCGGTTCGATTCCGGAGATTACCACACAAAAGAAAAAAAACACACTGTGTGGTGTGTTTTTCTTTTGGGAGTTTTGAACTTAATGACACGAATAAATTGTGCCTGAAAACCAAAGTTTTTACTTTTTTCTCATACCTTTATATAAATCCCTATATGCATCTAACAATCGCTCGATATTATCATCGGTCAACTTAAATTTACCGTCAATGTTTTCTGCAACTATACTTAAAAACTTATCTGCACTATCATCTTTGCCAATTTGACTTCGTATTTGTTTTTCGACAAAATCCTTCATTTCATCGGGAACTTGCATATCAGGTATTATATTTATTTCTTGCCTGTTGTTTTTCGAAACATAAGAAAACAAATCGTCAATAGAGCAATCAAACAAATCTGCCATTGTCGGCAAAAACAATATATCAGGGGCAGTTTTTGCATTTTCCCATTTTGAAACCGCTTGAAAAGTTACACCCAACTCTTTCGCAAGTTCCTCTTGTGTTAATCCGCACTTCTTACGGTATTTTTGAATATTAGCTGC